>CAMLHK010000033.1 GCA_946479925.1 uncultured Lactobacillus sp. | reverse complement strand
TCAAATTCAGCGAGTTGCAAAGGTCTGTTATCAAGAGCAGACGGTAAACGAAAACCATAATCGATCAATGTTTTTTTGCGATTACGATCTCCGTTGTACATTGCCCTTATTTCCGGCATTGTAGCATGAGACTCATCAATTAAAATCAAGAAATCATCAGGGAAGAAATCCAGCAAAGTATACGGTGGTTCTCCCTCTTTACGTCCTTCCATATGGCGAGAATAGTTTTCAATACCATTGGTATAACCGACCTCGCCCATCATTTCCATGTCAAAAGTCGTACGTTGCTTGATACGTTCGGCTTCTAGCAATTTACCTTGACCCTCAAACTTTTTCACTTGAATTTTCATTTCTTGTGAAATTGCTTTAAGAGCCCTTCTCATCTGTTCTTCATTGGTCATAAAGTGAGTAGCCGGAAACAGAGATATACTTTCTCTTTCACCAATTACTTCACCAGTTAAAGCATCAACTTCTACAATTCTGTCAATTTCATCGCCAAAAAATTCAATCCGATAGGCATGGTTAGAATTACCTGCAGGAAAAACTTCTACAACATCTCCACGAACGCGAAAACGACCACGCTGAAAGTCAATATCATTACGATCATATTGGATATTAACAAAATCACGCAACAGTGTATTTCTATTATATTCTTCGCCTTCATGAACTGTAATCACACTTGCAGCATATTCTTTAGGATCACCTAAACCATAAATGCACGAAACAGAAGCAACGACAATGACATCATTACGTTCCATTAAATCGCTGGTAGCTTGGTGACGCAACTGGTCAATTTCATCATTAATTGCCGAGTCCTTTTCAATATAAGTATCGGATTGAGGCACATAAGCTTCAGGTTGATAATAATCATAGTATGACACAAAATAGTCAACAGCATTGTGAGGGAAAAATTCCTTAAATTCACCATATAATTGGCCAACTAAAGTCTTATTATGAGAAATAACTAAAGTGGGTTTGTTTAATTTTGCAATAATATTGGCCATTGTGAAAGTCTTACC
The DNA here is from genome assembly GCA_946479925.1 of uncultured Lactobacillus sp. GTDB lineage: Bacteria > Bacillota > Bacilli > Lactobacillales > Lactobacillaceae > Lactobacillus. The sequence goes on along the minus strand of CAMLHK010000033.1, from coordinate 2,266 downwards.
TGTACCAGTAGCACCTTCTAAGATCTGTTCCTTATAGCCTTTTTTAAAACCAGTAGCTAATTTGTCGATAGCTTGTTGCTGATCACCTGCTGGATTAAATTTTGAAACCAGATCAAATTTACGTTCTTCTTGTCGTTTAATCATCGAAAAACCTCTCGTAGAAAAAGTTGGACAAAACAGCCCAACTCTTATTTTGACTTATTATATTTTACACTCTCGAACGTATTTTCGCATCATTTTTGTTTTATTTTAACAGTTTTGCCAATGCTTTTTGATAACTTTCAGCAGCTTCATGTGCAGTAGCAATATCTGGTTTATTTACTCCAACATAAGCTTTAATTACTGGTTCTGTACCTGAGGGCCGCAAAGCCAGCCAAGTTTCATCGGCTAAAAAGTATTTTAATACATTTGATTTAGGTAAGTCTCTCATTGGTTTAGTGCCATCTTCATTAGATTCCTGTTGCTTTAAAAAGTCTTGAATTTTAACGACTGGGATCCCATTTATTTGTTGTAAGTTTTCAGAACGCAATTTCGCCATCAATTCGGCCATTTTCTTTTGTCCACCAATTCCTGGCATTTCTATAGCTTGGGTAATTTCATACGATGTGCCATATTTTTGCCAGATTTCACTCAAACCATCTAAGACTGTCATATTCCTTGAGGCATAATAAGAGGCTACTTCAGCAAACATTAGCGCTCCTTGCATAGCATCCTTATCTCGAGCAAATGGTTTAAAAAGGTAACCATAACTTTCTTCAAATCCCATTAAAAATTTGCCATCATGCATTTTATTCATGCGGTCAATTTCTTCGCCAATAAATTTAAACCCTGTCAAAACTGATTTTGTTTTGATACCAAAATCATCAGCTATTTTAAGTGGCATACTACTCGAAACTATTGAAGTAATCAATTCATAATCACTGATGAGTTGACCATTATTTTTCAAATTAACTAATAAATAGTAAATCATCAACGTAGCGATCTGATTACCTGTTAAAACTTGAAAGCCACCATCTTTTGTGCGCACACAAGCACCCATACGATCTGCATCAGGGTCAGTTGCAATGATTAAATCGGCATTTTTTTCATTTGCCAGCTTAATCCCCGGATCAAAGACATCACGGTATTCAGGATTTGGCTTTTTAGTAGTGGGAAATTCCGGGTCGAGGATTGCCTGACTTGGGACGGGTACTACATTGGTAAAACCATTTTGCCTAAAAGCCCGTTCATAAAGTATTTTACCTGTACCATGCAAAGGAGTGTATATAATTTTTAATTTGCCGGCAGTTTGCTCTATAAGTTCAGTATTAACATTTACCGTTTTCAGTTCTGCTAAATATAGCTCGTCAATATCTTCTCCAATTAACTGTAAAATTCCCTGAGCACGAAGTTGAGCTACCGATGCAGTATTAACTGTAAATATATTAGTTACCTTTTGGGAGTATTCAAAAACCCGTTCTGCATCTTCAGGACCCATTTGGGCACCATCAGCACCATAAACTTTATACCCATTATACTGTTTGGCATTATGAGAAGCAGTGATATTAATTCCTGCATAAGAATGCAAGTATCTTACTGCAAATGAAAGTTCAGGAGTTGGTCTTAAATCATCAAAGAGATAAACATGAATATTATGGGCTCCAAGGATTTGTGCTGCATGCTCCGCAAACTCACGAGAATGGTAGCGGGAATCAAAAGAAATTACCACGCCCCTTTTTTGAGCTTTTGCACCTTTTTCATCGATCAGTCGGGCCAATCCTTCTGTCACTCGACCCACAGTATATAAATTAATACGATTGGTCCCAGGCTCAAGTCTGCCACGCATCCCAGCAGTACCGAAGTTAATATCCTGGCCAAATGAATCCTCAATCCATTTGGGATCCTGACTTAGCTTTGATAACTGTTCTTGCAAGTAATTTGGCATGTTGTGTGCATTTTGCCATTCTCGAAATTTTTCTTCTGCATTCATTTCACTAAAGTACCCCTTTTTTCTAGCAATAAATTCGGTTTCATAGATTCTATTCTAGCATTTATCATTATTGCTAGCCGTAAAAAAAAAGAATTCAATTTAAATGAATTCTTTTTTTAATCTTTATATTTGACGATCATTTAAGTCTTGGAGATAATTATAAGCTTCTTGACCAGCAATGCTGCCATCACCAACCGCATTAGCAATCTGACGCAAGTCTTTAGCACGCACATCACCTAAGGCAAAGATGCCATCAACTTTAGTTCTCATATGTTCATCAGTTGGGATCCAGCCCTT
>CAMLHK010000032.1 GCA_946479925.1 uncultured Lactobacillus sp. | reverse complement strand
ATGCACAATAATGCTTTTGCTAAGTTGGGCTTGAATTATACTTATCTCTGTTTTGAAATTGGCAATGATAAATTAAAAGGTGCAGTTGACGCTATCCGCACTTTAGATATGCGTGGCTCAAACGTTTCAATGCCCAATAAAAAAGAGGTAATCCAGTACCTTGATAAATTATCGCCAGCTTCTGAAATGTGTGATGCGGTTAATACTATTGTGAACGATCATGGTGTTTTGACTGGCTACACTACCGACGGCATTGGCTTTGTCCAATCGCTTAAGGATGAAGGCATTGACATTAAAGGCAAAGTGATGACTTTGACTGGTGCCGGCGGTGCCGCAACCCCAATAGCTGTTCAATCGGCTTTAGATGGTGCTAAAGAAATCAGATTGTTTAATATTAAAGATGATAAGTGGGCTCAGGCTGAAAAGAACGTCAAAACTATTCAAGAAAAAACTGATTGCCAGGTTTCTTTAACTGAGTTGACTGATCAAGAAGCATTTAAACAATCAATTGCAGAAAGCGATATTTATTGTGATGCCACCAGCGTTGGTATGAAACCACTTGAGGATAAGACGCTGGTTTCAGATCCTTCCTGGTTCCATGAAGACATGGTGGTGTTTGACACAGTTTATGCTCCTAGAACTACCAAATTAATGAAAGTGGCTCAAAAAGCTGGAGTTAAGCATGTTTTTGATGGCATCGGCATGATGATTGATCAGGGTGCAGCCTCATTTAAGTTATGGACAGGTAAAGATATGCCAACTGATTATATCCGTGAAATTATGTTCTCAGATGATAATAATTAGTTGAGGTATTGAATAATGGCTACTGTCAAGATTAGAAATATTGTTTTAGGTGCAGGTCTGCCTAAAATTGCTGTGCCAAATGTCGGTTCAACTGAAAAAGAGATTATGGATTCAGCTAAGAAGATTAAGGCTGCCAAACCAGATTTAATGGAATGGCGTATTGATTATTATGCTGCAGGAATTAAGGATTTTAACACACTAAATACTACTGCCAAGAAATTGCGACAAGAAGTGGGCGAGTTACCAGTTTTAGTTACTTTTCGTACCAAAAATGAAGGTGGAGTTTGTCAACTCGACGAGGACCAGTATTTAAATTTAGTAGAATACGTAGTTACTAATAGGCTGGGTGATGCTGTTGATATTGAACTTTTTCATGACGAAAAAAGAATAAAATCTTTAGTGACTTTAGCTCATAACTACAATGTTGTGGTAATTATGAGTAACCATGACTTTGAAAAAGTGCCAGCTAAAGATGTAATTGAATTTCGCTTACGAAAAATGGCGCAACTTGGTGCTGATGTGCCCAAGTTAGCCTGCATGCCTCATAGTGCCGCTGACGTTTTAACTCTTTTAACTGCAACGACAGAAATGAACAAAGAGATTGCTAATCCCCTGATTACTATGGCCATGGGCGATATCGGTAAAGTCACTAGAGTAGCAGGCCAGGTTTTCGGCTCAAGTCTGTCCTTTGGCGCTGTTGGTCAAACTTCTGCACCTGGTCAGTTGTCAATTGAGGATCTGCGTAACGCGGAAAACTACTTGGCAATACAGTAAATTTTATTAAGATAATAGATATTTTGAGTTAGTTTTAAGTATTAAGGCTAACTCTTTTTTGGTTAAATCAAATTTGTACGAAAAATACGTGTTAAACTTTTAATGACAACACTATGTATTTCCAGCGTAAGTTTAGTAATGGAGAAATGTATGACTGCAAACGAGAATATTGAATGGTTTAAAAATGCTAAATACGGCATGATGATTCACTGGGGTTTATATTCACTTCTTGCTGGTGAATATGAAGGAAAATCTGCAAGCAATTACGCTGAATGGATTCAGTCTAAATTGCAAATACCTGTTGCAAAGTATCGCCAGCTTGCTACCGCTTTTAACCCAATATATTTTGATGCCGAAAAAATCGTAGCATTTGCTAAAAAATGTGGTATGAAATATCTGATAGTTACAACTAAACACCATGATGGCTTTGCAATGTACCATTCACAAGTAGATTCATATAATGTGTATGATGCAACACCATTTCAGCGGGATGTAATCGGTGAACTTGCAGCAGCTTGCCAAAAATTCGGCTTAAAGCTGGGTCTTTATTATTCCCAAGACTTAGATTGGCATGAACCAAATGGGGGAGGCTACCTTTCAAATGATATTGAATCCTCTGGCACTACTTGGGACAATAGCTGGGACTTTCCTCAAAAAAATAAGAATTATAATCAATGCTTTACAGACAAAATTCTGCCTCAGATTAAAGAAATAATGAGTAATTATGGTGAGATAGCTGTTGCCTGGTTTGATGTACCGATGACCTTAACTGCAAGCCAAAGTCAAAAAATTTATGAGACAGTGAAAAAATTGCAGCCAAATTGCCTAATAAATTCACGTCTTGGTAATGGCAAATATGATTATGTTTCCCTTGGCGATAATGAAATTCCCAGTGAAAAAGAAAAGGTGACTAAAGATATTAATTTTAACTCACTCAATGGCCTTAAACCTTCACCATATGGTTTATATGAGTCAGCCGGTACCACTAATGATTCTTGGGGCTTTTCTTATCGCGATCAAAATTGGAAATCTCCTGCAACTATTTATCACAACCGCAAATATTTAAATAGCTTAGGAATAAATTATTTATTAAATATTGGGCTTGATGGTTTAGGAAGGATTCCCTTGCCCGCACAGCAAAGTATTGCAGCTGCAGCGAAATTGGCTGAGAAATAATAAAAATTCAATAATTCATCATTGATTTTTTGGCTTTTACTAAATAGAAATTGGAATATTGTGGTTTAAGACTACAAAAGAGGCGCATCGTAAAGGGATGCGCCTTAATTAATGAAAGTAATTTTGGATTTTTTTAATGAGGTCTTCTTTGGTACTTAATATAAGTTCGATATAAATTATTTTCTCTTTTTCATCTACACGGTAGAAGATATATTCATATTTATCAATTAGAACATAATAACCATTAAGTAATTCAGAAAACTTAGCTGCTTTAATGCCCAGATATGGAAATGACTTTAAATTATCCAGTTTTTCTTCTTCCCTAGCCAAAACTTCTTTTTTTTTACTTTTTCACCAAACTTAGCCAATAAGTATGTTTTTAGGTTTTCAAAATATTCTTTAGAAGGGCTAGATAATTTTAATGAGAACATTAGCTGAATAGTTTTCCTTTAATTTCATCAAAATTATAATGCTTTGACTTTTCAGCTTTTTTCAGCTTAGTTACCAGCTCAAGAGCAGTAGTAAATTCATCATAGTCCCCAATATCTATGAGAGCAAATTTGCCATAGCCGTTTTTGGTAAGAAAAACTGGATTATCTTTTTTAACTTTGTCAAGGACTTTATTGTAATTTCTTAATTCTGAAACAGGTCGAATTTGTAACATGAGCATCACTTCCTTTGACAAATATTGTACATTATTTTT
>CAMLHK010000031.1 GCA_946479925.1 uncultured Lactobacillus sp. | reverse complement strand
GCAAAAATCTTTTTTGCAAGTTTATTATTTTCAGTAGTCAAATGGTATTTTTGGTAACTAATTTTTTCAAATTCTGCAACTTCTTTATTCAATATGATTTGTCCCCCAGAGATTAAGACAACTCTCGTCATTACTTTTTGTAATTCACTTAAAATGTGACTTGAAATTAAAAAAGCTGTTCCTTGGTCAGAATACCTTTTGATTAGTTTTCTTACTTTAATAGTTGATTCAATATCTAGTCCGTTCATTGGTTCATCAAGAATTACAATTTGAGGTTGATTTAGTAAGGCGATTGCTATTCCTAATTTTTGCTTCATACCAAGAGAATACCCTTTAGCCTTATTATTAATATAGGAACTCATTTGTAATTCGGAAATTAAGTTTGCCATATCTTTTTGATCATGAGCATAAAGGGTCAAATTCTGAATTCCAGTAAGAAATGGGTAAATAGCAGGATGTTCAATTAACGCACCTGCCTTATCTAAAGCCTGATGATCATTTTCATAAACTTCTCGCCCATTAACTACAACTTTTCCTTTGAATTTCATTAAACCCAGGATAGTTTTCATAATGGTGGTTTTCCCAGCCCCATTAGGACCTATCAAACCGATTATTTCACCTGGTTTAACTTCAAAAGTAGCATTTTTGACTAGCACAGTTTTGCCAACAAATGTACTAACATTATCCAGTTGTAGTGCATTAATATTTTTCACTCTTAATCATCCTTACTAAAAATTATTATACTAGTGAACTACATATGTAATACAGTAGTATAATAAAACAAATTTTATTTTTTTGCAAATTTATTTTTAATCAAAAGTCTTAGAATAATTTAAATGTTCCACATCTTAGCTGTTAGTATTACAAAAAATAAAAAAAGCACCTAAAACCATTTTTGATAATGATTTTAGGTGCTCTTTAGCATAGCTTTAATAACTGTGCATAATTTTGCTAACCTTTTACAAGCTTAAATTCCTTTATCAGAACAAGCTTTTAATTTTTAATCTTTTTATAAACAGCCTTAAAAAGAGCCGTTTTTGTTTCACTACTTATTAGCGGCAGCATTCATTTGTACCATTTTTATCATGACGTCTACTGCTTTTGCCATGGACTCCAGAACGGTATATTCAAACCTGCCATGCATGTTTTCTTGACCAGAGAAAAGATCCGGACAAGGTAAACCTCTATAAGTCAGAAGTGAACCATCAGTTCCTCCTCTTACTGGATCTTCATTGATTGTTAAGCCTTCTGCCTTATATGCTTTTCTTGCCAAATTAACAATCTCCATGTGATCTTTAAGAATATCGGCCATGTTGTAGTATTGATCTCTCATGTTAAGCTTAATTCTCTCAGTACCAAAGTCCTTGTTCATTTGATTAACAATAGCCTTGACTTTATTTTTACGATCTTCCAGACCATCTCTTTCAAAATCGCGAACGATGTATTCCATTTGCGCGTTATCAACCGTACCAGTAAAATTGGTTAGATGATAAAATCCTTCCCGGCCCGCAGTTTTTTCAGGGACTTCGTTTTGCGGAAGCTGATTTTGGAAGTTAATGCCAACTTGGATAGCATTAATCATCTGATCTTTAGCTACTGAAGGATGTACATTTACGCCTTGGATATCCAGAGTAAATGTAGCTGCGGAGAAAGTGCCCCAATCTAACTTTCCAGGAGCTCCACCGTCTACTGTGAAGGCAAAATCTGCACCAAATTCATCAATATCAAAATGTTGGGCCCCCATACCGATTTCTTCGTCAGGAGTAAAACCAAGGCGAATCTTACCATGTTTAATTTCAGGGTGATTTAACAGATATTCTGCTACAGTAACTAATTCTGCTACCCCACATTTATCATCCCCGCCAAGCAGTGTGTCACCAGATGCAGTAATAATAGTCTGTCCCGCATATTTCTTTAAGTTCGGAAATTCGGCAGGATCTAAATAGAATTCAGAATCTCCAAGGCGAATTTTTGATTTGCCGTCATAATTTTCATGAACTTGCGGCTTGACATTTTCCGCATTGAAGTCTGCGGTATCACAATGCGCTAGAAGTCCCATTACAGGTACATCATAATCTACATTAGCTGGAATTTCGGCAATAACACACCCTGATTTTTGATTATAATGCACATCTTTGAGGCCAAGCTCTTCGAGATCAGGTAAAATAACCTGTTTTTGAAAATCTTCTTGACGCTTAGTTGAAGGAAACCTGTCTGAATGTTCATCAGAGCGTGAATTAACTTTTACATATTTTAAAAATCTTGGTAATAAATTTGGATACTCCATCTTATCTCCTTAATTAAAATAAATCTTGAAATGGGTTAGTTGATACTTCAGATTGGGTAATTTCGACGTTCCAAGAATGTTCTTTATTCCATTCAAGCAATTTTTGATAAATTTTTTCTTTAAAAATCTTTTCAGTGTAGTGACCCGGATCAACTACCGTCAGACCAGCAGAAATCATATCATGGCCTGTATGGTAATAAACATCTCCTGTAATAAAAGCATCAATATTCTCTTCTACTGCTTGATGCCAATATTTGCCGCCGTCACCGCAAATAAAACAAACTGAAGAAATAGTCTGCTGATTATCAGCAGTAATTAATCTTACCATTTTTACCTGCATCTTGTCTTTGACGTAATAAGCAAATTCTTCGGCAGATAGTGGCTGAAGTAATCTGCCCTTACGTCCTATAGCAATGCCATCATTATCTGGACAAAACGGCTCAACGTCTTTCAAACCCAACTCTTCAGCTTGCCAGTCGCTTGAACCATCTTCAGCCTTGTCTGAATTAGTATGTATAGAATAGACCGTAATGCCATGAGCAATTATTTTACCGTACATAGCATATTGGGGATTGGCAAAATCCAAGTTTGGAGCGGGGCGAAACATCAAGGGATGATGACTGATAATCAAGTCAACACCATTTTGCACTGCCTCGTCCACCACTTGTGGTCTGACATCTAAGGTGGTCATTATTTTAGTGACATTTTGCTCAAGTGAGCCTATTTGGATGCCAACTGGATCACCTTGGCTAGCTATTTCTTCTGGAAAGTGTTGCCTTAAAACGGCAACTATATCCTCTACTTTAGTCATTTATTTCTTCCTCGATCATTTTTATTTCATACTCAATTTGCTTAATATGTGCACCATCTTTTTCCTGGGCCTTATTTAAATTAGTTAGCAATCTTTGATGGTAAGCTAATTGATCGCGCCATTTTTGATAAAAAACTTGATTTTTTTCTTTTAGAATTTCAGGTCCAAAAAACATTTGCCGGTCAGTTAAACTGATAGTATTTTCCAGCTCTTGTGCCTTAATCAGTTCATATATATGCCCGGCTTCAGCGATAATTTTTTCGTTAATAATTTGATACTTATGTGCCGAAAGCCATTCACGCACACCCGGCTCCCCCACATTAGGCTCCAAAATTAATGTAGCAAAATGAAAATTTCTTGACCAAGCTTCGTTTAAAATATTGGTCATTAACTTGCCACCCATACCGGCAATTACCACTGTATCAATTCTGTCTTTGGCGCTAATTGTTTCAAGTCCAGATCCTAAACGAGTTTCAATTTTGTTTTTTAAGCCAGCAGCAATGATATCTTTTTCAGCATTTTCTAAAGGCCCAGTTGCTACGTCGCTGGCAATAGCATAATCAACTTTACCTTCTTTAACTAATTGGATCGGTAAATAAGCGTGATCTGTTCCGATGTCAGCAATTCGGGCTCCTTGATCAACCA
>CAMLHK010000030.1 GCA_946479925.1 uncultured Lactobacillus sp. | reverse complement strand
AATAATCTTAAGAAATTTATGTGGTAGAGAACAACAAGGACAAGTATGAAAAAGGCACTGAGTTTTGATGTGAACCCCAAAATTAGGACACTTTATATTAGCTATTAACTGAGGACTAACTGACGATATTCAAGCGGAGTTAGTCCTTTTAGTTTGATTTTGATTCTTTTGCTTATCGGCTGTTACTCTGACAACTATTTCATCCCCCATTCCTTTAGTAGATTTGCCGATATATTGTTCAGACCCAGTTGGAAACTCTTCTTTCTTAATATCAGAATCTAGTGGTCGTGGCTTTAACGGCTTTTCATGCTTAGGAGAAGGTACATTAACTTCTGCGATATCGTCTTTAGGATGGGCTGCATTTTGACCGGCAATTTTACCGAAAATCAAACAGTCGCCCAAATCCGAACCACAAAAGCCGTAATTCGTTTTAATACGAAATACGGCTAAAATATGGTTTTTAAATGAATATTAAGCAAAATATTTAAGAAGTAAATTTGTACCTAGTTGACCCAGCTTTTTAGCTTAACAATTGTACCGTCATAATCAACTTTACTAAAATCAGAAACATTAAGAAAAATTGTTTTACCTAATGTAAAAGTTGAATATCCCCTTTTTTTATTAAAACTTTCAAATTCCTGTTTTGTTTTTTGAATATCCATTTTTGTCCTGTCGGTCAAAGTATCACCTTTATGATAATGGTTCATTATGAATCCTAAAGGACGATCAGGATCCAGATCACGTTTTCTTTGCCTTTCATATAAAATGTCTGAATCACAGGTCAGCGTAATTGTAATTACTTGAAAATGATACTTGTTAGCTAATTTTTCTAAGGTATCGTGCTGGCGATAGGAAAATGGGTAATCAGAAATAATTGATTGACCTTTTTGCATAAAGCTTGCGACATTTTGGTAAAACATATTATACGCTTGATTATCTAACTCTGTTTTTTCAGACGGATTATCAAAACCTTTACTTTCATAAAGCTGTTCTTTAAACAGATCTATAGAAACCTCATTAAAATAATCAGGAATGGCTTCGCATATCAGTTTTGCCAAGTAAGATTTGCCGGTGCCAGGACAGCCGGCTAAAAGCAACATCGTTTTTTTCAACGAGATCACCCTTTATTCATGAATAATTCAATTTTATGTTTAATAATGTTATGAACGCTTTCGTTACATGGAATAATGTTATTTCTCAGAGATTCATTAACTTCGGTTTTGCCAAACATCTCTTTTGCTTTCTTCGTCCATGAAACTAATAGTTCAGTACCGACATTAAACTTGCGAATACCATTTTCGGTCAGTCTATGGTAATCTTCCTCGTTAACTCCCGTTCCACCATGAATAACCATTGGCTTATCCAGTTTACTATGCAATTCTTCAATAAGTGGGAAGTTCAATTCGGTTTTAGATTGAAATTGCCCGTGATGTGTACCAACGCCGACAGCTAAGGCATCAACGTCACATTCTTGCAAGAATTTAATAGCATCTTCAGGACGAGTATAGTTTCCTTCTTTAACGGTAAAACCCTCTTCAGTTCCACCGATCGTTCCAATTTCACCCTCAACTGAGACACCGCGTTTATGGGCATATTCTACAACTCGCTTAGTTTTGGCAATGTTTTCCTTAAATGAAAGTAATGAACCGTCAAACATAACCGAACTGTATCCGGCTGCAATTGCCCTTTCAATGTCTTTAATATCACGGGCATGATCTAAGTGGAGCACAACATCTACTGCTTCGTGTTCTGCCATGCTTTTGCAAACAGCTACAAAGTTTCTCATTCCCTCCGTATCAGCCGTACCAACAGAAGTTTGAATAATAATAGGAGCACCTTCTTCGTGCGCAGCTTCAATCATAGTCGGAACCATTTCCAAGTTATGAGCATTAAAAGCACCAACTGTGAAATCCATTTCTTCTGCTTCTTTTAGTACTTCTTTTAACGTTTTATAAGCCATTTTTTCTCCTTTTAATTGATAATCTCAACTATATAATCCAGAAATTTATTTAGAACGCATTATTTTTTTAGATAATGCAGTCAATTCGTCACCTTTGTTGAGCCATTTTTGTATTTCATCATTATTTTTAGCATAAGCAGCTTTTTGCCGTTTGCTATCATAAAGCTTAAGCAAACCGTCAAAAGCCGGACCAAAATCCTCGTTGAGTTTCAAGCTTTTTTCATAAGCATCAATAGCGTCATCAACATTACCCAGCTTTTGATAGTTCTGCCCTAACTGGGTTAAAACAGTAGCTTTTTGTTTATTGCTTGCTACTGACTCTGAGTCATTGTCATTAAGTTGTTCAGTTAAGTCTTTGATTTGACTCTTGATTTGTTGCTTTTCATCTTCTGTTAACTGGCTACTTGTTTCATTAGTTTCTTTATCCGCAGCCGAATTATTTTCCGTTGCATTTGATTTAAAAATTTTCGACCAAAACGACATTATTAAACACCTCCAAAGTAATTAACCAAAGGCATGAAAGGCCGGTGCAATAACCCACAGATATAATAAAGCAGCGGTGATGGTATCAACATCTGTAGCTGTGGCGTTTACAAAGCCAACTGATGATAAAGCGCCAACTAAAAGGGCTGGAAGCAAGGTAATAAACAAACCGTGTGCAATACCACCGATGATGGCACCACGTTTGCCACCAACTGCATTACCAAAGATTCCTGCAGTACCGCCCGCAAAGAAATTAGTAGTCATGCCTGGCAAGATAACTGCTAGTCCTACTAACGGGGACAGGAACATGCCAATAACTGTCCCAATAGTTGTCGTTACGAAGCCAATAATGACTGCATTTGGTGAATATGGGAATAAAACTGGACAGTCGAGAGCAGGTACTGAGTTAGGAACTACCTTCATAGCAATACCACGAAAGGCAGGAACAATTTCACCTAACATCAGACGAACCCCTGAAAGCATTACATAAACACCAACTGTAAATTGAATAGCTTGTAAAAAGGCATAAATAATGTAGTTTACGCCTCCTGCAGCTCCTCCGGCAGCTTTAATAGACCAGTAAGGGCCAGCAAAAGCAGCAGTAATAATGTATAAAGGAACCATTACTACCATAATAGAAAGGGAATTATCCTGTAAAAATGACATACTCTTAGGAAGCTTAACGTGTTCCCAAGAATCTGTTCTTTCCTTAATGTTAGTTACATGTTGATCAACTTTACGATCTCTGACTAGCCAGGCTACGCCAGCTTCAACTAGATATCCAATTGTACAAAAGTGACCAAGGGCAATTGCATTGCTACCAGTAATTTTACGAACAATCGGTTGCGCTAATGCCGGCATTGCAATAGCAAAAATACCACCTATAATACTACCCATTAAAATTAACGGAAAACCTTTTAAGCCGGCAAAGTGACCACCAATAACAGTCATAGTTGCCATCCATAATAAAGCTTGTCCGGTTAAAAAGACATATTTCCATTTAGTAAATCTGGCTATGATAATGTTTACAATGAAAATACCTAAAAGAGTTAAGGCAATACTATTACCTAAACCCAACTTATTCATTGCCTGGCCATTAATGGCTTCAATACTAGGGACAATACCTTTTGTGTGAAATCCATGCTGAAAAATTACTGCAAAATAAGCCAAACTTTGTTGAATAATTGTGGAACCAGCGGATAAAACTTCAAATCCAAGCAAAGTTTTAAGCGTACCACTGATGACCGCTCCTATTTTTTTACCTTGTAATATCAATCCCAGCATCGCAATTAATGAAATTAAAATTGCTGCCTGAGTAAGGATATTGTTAATTATCCATTGAATAACGACCATTTCTCTCACTCCTTTTTATAAACTTAACT
>CAMLHK010000029.1 GCA_946479925.1 uncultured Lactobacillus sp. | reverse complement strand
TTAGCATACCGTTATGTGCAGCCTGTTCAATTTTCATATCTTTAGCATATTTTTTGAAAAAGGCATAAGCATTCATGTTTAAAATGGCAGTGCTGGCAAAGATGTCGGCATCACCGGACCAGCCTAAACGCTCGTCTCGTTGCGGACAGTCTGTTGGAACATCAAAGAAGTTGCTTTTTTGACTCCACAAAACATTCTGGAGCAGGCGATTAACTTTGGCATTAGTAGTTTCTATACCACCAGTAATTTCAAGATCGGAATAAATTACCGCTGCCCTGAAATCGTCTTTTCTTAAGGAGTGGGAATTGCCGGAGACTTTGACATAGCGGTAACCGTAGTAGGTAAAATGTGGTCTGATCCATTTTTGTTTACCGTTTGAAATATAATGAAAAGCAGCACGAGCCTCGCGCAGATTATCCCGGTAAAAATTTCCGTCTTGAAGGATTTCTCCCATTTGCAGCTCGATTTCCTTGCCAGCTGATTCGTGATTGTAGAATTCTGGCCAACCAGCCTGATTTTGACCAAAATCAAGAACGGTTTCACCTTTAGGAGTGTGAATAATTTCCTTAACAGGCAAATATTCTTTTACTTTTAATGGCAGGCTTAGACGATCATGCAATATTTCTTTAGAATGATGCAATATAATTGCCGGTTGCCAATCAATTATTTTCTTGGTAGCGTCAAAGTCTTCACCATAATAAATGGCTGATTTGGTTATTTTACCAGCAGTAGTTTGCCATGAGGCGTCGGTATTTATTATCTGACTGCTGCCATCATCATATGCGATATGCAGTTCAGCTATAGCCATTTGCTGGTCACCATAAATGCAACCTTTACCGCCATCAAAGCCGAAGTTACCCTTGTACCAACCATCACCAAGGGAAATCAAAAGTTCCTGTTGTGATTTTTCTTTCAACATCTTAGTTACATCATAAGTTTGAATCTGTATTAGCTTGTCATAAGCTGTGACACCAGGTGCGAGAAACTCATCACCAATTTTTTGCTTGTTCAAATAAGCTTCATAAACACCTAAACCGCTAATATAAAGGCGAGCTTTTACTACCTTTTTGTTTAAAACAAATTCTTTCTTTAAAAGTGTATTTTGAATATCTTTTTCTTTATTACCAATCCATTCGGCTGTGAAAGTCTCATTCATCTTACCAGTTTCAAAGAAACTTTTTGCGCTTGTTTGGGTATCATCGTTTTTTAACCAAACAGTAACTTCATATCTCGTGCGCGGTTTAAGCTCCAATTCAAAGTCAAAGTAATTGTTATCATATTGTTGCCACTGACTGTCAAAAATTGGTTCATTTGCATCAATTGTTATTCTTTTTTGAATATTGCTTGAAATCTGACTCGCTTCAGCGCTGAACTCAATTCTCAAATGGTTGTCTAAATCATAACCAAGAGGCTCAGTATAATGGTTGACTAAAATATCTTTAATTTTTAACATTGATCTGCCTCCTTATAAGTGAGTCTCAAAGCGGCCACAGAAAGGATCAACAGGACTATGTCCACTAAATTTATCATTTCCCATCATTTTTTCCAGAAGAGCATCAATTGTGACATCATTGCCTGTATAAGCATTAATATAAGTTGAAACCATTGGAATATCGAATAGGTGATAGGGATTACAAGTGGAAACAAAAACAGTAGGGATGTCCTTCATAAACCACGGAGCGTCTGCTGCCATTAGATGAATCCAATCAAGTCTTGTTGTCGTTTGATTACTTGCCGTTTCAACGTTAGCAACATAAAATGCCAGGTCAAATTGATCTTTTTCATATTGCACCCCACCTTCGAAAACCTCTTTAAAATTAAGATTTTTCCGATCAAAAACTGTAACTTTAAATCCTTTTTCTGTCAGTTTCTCCTTAAATTTTGCAGTTACCTTACCGCCTTCTTTAAAGCCACCATCGTCTGTATCACCTAAAACAACTAAACGAACACGGGGATATTTTTCTGGTGTAATAGGCAATAATTTGTCACGGTCTTTAACTAAAGTAACAGATTCTTGTGCTACTTTTTTTGCCATCTTTTTATGTGCAGATAATTTTAAATCAATATCTGGCGATGCAGGTTCGCAAAGATTATTTTCTGTATCCATCACGCCTTGTGCAACTTTAGTGGCAATTATTCTGGTAACGGCTTCGTCGAGTCGGGTCATTGAAATCCTGCCGCTTTTGACTGCATCAGTCACAAATTGATAGTCTTCATCGATATCCTTGTTGAATAAGATCATGTCGATACCCGCATTAATGGTTGCAGGTAAGGCTTCTGAACGTGGCAAAATTGCATTGTATCCGATCATTGGTGTGGCATCAGTTATTGTAAGACCATTAAAATGCAAAACAGTGCGCAAAAGGCCATCAATTAGCAATTTGGAAGTAGATGCAGGACGTAAATCCTTATCTTCAATACCAGGTTGTAAGCGACGTTCCCAAGCTGGTTGCATAATGTGGGCAATCATGACAGCAGGCAGACCATTTTGAATTAAATGATGATAGATTTGCCCGTAAGATTCCATCCATTTGTCAGCAGGCAAGGAGTTAATTGAGCTCAAGAGGTGTTGGTCGCGTTCATCAACGCCGTCTCCAGGGAAGTGTTTAGCTACCGGAATAACATGATTAGCCTTAAGACCTTTTATTTGTGAATCAGACATTCTGATGACACGCTCTTTGCTACTACCAAATGTGCGCACATTCATGATCGGGTTGCGGAAGTTTTGGTCTAAATCAACAATTGGTGCAAAAGACATGTTGCCGCCAACTTGTTTTGCTTCATAGCCTGATACATCACCCAAATTATATGCATTCTGTTCGTCATCCGTAGCGGCAACCTGTAAGGGTCTGCCAAACCATGTGCCTTCAGTTAATAAACCATTGCCGCCAGCTTCCAAATTAGCAGCAATGAACAGGGGAGTTGCACTTGCTTTTTGAGATACTGCTATTTCATGTTGCAATTTTTGGGCTTTATCAGGCCGGTACATGATGCCACCTGGTTGATATTTTTTAACAAACTCTGTTAAGTCAGTGTTGTCTTCATCCTCACCAATTACAAAGAAAAGTTGTCCTATTTTAGCAGAAAGTGGCATGTTAGTTACTTTATTTTTTATAAAATTGATTTCGGCAATTGTTAAGTTATATGGACTTTGAGTTAAATCCGTCATATTTTCCTCCCAAATTTTGAAATGTCTTGCTTTGTTCTTCATTTTAACTTAATGTAAAAAAGTAAACTATTGTTAAATTACATGATAAAACTGTCTATTTCACAGAATTTAAGTCACTAATTAAAAGGGATCAAAAATGCATGAAAAAATAATTCAAATGTTACGCCAGAATAATGGCTTTCGCGACTGGAATACTATGTTGCAAGATTTTAAATCAGGTGACTTTAAATTAAAAGTTGCTGGTCGTATTAATAGTGAACCTATTTATGAATTCTTTAATACATATTCAGATAACTTCGTCTTAAACAGTAGTTCTATTACAATTTCTGTTCAGCCTGTACAATCATATATTCCTTTTCACGTTCATGATTATGTAGAAATTAATATACCTTTAGTAGGTAATTGTGTCGTAGTAACAGAGCATGAGCGTATTAAAGTTAATCAGGATAATATGATTTTTATCGGTATCAAAACTCCTCACAAAGTAGAACCAATTGGTAAAAATGGTGTAGTTTTAAATATTGAGCTCCGAACCTCTGCTTTTTCTCTAAATGAACTTGATTTTTTACAATCAAAGGGTAAGGGCGTTTCAATTTCCAACTTGCTTTTTTCTTTATTGTCAGACGAAGATCATGGTGAAGGGCGATATAGTCTGTTCGAGATTGACCATGATTCCAAAATTACTGCTATTATTTACGATATCATTGACGAATATTATGACGATAAAATTCAGTCCGATCAGATCATTAAATTAGAAATGTTGACTATGTTTTCCCTACTGATCAGAAAAACTTATTATCGTGAGGCTCAAGTAACTGATTCAAAAAAGAAAAATAATAATTTGCTCTCTTTGTTACTTTATATTGAGAAAAATTATTCTGATATCACATTGGAGCAAATGGCACAGCACTTTGGCTTTAATCCAAATTATTTATCAGATTACTTAAAGAATGAAACTGGATTGTCGTTTATTAAATTAGTTCAGTTGCAAAGAGTAAATATAGCTGCAGAATATTTGACTTACACTAAGGCACCAATCGAAAAGATTGCTACCAGAGTAGGATATGAAAATGCGTCCTATTTTTATAAAATTTTCAGACATTACTTTGGCATTTCTCCAGCAAAATACCGTTCTAATACCAGATGATAGCCTCTTTTTTCGATTTCTTATTTTTCTAAAATCTGTGAAATCAACATAGATTGTCTAGCTTTTGCATATTGTTCGCTTATTTCAATGAACATATACTTTAAGAAATGAAAGCGAATTAATTAGATAGGAGCGTAGAAAATGAAAAATTTTCAAAAATGGCTGGAAAAATATCTGGTCCCGTTTTCAAATAAATTAGGACAAAATAAGGTCT
>CAMLHK010000028.1 GCA_946479925.1 uncultured Lactobacillus sp. | reverse complement strand
AAGGGATCATTTGGGCATGGAATCAAAATAACTAAATAGATCTGTAAATTTTGTTTTGTTATATCTTTAATAAAGTAGACATCAAATAATCGAAGAATAAATTCTGTTGTTAGATAGAGTCTGGTAAAATTATTTCTTCTAGTAAAAAAAGCATTGGGCTTTGATGTAAAATCCGAGATTAGGATATGTTATAGTTTTTAACTGCGGACTAACTGCCGATGTTTAATCGGAGCTAGTCCTTTTAGTTTGATCTTAATTCTTTTCCGATTGTGATACTCAATGTGGTCTCTGATTCCGTATCCTAATTCATAGTACCTATATTGAGAAACTCGAAAAAGTAAAAAGAATCTACGGCTTAATTCTTTGGAAGGTTTCTCTTATTCGGGTAAAAAAAGACTTTTTGACTTCGTTCATGATAATCAGTTTTGTCCAAATTATTCCATCTTACTGACTTCAAAATAATTTTTTCTTAATTAGTATGATTTTCTGCAAAAAAGTGGCTTTGAAATATCTTTATATAAAGCAATAAAAAATCTCAATTCTATAGAGTAAATTTTTTAAAACTCACATTTATCTTGCTAAAACAGGCAATATAAAAGGCTCAACAACGTTTGTTAACGTAATTGAGCCTTTTTAAGTTTCTTTTTAGCTTGATTATTAAATTAGTCTAACAAGTCAAACTTAAGCGTTGCCAGGTTATGACCTTCATTGACCATGTTACCCAGCAGTTCAATAGTGTTGTGGTAAACTTGATCAGCCATCTTTTGGTTGGCCTCAGTTAATAAATCTTCAGCTTCTTTACCTGAAAGACCAGCTGCTTTTTTATCAGTTTCATGTTGAATGAAGTGACATTGTGCCAATGATTTTTGCTCAAAGTCATTTTCTAGTTCACCGTAGACCTTAAAGTTAGTGTCACCCAATTGTGCTGTTAATTTGTTTAACCAGAAAATTTTATTCAAATCGAACTTTGGACCAGTCTGGAAACTGGCTGGTGTGTTGTTGACATTCGTGTAGAATGGGACAAAGCTGTTAAAAGTATTTGGACCAAAGCAAAGCCATTGCACGCCAGCAATTTCTTCAGGAACGTCATTTCTAACTTGCAAGATATGAGTTTCGAAGTTGCGATTAAGGGCGATTGGACGGAAGGTCTTCTTTTGTTCAGGGGTACCTTGATCGCCATAAGGATCAAATGGCGTATCTTGATAGTGAGAACTCTCGATAAAACAAATATCTTCAATACTGATCTTACGGTTTGCGTGGCAAATGAATGGTTGATCTTGATCACTTGGTTTGCCACCGAATTCTGGATTAAAATAATTGTGAACAAACCAGGCACGTGGATTGTTGTAATGCGCATCCTTAATAGTTGAGCTACCAAAGATGTGCCGCATGTTGTAACCTTCGTGGTCAGGATTTAAGTGGTATTCCTTAATCAAGTCTTCTAAGGTGTCATCAGCTAAGAAGCCATCTTTACCAAAGTGGAATTCGTCGATATTTAAACGGTTAGGAGCAACAACGTAGGCGTCATCAGGGATGCGGCGTGCAATCCAGTGGTGGCCACCAATAGTTTCCAAGTACCAAACTTCATCGTGGTCGGCAAAAGCCATACCGTTCATTTCGTAAGTACCGTATTTTTCCAGCAAATAACCGATCCGCTTAACGCCATCAAGAGCACTGTGGATATAAGGCAATGTTAAAGTAACAAAGTCTTCTTCTCCTAGGCCGCCCTGGGCAAGAAGTGGGTCAATTCCTTGTATACGTGCATTTGTGGTAATAGTTTCAGTAGCAGTCATTGCTACGTTTTCTGAGTTAATTCCGGCTGCACCCCAGATGCCGCTTTCGCCAGAAACATCAGGTGCACTGGTATAACGCAAAGGCTTTTCTGCTAAATCTGCATCATCAATCTTTTGGTGACTAATGACACTTTCATAGTGCTTTGGTTGTTTTTCCGGTGTAATAAGTTCAAACCCTTCAGGAATTATTTCACGGCCACCGTCTTCACTTCTGGCAATCATGGCTGAGCCGTCAATAGTGGCGTTTTTGCCGACAAGAATAGTCGTACATTCTGCTTTTTTCATCTTATCTGTCCTTTCAAATTACTTAATCTATATTGTATTAAAAAAGGCGGGCTGTTTGCAAAAAAATGAGTAAACTTAAACCTAAATTATTTTTACTTTTACGAAGTTGGAATTTTAACTAAATTCTGATTTATGATTGGCAAAAAATGTAAAAGATGCTTTACTAAAAATGTCAAATAAGTTTGACAGGAGAGTGAACTAGTAAAAAATAGAATTGCGCAATTGCCTAAAAAGCAGAGGTACTCACGAGCTCAACTAGCTGAAGCTGCTCATGTTACTCGGCAAACGATCAGCGCCATTGAAAATGATAAGTATGATCCATCATTAGGATTAGCTTTTCACTTGGCGCAGATATTAGGGGTAACGGTTGGCTGATTATTCTTATATGAAGGCGAGAATTAAAATGATTAATACTAAGAAAAACATAATTTATGGTGCGTTTTCATACTGTTACCTTGATTGGCAAGAAAACCGGTAAACTACTTTTGTGCTACGCTGCTGTGGCATTGCCCGCATCGGTGAAATGAAAGAACTAAACTAATGACTATAGAAAAAATTTTACAAGAAAAACTGCAAGCAGACTTAACAAAGATCACGCACGAGTCACAGAACAGCACTTTTGTTGGTGATAGTGCAAAATTTGAGCAAAAAATTTTTGTCAAAGTCTTTGCACAAGAAGGAAAATTTTTAACTGAAAAAGCTGTTAACGAGCAACTAAATACTCGTGTATTAGACTCTTTTGTTGTCAAACAAACGCAACAATTTGTTTTGGTCATGAAAGATTTGGCGCCTTCTGATATTAAAGAAGAAATCAATCCTGATATGGCATTTAACATGGGCATAGAATTGTCTCACTTCCATCAAAAAGTCAAACCATTTTCTGGCATATACCAAAATAATCAACTATTCAATAAGGCAAAACGCGACATTGATAACTTAAATAAGCCCGAAATCAAAAACAAGCTGCTGAAATTGCTAGCACAGTTTACAGCCGAAAGAGCAGGTATTGAAAAAGATTTAACAGTTCATGCAAATACTGTTTTACACGGAGATGTCGGCTTGCGCAATTATAAAATCGTTGCCGGTCATCTTAGTTTAATTGACTTTGAACGAGCGCGCATGGGAGTAAATTATCAAGACTTCATTAAGCTTTTTTACCAGGACTTTGGTTTAAATAAAGAATTGATTATTTCTTTTGTCAAAGGATATGAAAAATGTGGTCAGAAAGTTGCAATTACTCCAGTGACACAGGCCTTTCTCATTTTTATCACTGCTATTGGAATTATGAAGTATACAGAAAAGATTGTGGATAAGCCATTTGAGAAAATTGGAGAGCAAATGCTTGCAACTTGCAGTTCATTTCTAAATACAGGGAGTTTGAATGAGAGCCTGAATAACATGAATGCTATTATCCGATAAAAATAAAAAAGCATCTTCACGCAAGAAGATGCTTTTTTGGGGTAAATAGAATTGTCTCAAGGGTAAAGACAATTTCATTTACGTGATATTTGCAGTTTGAGTATTTTGTTTTGCTTTTCTATCACCTCCTTTAAGTAAAAAGTTTAGAATTGTTGCGGATAAGCTGGTAATCACGATGCCGTTGCTTAAAAACAATTGCACAGTAGCCGGTAGATTTTTGAAAAATTGGGGATAAATAGTAACACCGAGTCCAAGTCCAATTGAGATGGCAATGATTAAGACATTGTTATTGTCGCTAAGATCAACTTTGGCCAGTGTTTTGATACCTTGAACTGCAATCATAGTGAACATTACGAGCATTGCACCGCCCAACACTGGGGTAGGGATGATAGTTACCATTGCCCCAATTTTAGGTAACAAACCCATAGCCATGAGTAATCCACCGGCCCAGTAAATCGGACGTTTGGTTTTAATACCTGATAATTGTAAAAGACCGACATTCTGCGAAAAAGTAGTATAAGGAAAAGCGTTGAATAAACCACCAAAAATCTGCGCGATACCTTCTGCGCGGTAGCCTTTTTTCAAATCTTCTTCAGTTACGTCATGGTGTAAGAGGTCACCGATGGCGAAGAATACGCCGGTTGATTCGACCATTGAGACTAAAGCTATGATGATCATTGTCAGACTAGAAGACCATTCAAATTTCGGTACTCCAAAATAGAACAGTTGCGGTAAGTGGAACCAAGATGCTTCCATGACAGGAGTGAAGGAAACGAGGCCCATGCAAGCGGCAATAACAGTTCCGGCAACAAGACCGATTAAAACTGAAATTGACCTGATGAATCCTTTAGTCCAAATTTCTAATGCCAAGATGATAAACATCGTGCAAAAGGCTAGAAACAGGTTTTGACCACTGCCAAAACTTTTAGCAGCCGAATTGCCGCCACCCATGTTTTGAATTGCGACCGGAACGAGGGTTAATCCAATAGTAGTAATTAACGTGCCTGTTACCACTGGGGGAAAGAATTTTTTGATTTTAGCAAAAACGCCTGAGATTAAAACGACAAAAATCCCGGCAACAATGATGGCACCATACATGTCGTTGATTGAGAATTTCTGCCCAATCATTTGCAGTGGAGCAACGGCTTGAATGGCGCAACCTAAAATGACAGGAAAACCAATACCGAAGTACTTGTTGCGCATTAATTGTAATAGCGTAGCTAGGCCGCACATGAAAATGTCAATTGAAACAAGGTAAGTCATTTGTGCAGGAGAAAATTTTAATGCATTGCCAATTAACAGAGGTACCGCAACAGCACCGGAATACATTGCTAACAGGTGCTGTAAACCTAAAACAGCTGCTTTTTGCTGACTAACTTCTTTTTCTGCCATTAGTTTTCTCCCACAAAATGTACTTGATTGTTAGCTAAACTAGCGATTTCTGCCAATGCTTCAAGGCGATAGCCGTGTTCTTTAAGCCAGTCGCTACCGCCTTG
>CAMLHK010000027.1 GCA_946479925.1 uncultured Lactobacillus sp. | reverse complement strand
ATAAAATAGTCCAGCCGAACCCTGCGAATAGTTGACTACTAAAATCATTGAAGATACGAATCATTTAATATACATCTCCTTATAGTTAAAACCAGGAACTTGACCGAACCACTTTTTGATTAAGCGATTGTATTCTCCACTTTTCTGAATCTTGTCAATGGCTCGATTTATTGCTCTATGAAAAGGTTCTTGATTTTTATTTACTGCAATACCATAAGGTTCTTTAGTATAAGTTCCTCCAGTTACTTCAAGGCTATCAGGACTTTGTGCTGCTAGACCATATAAAATACCATTATCACTGGTCAAAGCATCGCCTTGATGAGATTTCAAAGCTGATACTGCTTGACCATAATCTTGCATAGCGACAACTTTTGCTCTGGGGGCAACTTTCTTTACAGCCTCAACTGAGTTATCGCCAACGATCCCGATTACAGTTTTGCCATTAAGATCACTGGGCTTTTTAATATCTGATCCTTTAGGAACAAGAAAAGATTTACCGGCCTGAAAATATGATTTAGAAAAACTGATTACTTGGGCTCTTTCTGGAGTAATTGTTAGAGTGGCAATTACCGCATCGACATTTCCGTTTTTCAGCAAAGGTATTCTTGATTGTGAAGTGGCAAGAGTAAAGCGAGCTTGTCCTTTAGGACCTAAAATTTCTTTGGTAATAGCTTTAGCCATATCAATATCAAAACCTTTTTCTTTATCATCTCTGATATCAATTAAACTAAATAGCTTTTTATCACCCTCAACAGCCCAAGTAATAGTATTAGATGAACGAACATTTTTTAAAGCTGATTGATCGGCAACTTTATTACCGCAACCAGATAAAAAGAACATTCCGATTAGTAGTGAGATTGAGCAAATTATTTTTTTCATGATAATGCCCTCCATCTTAATGCGCTATTATTTTGCTTAAGAATTGTTGAGCACGATCTGTTTTAGGCTGCTTAAAAAAGGATGTACTGTCATCATCTTCCACAATCTGACCCTGATCCATAAAGATAACGCGATTAGCTACTTCTTTAGCAAAGCCCATTTCGTGAGTCACAATCAAGGAAGTCATATCGCTGGCTGATGTTACCTTTTTAATTACTTGTAGCACTTCATCAATCATTTCCGGATCAAGTGCTGATGTTGGTTCATCAAATAGTAATAATTTGGGATGCATTGCTAAAGACCGAGCAATAGCGACACGTTGCTTTTGTCCACCGGATATTTGCGCCGGCATATTTTGGGCCTTATCTGCCATGCCAACCATATCAAGCAGATGCATTGCTTGCTTTTTATTTTCGTCTTCCGGTAAATGACTTACAATTCTGGGCGCCAACATGACGTTTTCCAAAACATTTTTATTTTTATAGAGATTAAAATGTTGAAAAACCATTCCCACATCTTGGCGCAACCTGTTTGAATCAGTCTTGGGATTGGATAAATCCTGATTGTTGACTATCAGTTTGCCACCCTGAATTGATTCTAACCGATTTATTGTTCTAATAAGTGTACTTTTACCAGAACCAGAAGGTCCAATCAAAACAACAGTTTCACCTTTATCGATTTGTAAATTGATATTATGCAACGCGTGAAATTTGCCATAAAATTTCTGCACGTCATGAAATTCTACCATTGACATAATTAATGCTCCTTTTAGCAGTTTTAATTTAACTATCCAACCTATTTCTTATCAATTGATTAATTAATCAAAAGTGCATCCCGTCAACACTACATTTTGTTACTCGACGTGCAAATTTTAGCGGTTTTATATTATGGTTTAAGTTATCAAATTATTTCTGCCATCTATATAAACTATTTTTATTAGCTTTTACTCTTTTATTCATTGCGTGAGTATGATTTAACATCTTGTTCAATTTCACGAAGAAATTCGTCAAAACTCTTTGCTACTTCTTCTTCAGTACCATAGCGGCGAACGTTAACACTGTTGTCCTTGAGTTCTTTGTCACCTAAAACAAGAGTATACGGTACTTTTTGTGTTTGTGATTCACGAATCTTGTAGCCTAATTTTTCATTACGTAAGTCGGCTTCAGCTCTAAAGCCTCTCTTATTGAGCTCATCACGAACTTTCTTAGCGTAATCTGAATGAGCGTCCAGGTTAACAGGGATTACTTCAACTTGAACTGGAGCTAACCAGGTTGGGAAAGCACCCTTGTATATTTCAATCAAGTAAGCAATGAAACGCTCCATAGTTCCAACAATACCACGGTGAATCATAACTGGACGATGCTCTTCACCATCTTGACCAACATAAGTTAAGTTAAAGCGTTCAGGGAGCATGAAGTCCAGTTGGATAGTGGACATGGTCTCATCAGCACCTAAAGCAGTCTTAGTCTGAATATCAAGTTTAGGACCGTAGAATGCAGCCTCACCTTCAGCTTCGACATAATCAAGGCCCATATCATCCATTGCCTTTTTCAGCATTGACTGACTTCTTTCCCACATTTCATCATTGGCAAAATACTTCTTAGTATTCTTCGGATCACGATATGAAAGTCTGAAGTAGTAATCGGTAATGTCAAAATCTTTATATACATCCAGAATTAAAGTCAAAATCTTAGAGAATTCACTTTGAACCTGGTCTAAGGTCACAAAGGTATGACCATCATTTAAAGTCATTTCCCTTACGCGTTGTAAACCAGATAGAGCACCAGATTTTTCATATCTATGCATCATACCCAGTTCCGCAATGCGAATTGGTAACTCGCGGTATGAACGAATATGATGCTTATAGATTTGAATGTGTGACGGACAATTCATTGGACGCAACTCAAGCATTTCCCCGTCACCCATATCCATCGGTGGAAACATGTCATCACGATAGTGTGCCCAGTGGCCTGATGTTTTATAAGCGTCAACGTTCATAAGCACTGGGGTATAAACGTGTTGGTAACCGTCAGCGACCTCTTTATCAATGATGTAACGCTCAACTACTCGGCGAATCGTGGCACCTTTTGGCATCCAGTAAGGTAAACCAGCTCCAACTTTGGGATCTACAAAGAATAAATCAAGATCTCGGCCAATTGTTCTGTGATCGCGTTCTTTAATTTCTTCACGACGCTTAATATCGGCATCTAAGTCAGCTTTTTTAAAGAAGGCTGTACCGGAAATTCTTTGAAGCATTGGGTTAGAAGATTGGCCCTTCCAATAAGCACCAGCAACAGATAATAATTTAAACTGCTTAATCTTTCCTGTATTAGGCAGTAACGCATCGAAGCCAAAGTCGATGAAGTCTCCCAGCTTGTATACATGAATTTGGTCATCTTTTTCTGCTTTTAGCAATTCACTCTTATACGGATCATCTTTAAAAATTTCAGATAATTCCGCTTTTGACATGGAAGAAGATGCAATTTTATTTCCAGATTTAATAATCTTTTTAATTGCTTTCTCTAATTCCGGAAGTTCGTTAACTTTAATCTGGTTTTCCTTGTCAGTATCAACCAAAAATCCATCTTCATTCGCCGCATGCTCACCAAAATGAATCTCAGGATAAGCTTTTTTAGCAACTGCTTCAAATACAAAAGCTACCGTAGCCCGTAAAATATTTAAGCCTGCTTCATCCCTGTCTGTAATAATTGCAACTTCGGCATCTTTATTTAATTCGTAGTCCAAAGAAACAACTTGACCGTTTACTTTTGCTCCAATAGCAGCCTTACCTAAGGATGTACCTATGTCATGTGCTAAAGCAGAAACTGATACTGCATCTTCATATTCCTTTTTAGAACCATCCGGCAAAGTAATTGCAAAACTCATTTTTTCCTCCAAAATCAAATAAATAAAAAAATCCCAGTGCAGTTAAGCACTGGGACGTTAATTAACGTGGTTCCACCCAAAATTTAGTCTGGACTCCAGACTATCTCGTTCAAGATTATAACGGATCTAACCCATTTTTTAATTTCAGGTACGAATGAGTGGGTTGTAACACTAATGGAAGCTTCCAGAATAATGCTTCTCTCTCTGAATCGTATTACAACATGTTCATTCATTGCAGTTAATTATAACCCAATAATTTTTTAATGCAAGTATATTTTCATTAAAAAAATTCAAACTAGACTTTTTAGTCACTAATGCCGCCGGTTGTGCCCAGAAATTACAATTTCAGTGGCTAGAGAATGTATTCTTTCCATTAATCTGGCAGCCTTTACTGGTTCAATGGCATTTTTGGTCTCTTTAAAATGATCTTCTAAGTCATTCATAGCAAAATTGGACGAAAAGAAGGTTGGCAAAACATTATCCATTCTTGCTTGTAAAATTACTGCTAAAACTTCATCGCGTGACCACTGACTCAAATTTTCCGCACCAATATCATCAAGTATTAATAAATCGCAATTTGCAATTTTTTGAACTTCATCTTGCAAACTATTATCATTAAAATGACTTGCCAGACTGGCAATGAAAGTAGGAACATGCAAAAAAACAACATATTTGTTCATAGCAGCAACCTGATTTGCCAGTCCCGCTAATATATAGGTTTTACCAATACCAAAATTACCTGATAAATATAAGCCCTTTTGATGAATATCTCGCGCATAATGATATAAAAACTTTTGAATAGCTGTCATTACTTCTTTTCTTGCGGGAGTCAATTCAATTTGACTCAAACGAATATCATGCAATCCCTCAGGTAAATTAATTAAGCGCAAGTGTTTCTTGATACTAATTTCCCTATCATGAATCAGCTTACTGTCCTCAGGAACAAACTTGAGACTAATGGCATTTTTATTCATGATTAAATCAGGATAGTATCCTTGAGTTACCGGATCTTTTTTATGTTGGCTAAGATAAAATTCAAACAGGCTGGGCAGACTTTTATCAATTATGCTGTCGTTAAGCTGCTCTTGGTGCTGGCTGATAAATTCTTGCACTTTGGGTTCAGCCAATACTTTTTGCTTAATTTTAGCTGTACTTTCCTCATCTGCTTTAGCTGTTTGTCCTTTAACCATAAGTTTTTTGATGGGTTGCATTTTATTTCACCTACTTCATGCCGTTTTGATCTTCAAAATTCTTG
>CAMLHK010000026.1 GCA_946479925.1 uncultured Lactobacillus sp. | reverse complement strand
CCAGTTATGACTGCATTAATGCCTTTAGAATCAGCAGTACCTGTATTTATAGCAGTACTATTTGGTAAAACCGTTGTTACAAGTATTTTAAACTTCATGCCAGCCTGGTTTACGGTTGGTCTCAATGTTGCTGGAGGAATGTTGCCAGCAGTTGGTATGGCTATGCTTTTAACTTATATGCCACTTAAAAAATATGGCTACTGGCTATTAGTTGGTTTTGCACTAACTGCATATCTAAAGATGCCAATCTTGGGGGTAGCATTAATTGGTGCTGCAGGTGCGATTCCAACTTTTATGAATTATGCAAAAACTAATAGCAATAATAATTCAGTTACTAACGCAAATGGGTTGACACAGGAGGATATGGAAGATGAATAAAGAAATTGAAACCAAAAAAGAAGGCAAAGTTTTAACCAGAAAAGATATTTGGAGAGCTATGAGAAGGCATTATCTAGCGATTAGTACTTATAACTACGATAGCGGCTTTGCAGCGACTTTGGTTTGGGAATTGTTCCCAGCACTTAGTAAAATTTATCAAGATGATCCGGATGGTTTACAGGCTTCTATTGATAATCAATTTAAATTTTATAATTGCAATCCATGGATGTCTCCGATTATCACGGGTGCAACTTTGGCAATTGAAGAGAAAGGCAAAACCAAGTCTTTGCAAGCAGTTCAGGATTTAAAGACTGCTTTAATGGGACCCTTTTCAGGTATCGGTGATACCTTAATTTGGGTACTATTTCCAACTGTGTTGGGTGCCATTGCCGCTTCAATGGGTAAGCATGGTAACAGTGTTGGCATGTGGATATACTTAGCCGTTTATATTTTATTCTTTTTCTTACGTTCATTCTTATATAATGTTGGCTATGACTCTGGAACTGCTTTAATGACCAATATGAGTGATAAACTTTCTGCATTAACAGATGCTGTTTCAGTATTGGGAATTGCCGTAATCGGTGCAATTGTTCCTTCCACAATCAATTTTCAATTAGCATTGAAGTTTAGTCAGGCTGGTGTGACACTTACAGGGCAACATATTTTAGACCAATTAATGCCAGGATTATTACCAGTATTATTGACGGCTTTACTATATTGGATGCTGAAAAAAGGACGTAAAATGACCACATTAATTTTAATGGTAATTGTTATTGCCATGGTTGGTGCTGCATTAGGAATTTTAAAGGCTTAATATGAAACAAATAGTAATTATTTCACATAAAACTTTAGCAAAAGGTATGGCTGAAACGGTTAAATTTTTTGCGGGTGATATTAAAAATATCCATTATCTTTGTGCTTATGAAGATGGTAAAAATGAATTTCCAATCCAAGAACTCACAAAATTAATAAGTGATTTTAGTGAACAAGATCAAGTATTTTTGTTAACTGATTTATTAGGTGGCAGTGTCAATCAGAATTGTTCACAATTAATCAAAAGAGAAAATGTCAATGTAATTACTGGCGTTAATTTGGCTTTAGTGTTGTCAATTATACTTGATCCAAGTAAGCAGTTAAAAAAGCAAAAAATCCAAGAATTAATAGCCCAAGCTAAAAACCAGATTGTATATATGAATGATTATAACAGTGAAAATGAATCAGATGATGAATAGGAAATAAAGTTATGGAAGTAGTAAAAGCCTTTAATAATAATGTTGTTCTGGTTAATATCAAAAATCATCAACAAGCTATTCTTTTTGGTAAAGGTATTGGCTTCAAAAAGCAACCTGGAGATCAAATTAATAAGGGCAAAGGTGTTCAGACTTTTATAAAGAATATTAAGGATCCAGAATGGCTTAATTCATTATCAAATTTACTGGAAAATGTACCACTTGAATATTTAGCAGTAGCAAAAAATATTGTTGATCATGCAGAGAAAAAACTGGGAACTAAGTTTAATCAATTTTTGATTATTAGTTTAGCCGATCATATCTATTTTGCTGTTAAAAGGAATAGTAATAACAATATTTCATCTTTGACTAGTGTCAAAAATGTTTATCCCCTTGAATATGAGGAGGCTAAAGAAAGTGTTAAAAGGATCAATGCCACCTTTAATGTTAAATTAGCATCTGGTGAAACCAGTTTAATTGCAATTCACTTTGTTGAAAATGAAATTAGTCCTATTAATGAGGAACAGCAGACAAATAAAAATTACGTTACATTACATTTAAGCAAAATATTGCAAATTATTATCAGGGATTTAGGCTATCCTGCTAAGCCAACAGCACTTGAAAGGCTGACAGTTCACTTGAAATTTTTGATTTCACAAATTCAAACCAATAATACGTATTTAAATGATAAGTCTCAAGATAATAAACAGATATTAGATTCCTTTTTAAAACAGTCTCCAGAATTAAAAGGAACTCTTAAAAAAGTACAAGATTACTTTTTCCAGGAAATGGATTATAAATTAAATAGTAGTGAGCGTCTTTATTTAGTTATTCATTTAAAGCAGGTAGAAAATAGTTCACAAGATGAATAAATGAGGTGGGATAAACTAATGAAAATTGCAAATGTAATAGATAATCTAATTCAATATGAGCGAGGTGAAATAGATGTCAAAGAATTTGAGGGTCTAGAAATAACTGGAAAGCTAACTAAGCTGGGACATGATACTGATAGAGATAAAATTCTTTATGGACAAAAGCACTTAAATGACGAATGCACAGGTGTTGTTACTACTTGTTGGCCCAGTGTGGCAGTAGTTGAGAAAACTCATGAAATCGGAGCCAATCTAATTATTTGTCATGAGGCAATGTTTTGGAATCATGGCGATCATACAAACTGGCTCAAAGAAAATCACAATGAAACTTTCGCAAAAAAGAAGGAGCTATTAGATTAATATAAAATCGTGGTGAGAAGAGACCATGATCATCTACATTCAGGTATTCCAGCTAGTGAAAGTCCTGATGGCTGGGCAGATGGTATTTTTTATGGCTATGCTCAAGAACTTGGTTGGACAAAGTTTATGAAAAACTTTAATGGTATTCCATTCTACTTTGATTTTCCAGTAGGTACTACAGCAAGAAGCTTTCACATCATTTGTTAACCAAGTTGCACTTAAATGGTTGCCGAATTGAAGGGGCACCTGATACTCCTGTAAGAAAAGCTATTATTCCCTTTCATAATTTAGGTGATGCCAATGAAACTATTAACTTAATTAATAAAGAAAAAATTGATTGTATATTAACGATGGAAATGATTGATTTTACGTTGGCAGAGTACATTAGGGACAGTAACATGTTGGGATTGAATAAGACAATTGTTCAAATTGGACACTTCAACACAGAAGAGGCAGGGATGCGCTACATGGAGAAATGGTTGCCACAAGCTATTAAAAGTTCAGAAATACCAGTTAAATTTGTCCAATCTGGTGATATGTATCATTTTATTTCAGAAAATTGATTAATTCTCTATCAATTATCTCTATCAATTATAAATAGCAAATTAAAAACGTGATCCTGCTATGAAAACAGAATCACGTTTTTGGTGTATATTTAAATTTTATAATTGCACAGACATTATCTCGTCGAAATCTGCGGCAGGTTTATTTGTCAGAGTGTATTTAATATTTTTAACCTTGTCTTTTGAATTTGTAATTACCACGATGACAGTTGGATCCTTGCCACTATCTTTAACTTGCTTAATATCCATGAATGCAATTTTTTGACCAGAGACAACCTCATCGCCTTCTTTAATAAAGAGCTTAAATGGATTGCCTTTTAGTTCAACTGTATCAATTCCTAAATGTATTAAAACCTCTAGTCCATTATTTGTGGTAATACCGATTCCGTGTTTTGTTTCAGCCAACATAGTAACTTTACCTGAAACTGGAGCATAAATGCTGCCTTCAGAAGGCTTAACTGCAAAACCTTCACCCATCGTTTTGCTGGCAAAAACCGAATCAGCTACATCTTCCAATGGAATTACAACTCCAGCAGCAGGAGTAGAAAAAGTCATGCTTTGTGTAGAAGTAGGTTTTGCTTCATTTTCCATAGCAACTTTTCCACCCAAAATTACTGCTACTAGAGCACTAGTTAAGAAAGCCGCTATTAAGCAGATAATCATTAACAAAGCATTGGTAAAACCTTGACCTGCCTTGACATAAACAGGCAGAGAAGTGATGCCGGGCATTACAAATGCATAGCACTTAATACCAAGTAAAACGGTTAGCATGCCACCAACTCCGGAACCACACATTGCTGCTAACATGGAACTTTTATGAACTACATTAACTGTATAAAGAGCAGGCTCAGAAATGCCTATGAAAGCAGAGAAACTGGTAGATAATCCTGCGGCACGTAATTCTTTATTTTTCATTCTTAAAGAAGTGCCAAAAGCTGCTCCGGATTCGGCCATATTGTGTACAAAAGACACTGGCAATAAGTAATCATAGCCTAATGTAGCGATATTCTGAATTTGAATAGGAGATGTTGATTGATGCATACCTGTTAAAACGATTAATGGCATGAAAAATCCTAATAAAAATCCTGCTAACAAACCTGCTTTATGGAATAACCATACTATGCCATCAGCTAGATACTGACCGCCGTATGCTCCTAGTGGCGCTAAAATCCACATTGCAATTGGCACAGCAGTAATTAAAGTTATGGCAGGAACTACCACCAACTTTAATACGTCGGGTATAAAGCGGTCAACAAAGTGATAAATAATGGCCATTAATCCCACGCCTAAAATAACTGGAAAAACAGAAGAGGCGTAGTTAAATACTGGAATATTTAAGCCGAATAATGTCAATCCAGAATGACCACTAGCTATTTTGGCAACAAACGTCGGATAAAGCAATGCACCGGCCATACAAATACCGAGAAATTCATTTAATTTAAATTTGCGTGCTGATGAAATTGCCAGTAAGAATGGCAAAAAGTAAAAAGGAACATCAGCGATTAAATTAAATAGGGCCATTGTGGTGTTTTTTTCGAGTCCTGGTGAAATTGCTAGAACTATTGCCAAAATCCCCTTTAGCATGCCTCCTGCAACTAATGCCGGTAAAATTGGTTGAAAAACTCCTGAAATGACATCTAGAATTACTTTTCCAGTGATTTTAAACTTGTGTTTACCTTGATCTTGGCTATTATCGCTTTGCTGAGGACCTAGGATTTTCTCAATTTCTGCAAAAACTGAATCCACGTTTGGACCAATTACTATTTGATATTGATTGCTTTTGATAGTAGTTCCAAGAACGCCTTGTAAATTATCAATTTTTGCTAATTTTGCTTTGCTAGCATCTTTTATAGTAAATCTAAGCCTAGTAACACAATGCCAATAGTTATTGATGTTATTATTTCCACCCAGATAATTAATTATACTCTTTGCTAACTCCTTCTTTTCCATTATAAATTTTCCTTTCTGGTACTAACGAGATTAATTGTTGATATGTTCTTTAATCTTGTTCTTATACCAGTAAAGTGAGTCCTTTTTGTATCTTTTTCCTGTGCCTTTACCGCCATTATCTAAATCAACATAGATTACACCGTATCGTTTATCCATGGTTAACGGACCGCAAGAAACAATATCGATTATGCCCCACATGGTGTAAGCAATTAAATTTACGCCATCTTTTACAGCTTCATCTAATTGATCTATATGGGCACTAAGATATGCGATGCGATAATCGTCGTGTACTTTGTGATCTGAAGTCAATTCGTCATGAGCACCAATACCATTTTCTGCAACAATAATTGGTAGGTGATAGCGATCATATATTTGGTTAAGAGTGAACCTTAAGCCAATAGGATCGATTTGCCAACCCCACTCGGATTCTTTTAAATAAGGGTTTTTCTTAGTCATAATCAGATTGCCAGCAGTTTGTTCCCAATTATCATCATTGGTAGATACTTGTGAAAAGTAGTATGAGAAGGAAACAAAGCCAACAGTTCCGTCTTTTAATAATTCTTTATCACCGGGCTCAAAGTGAATGTGAACGTTGATTTTATCAAAATAACGTTTCATGTATTCTGGATAATAGCCCCTTGCTAAAACGTCTAAGTAAAACCAATTTGAATACTGGTCATCTTGGATGGCTTGCAAATTGTCTTCCGGCTTTGAAGTAGCGGGGTAAGTAGTGAAACGGGCAATCATACCGCCAACTAGTTTTCCTGGAACAAGCTCGCGTCCAAGTTGTACCGCTCTTGCACTACATAAAAACTGGTGATGTAAGCATTGAAAAATTTCCTGGTCCATGTTTTTTTCTGTACCGGGTATTAGGCAAACCCCATCCCAAGGAGAAAATTTAGCAGCGTTTATTTCATTGAATGGCAACCAGTAATCTACCAAGTCACCTAATCTTTTATATAAAACAGTTACATAATTTTCGAAAAATGAAATAATTTTTCTGTTTTTCCAGCCACCGTACTTTATGACCAAATTAACGGGGATGTCATAGTGAATCATTGTGGCAAAAACTTTTATGCCGTATTTTTTACACTCAGTAAACATATCACGATAATATTTGATTCCTTCTTCATTTGGTTCTTGGTCATCACCATTAGGAAAGATTCTTGACCAACAAATTGAAGTACGAAAAATTTGTAATCCCATTTCTGCCAGCATTTTTATATCTTCTTTATAATGATGGTAAAAATCAATACCTCTTCTGAGGGGATAATATTTTGTTCCCTGATCTTTTAAAGCTTGATCAAATTCTTCTTGTGAAAAAGGATTATTTTGGTGCTTATCTTCAATTTGCTCAGGTGTCCAGCTAGGATCTAGGTAGCGTAAATCTTGCGTAGAAATTCCTTTGCCTCCTTCTTGAAAGCCTCCATCTGCTTGAGAACA
>CAMLHK010000025.1 GCA_946479925.1 uncultured Lactobacillus sp. | reverse complement strand
GATTATCATGCGATTATGAATGACGGTACGACCAAAGTAATTGATAATCCTTCTGATTTACCGTCTGCAGGTGAATATAAGGAAGTGCAGGAACCTTTTGTTAAAGCAGAAGTAATGGTGCCGAATGATTTTGTCGGTCCTGTGATGGAATTATGTCAACGCAAACGGGGCGAGTTTGTGACAATGGACTATTTAGACAAATATCGGGTTAACGTAATTTACAATATGCCATTAGCCGAAATTATTTATGACTTTTTTGATGATTTGAAGTCTTCTACTAAGGGTTATGCTTCTCTTGATTACGAAATTACGGGTTACCGCGCAACAGATTTAGTTAAAATTGATATTCTGTTGAATAAGCAAGTTGTTGATGCTTTAAGTTTCATAGCCCACCGGGATGAGGCACAAAATAGAGCAAGACAAATGACCTCGATGCTTAAGAAATTAATTCCGCGACAAAACTTTGAGGTTGATATTCAGGGAGCAATTGGTGCTAAAATAATTTCGCGAGCAACAGTAAAACCCTACCGTAAAGATGTAACTTGGAAAATTCATACGGGAGACCCTGATAGAAGAGCTAAATTACTAGAAAAGCAAAAGAGGGGTAAAAAGCGGATGAAGGCTGTAGGGCATGTTGAAATTCCTCAAGATGCTTTTATGGCAGTTTTAAAAATGAATGATGATGATTTAAATTCAAAATAGTAGGAAAATAAAAAGGCTGAATTAATTAATGATTGAATGGCGTGAGCGCAAGGGTGAAAAATTAGCTCCAGAATTGATTGAAAAGTATCAGCTTAGTCCGATTACGGCTAAGCTGCTTTCTTTGCGCGGAATAAATACTGACGCAAAACTTGCATTTTGGTTTAATGCAACTGAAGACGATTTAGCAGACCCGTACTTAATGCACGATATGCAAAAAGCTGTTACAAGGATTAACCAGGCAATTGATGCAGGTGAAAAAATTACTATTTATGGTGATTATGACGCAGATGGTATTACTGCCACCAGTATCATGATGGAGACGCTGGGAATTTTAGGAGCCGATGTTCATTTCTTCATTCCTGATCGCTTTAAAGATGGCTTTGGTCCAAATCTTGATGCCTACAAGAAAATTGCGGCAGACGGTACGAAACTAATCATTACTGTTGATAATGGTGTTACAGGGGTTGAAGAAGTAGACTATGCTAAAAGTATGGGCATTGATACAATAATTACTGATCACCATAAATTTCAAGATAAAGTGCCTGAAAGTTATGCCCTAGTTCATTGTAATTACCCCGAACAAAAATATCCGTTTGATGACTATTGCGGCGCTGGAGTAGCCTATACAATTAGCCGAGCCTTGATGCAAGATTCAATGCCAGAATTACTGGAGCTGGCAATGATTGGTACAATCGGCGACATGGTTAAAGTCTCAGGAGAAGGCCACATTCTCGTCAAGCGGGGTCTTAAAATGCTCAACGAAACTGAGCGACCAGGTTTGAGAGCTTTAATAAAAAAAGCCGGCTTGCAAATGGGACACATAGATGAAACAGATGTTGGTTTTAATATTGCACCAAGACTGAATGCGGTTGGCAGACTGGATAATGCCAGTTTAGCTGTAGACCTTCTCTTGTGTGAAACTGATGATGAGGCAGAAAAGATTGCAGATAAAATTGAAGAATTAAACGCTAAACGTAAAAATTTAACTAGTAAAGTTTACAATTCCTGTCTCAATCAAATTAAAAATAACGGCTGGGAAAGAAAGAAAACCTTAGTTTTATATAATCCTAAGTTTCATGAAGGCGTTTTAGGATTAGTTGCCAATAAACTGATAGAAAAAACTCACAAACCAACTATAGTATTGACTAAAAATGACAAGGGAATCATAAAAGGTTCTGGGAGGTCTGTAGACGGTTTTAATCTTTTTAATGCATTAGAACCTTTGAAAGATAAACTGTTTCTCAAATTTGGCGGTCATGACTTTGCCTGTGGTCTGTCAATGACAGAAGACAAGATAACTTCATTGCGTGCCACTTTCGAGAAAAGTTTTAAAGGAATTTATAATCAAAATATTCGCTATTATGATTGTGAATTACCATTTTCTAATCTTGACTTGAAAATAATTACTGACATTAAAAAGGCGGGGCCGTTTGGCAGCGATAATGTGACTCCTGTTTTCAGCATATTGCATCCTGCAATAAATAGCTGCTTTTACATGGGAAAAGAAAAAAACCATATTAAGTTAAATATTGGAAAAAATAATAAGAATATTGATGTTGTCGGCTTTAACAAAAAATATTTGACCAAGATCCTCTTACCATATGTAGATCAAATATTTATTGAGCTGCAGGAAAATTGTTATCGTAATCAGATAAAACTACAAGGAATAATCAAGGGCATCATTTTTGCTGCGCCAAAATTAGCAGTTCCTGCACCTGTTATTGATTTGCGGAATGAAAAATACATAATGGGATTTGCCGATAGGTATTTGATTTTTGATAAAAGAAATAAAAATATTGCTTCTAGCCTGTATGATATTGATCCAGCTAAAATTACTTTGGTAAATGATTATAACAATGAGGGTGAAGTAGCCGCTTTTCTTGATGTTCCCCGTAATCTGCAGGAACTCAATTCAGCTTTAACCAATAATTACGACCAACTTTATTTGCGCTTTATTATGGATCAATTGCCTGTTAAGCAGCTACCGCTAAAAGCTGATTTTGTGAGGCTGCTGAAATACGTGTATTCTCACCCTGGTTTGGCTGTAGCCGATTATCGTGCGGTAGGTTTATTTTTACAAATCACTTATGATAAGATTCTTTTCATTTTGCGGGTGTTTTTTGAACTAAAATTTGTCAAATTAGAAGATGATAGAATATTTGGCGTTGCCAATCCCATAAAAAGAAGATTAACAGATTCTAATTATTTTAGGGCAACTAATTCCCAAATTAAATTTATAACTGATTTAAGACAGATGCCAAGTCAAAAATTACTAATGTACGTGAACGAGCAATTAAAACAACATTAATTTCTCACGGATTTAATGCTTTTAAGTTCAAAATCTGTTAGAATATTAAGGTCGAGTAAGCTTTAGCAAGAAAGTTAAGTTTTGGAGGTTTTTTCTTCTTATGGCAAACGATTTTGAGAAACATATTGCAAGTGTTAAGGATTTCCCTAATAAGGGTATTATCTTTCGTGACATTACCCCTGTTCTGCAGGATGGCAAGTTGTTTCAAGCAGCTACTCATAAGTTAGCTGAATACGTTAAAAGTAAAAATGCTGATGTAATTGTTGGTCCGGAGGCTCGTGGCTTTATTGTTGGTTGCCCTGTGGCTACAGAGTTGGGTATTGGTTTTGTTCCAGCTAGAAAGCCGCATAAATTACCGCGGGAAGTCGAAAGGGCTTCATATGATCTGGAATACGGTTCAAACAGCTTGGAAATTCATAAAGATGCTATTAAACCTGGTCAGCGTGTAGTAGTCTGTGATGATTTACTTGCTACTGCAGGAACTTTAAGGGCATGTAAAGAGCTAATTGAAAATCTTGGTGGAGAACTAGTGGGTTCAGCTTTTTATATTGAATTACCAGATTTGAAGGGAAAAGAAAAATTACCAGGACTTGACGTATTTTCACTCGTTAAATATCATGGTGCTTAAAATCACCAAAAGCTAGCAATTTATGGTGAATTCATGAATTATAATTAAATACTGCTTTTATCTCAAGTGCTC
This sequence comes from uncultured Lactobacillus sp., assembly GCA_946479925.1. Classification (GTDB taxonomy): domain Bacteria; phylum Bacillota; class Bacilli; order Lactobacillales; family Lactobacillaceae; genus Lactobacillus. Next base: position 4,383 of record CAMLHK010000025.1, on the reverse strand, counting down.
TTAATAGTTAGACCATAAAGTCAACTATTAGGGGCACTTTTTTTATGACTAAAATAAATTGCTGACGCAAAACTTAAAATTTAAGGAAAGCGATTTCTGAAAAATGAAAACTTTTATACTCTTTTTGAGTGCAAATTTTTTACAAGACAAAGTCAAGTATATATAATGATACAGTATTTTTAAAAAAGGAGAATAGAGTAATTTGCAATTAAGAAGAGCAACAATGGCCGATTTTGACCGAATTATCGCTATTTTAAAAGACGGGGCCAATCAACTGGCTGAACGTGGTGTTGATCAGTGGCAAGGAGATTATCCGTCAAAAGAACAAATTAAAGAAGATATTGAAAACGGCTGGGCCTTTTTAGCTGTTTCTGAAGATCAGGAAACAGTTGGTGCTATTGCCATAGTGGACGGACCAGACCATGTTTATGATCATTTAGATGGCAAATGGTTGGCTGATACTAATAAATATGTGGTTATTCATCGTGTGGCAATCCATTCTCAGCATTCTGGTAAAGGCTATGCTACCAAGCTGTTACAGGCTGTTATCAATGATATTAAAAACAACAGGGACGATATTGACTCAATCAGAATTGATACTCACGAAGACAATAAAGCCATGCAACATTTGATTGCAAAGATGGGTTTTTCTAAAGTTGGTTATTTGCATGGCGCTTACCGTCCTAACGAAACCTCATATGTTTATGAACTACTTAAATAAAAGAAAAAATTGTTATCAATTATCACAATAGCAATCTATTCAAAACTAAAAACCTGGTGATGGCGTTTTTCCATTACCAGGTTTTTCTATGCTTTTATTTAATTAGCGATTCTTCATAATTGGTTGGTAAAAGAGATCAATCAATATGGCAGCCACTAGGGCAACAACAAAAGTGAGTAGCAAATTCGTCCAGCTAATTTTCGTCATAGCAATTCCTAATAAAGCTAAAACGACAGTTAAGAGGACATCACCTAATTGGGTTAAGCCAACAGCTTTAGAAGGATAATCCTGCCAGAAAAACTTTTTAGTTCTGGTGATCAGGACAATAAACATTGCACTTAAAACCAAATAAACATAAACCATTGTTGATATTGTGCCGTGGCTCCAGCCATGAGTATTGAGATAAGCAATACCTGCTATTCCAATTACCGTCCAGCCGAAAGCCAATGAAAAAGCAATTTTGGCCAATTTAGCCATATTCCAATTTTCTGGTTTATAAGTGATATGGGTTCTGTCAGTACCAATCATCATTGTAACCATATTATTCATAATTGTATAAATAACCATGGCGTTCAAGGCCATAGGAATATAGTTGAAGAATAAATAGCCAAAGGTCAAGAGCATTGTTAGTTGTGCGGTTCTGGCTAGCTTGGTCAAGGACCAGGTCGTCATTCTTTGATAAACTCTGTGTCCGGCATCAAGTATCTTTACTATTGAAGATAAGCCATCATTCAAAAGAACCATTTTGCCTGATCTTTTTGCAACATCTGCCGCATTCGAAACGGCAATCCCAACCTCAGCTTGTTTTAAGGCTGGCGAGTCATTTACACCGTCACCCGTCATCCCCACAATATAGCCTTGCTTTTGAAAGAATTTAACCATGCGCAATTTATCTTCTGGTAAAACATCTGCAATTCCAGCTAGTTTACTAGTATCAGTTTGATCAGTAAAATCATGAATAGAAATTACCTCACCTTGCAAGTCAACCTGTTTAGCAACTGCAACGGCCGTTTTTTGGTTATCGCCAGTTAACATAATCGGTTTCACTCCACGTTTTTTGAGTTCACCTAAGGCTTCTTTAGAATCAGATCTCACCATATCTTGCAAGATGAAAACACCGGCTAATTTATCATCAATTAATAAAGCGACTGAACGACCGGCACTAAAATCAACTTCCTTAGCTTTTTCGTTTGCATTATTGTCAATTAATGAAAGTTGTTTAAAAGAGCCAAGTTTAATATTATGACCGTTGTAATTTGCCATTGAATAGCCTGTACTAGAGGTAAAAGGAGTAAAGTCAGAACCTGATTTGACGGTTAAACCCTGCTTTTTTATGTATTCAGCAATCGCAGTGTCTATCAATTTTTTATTTCTTTGATCTGTAGCTGCTGAAGCCAGTTCTAAAGCCTCATTATCACTAAATGAGCTGAAATTTGTCCATTGACCAACTGCTGTTTTATTTTCGGTAATGGTGCCCGTTTTATCGAGCAAAATCAGATTTAGGTTTGCGGCATCTTGAATTCCAGTTAAATCTGAAGTTAATACTCCTTCTTTACTTAGACGAGTAGCTTCAAATGAATTGGAAAGGGCAAAGGTAGAGGGCATTGCCACTGGAATGGAAGCTATAAACATCATTGCCAAAAATGGCAGCATATTAATGAGATTATTAATGTCTCCTCCTTTGAAGAAAGAAGCAATGATAATTATTAAAGTTAAAATACCGTCAAGAATACACAAATAATAGATAATTTTAGTAAGTAGTTGTTGCAAGTGACCTGGGGCAGCGGAATTATTAATTAAGTTAATTGTTTTACCAGACCGTGAATTAGCTCCGGTAGCCGTAACAACTGCAAGACCGTTGCCTTCCGTAACGGTAGTACCGGCGTAGGCTGTATCTTGGGGATTTTTCCGAACTGTTCTGGCTTCACCAGTAATTGAGCTCTCATCAGTAGAAATTTGGCCATCAATTAGTTTTACATCAGCCGCCAAAACATCTCCAGCTTGCATACTGATTAAATCTCCGGGAACTAAATATTTAGAGTCAATATTTTGCCATTGACCGTCCCTTTGAACAGAAATAGTAGGGGTCAGTTTGTGTGAAATATTATTTAAAACGCGTCTAGACTGCTTTTTCTTGGAAGCCCCGTTCCAAGCAGCGAAAAGAAGCATTAAAAGAACAAACAGAGATTGTATCCATTTGCCCAAAACACATTCTAAAAGTAGGGCAGCTTCGAGAATCCAGGCTGATAAATTCCACAACTTGGATAAAAACTCTTTAAAAAAATTGAACTGGGGTTCCGGTACCTCATTTAAGCCATTTTTTTGCAAAAGTTTATCTGCTTGGGCCTGAGTTAAACCAGTGATTTTTTCCGACATAATTTTACTTCCTTAGTTTTAATACTTTAATTAAAGTAGCATAAAAAGACCGCTTTTGCTATAAATTTATACCCAATTTTGTTTTAAAAAATCCCAAAATAGTGTACACTAGGTATAGTAGTGTATTAGTACACTTCTCTTAAAAATTATAATTATTCCAAAGTCTGTCGGATGTATGCAGTTATACCTAATTTAATCAGGTGAGTCCCATGTCCTTTAAAAAGATACTTTTAGTTTCATTGCTAACAATTACAGCTTTCTTTTGTTTTCCTTTTTTATTCATAATGAAATTTTGGATTACTTTAACCCTGCGCTTCCGGATACCAAAAGTTATGCTCAAGGATCGCAAAATGTTCAACAATATTATAACGTGCAAGCATACGATTCAAACTGGAAGTTAAGCATCCCTATAAAATAACCAGGTTAGGAAGATATAATAATTGATTATAGAGGCCAGTATGTTAAGAAAATTCAATACGTTTCTAAAAAAGAATTTTTAAAAGTTGTAAATAAATAGAAATTCTATCGATTTTAGTGCAGCAGTAATTAAACTTGTTATCTTTAAAAATTGGACAAAAAGTATAAATATCGGCTAGCAGAAAGGAAATACCATGTTTGAAAAAATGTTAGTACCAATATATGTTTGTTTTTTAATTATCACTAACCAAATTCCTTTAAACCATAATTCATGGACTGATAGAGCAGATCCCACAATTGACGAAGCTATAAGTTATGCGAAAGTTCCGGCTAATACTCAAGAGTATCTAAATGTTCAAGCAATAGATCCAGAAACTGGTAAAAAATTGCCATATAAAATCAAGAGAGTGGGCGGCTATGAACCAGGTAGGCAATATATAAGGATTGACCACAAAGGTCAGTATGTCAGAAAAATTGACTACATTTTAAAAACCACTTACCTAAAAGCAATTAAACAAGGTAATGAGTAACCACTTTGTTATCAGCTTAAAAAGGCACAAAAAAAGTCTGCAATTATTGCAGACTTTTTGAATTGACAAATTAATCTTTATCAACACTGTCTGGGAAGGTAGCTAAACGCTCGCCTTCGCCAAGTTCTTCTTCGATTTCAAGTAAACGATTGTACTTTTCAACACGTTCTGAACGAGCTGGAGCACCAGTCTTCAATTGACCACCGTTAACAGCAACGGCAAAGTCAGCGATGAATGTATCACCAGTTTCACCTGAACGATGAGAAATCATAGTGTTGTAACCATTCTTACGTGAAAGACGGATAGTTTCCAAAGTTTCAGTAACAGTACCAATTTGGT
>CAMLHK010000024.1 GCA_946479925.1 uncultured Lactobacillus sp. | reverse complement strand
TAATATCTTCTTTTGCGTTTACTTGCGCCAGTTTCCAGCCAGTCATAAAGTGCTGTTCACGCAAAGAACGCAAGTCAGAATAATCGCTCTCCAAGCTATCAATTGCATCCTGCAATTTTTTGTTTTGCTTACGGATCTGGTCAAGTTCAGGATCATTAACAACGCCCTTCAGGTGCATTTTAGCGGCTAATTCGCGTCGTCTTTCCTCAAATTCACCCTTCAATGTAGCAAGAGCGTCTTCATATTTGACCAGTTTTTGGTTAACTTCAGGAATTTCATTATTTAAACTGACAAACAATTTATACGGCATGTTGGACTTGATGCGATTGCATTCCGTGCAGGATAAAATCAGGTTGTCAAAATCATTATTATGTGACAGTGAAACCGGATCTTTGTGATCAACGCTGCGTCCGCGTCTGCCGCAATATTGGCAGCGGTAATGGTACTTGGCACGAATACGCTCGCGGTCAATATAATCAACTTCATTGAGCTTAAAGTCGACGCTTAAGCCTAATCTACTTAGGTTTTCGGCAAAAGTAAACTCGCTGCTGGGCACAAAGTCAGTTTGGCCTGTCTCGCTGTCAACTACGGCCTGGTTAAAATCATGTGTTGATAGTTGCTGCTGGGCCAATTCATTGCCGTCATAATCCTGAATAAAGGCTTCATAACGCTTGCGCACGTCATTTTTAGCTACCAAAAAAGAAGTATTGCCATTGTCTTCATCTTTTCCGACAAAAGTAAACAGCAGACATTGCGCAAAGACTTTAACCGCAATATTGGCAAAATTCTCCGGCACTTCTCCTCTTTGAATGCACAGATCACAGATACTGGTTAACTTAGGATTAACCAAACCTGCTTGTTTAAAATGTTTGGCATTGATACGCAAACCGCACGCACTGCATTGAAACTTCACTTTTGAATGTTCTCCTTAAATAAGACATTAATATTTAACTCAATTCTACTCAATTTAAGATAATAAAAAAAGGTGGACGTAATGTCATCCACCTTTTAGTCTTATTTAAAAACAAACTATTTATTTTCGTCTGCTTTGGCCTTGTTCAAGAAAGCAACAACTGCTGCCACGTGCGCAACACGTTTCTTGCCGTTCTTCTTGTTCTTAGGTCTTTGGTTTGGTTCACAACCAGTGTTGTAATTTTCACCTTTACGCATAGTACTATACTTCCTTTCAAGATTTTCGAAAATCTTATATAGTTTAACACTTAGGACTTTTTGAAGCAAGATTTGCTCATATTGAGCCATTACATTTTACCATTTAAAATAAAAAGCGCTCCATTTTGGAACGCTAAAAATAAAGTTATTTTTGAGTACATATTACTAGTTAAATACACTAATTATTTTCACTAACTGTCATGGCAGCATCAATTACTCCACTATCATCAGCTAAGCTGATTGCGGCATTTTTTTCATCTACTACTAAATCATTGCCCAAATATTGCATTTCTGCAGGACTGGTGTATAAATTTAAGCCAATATTATTTTCAACTCTAATTGAAAAATCTGGGTCTTGTTTATCCAATACTACAAATTGAAAACGAGTCCCGGCAGCACAGCTACCGGCAATGTTAGAATATTTGTTGGAACCGTCATTTAATGAAAGCAAAACAACTTGTCCGTCTTGCACACTTTTCTTGATTTTCTCAGCAGCACCTGATTTGACATTCATTTTAACTGATTCGGAATTACTCATTTTAATATTTCCTCCTAATCCTTAGCAATTTTCTCCAGTATAGGATATATTAAGTTATAGTGTCAAAAATTATGTTTATAGTAAAAGTGCTTTTCACCATGAAAAATTTATTATTGCGTATAACAGAAAAAAAGGTCAAAATGTATATAGCGATTATAGATGATTATAACTTGTGAAAGGGGACATTTTATGACCGTCTTGAAAAAGGTTTTTAGTGATAAAATCCTGCAGATTACTTTTGTAATAACGATTATCAGTCTTTTTTTTGCTAGACCGCGGCTTGAGGATATCAACTTACATACGATTTTTTCAGTCGCCGCGATGCTAATCATTATTCAAATATACGCTTACTTGCACGTTCTGGACGTGTTGGCGTATAAACTGACCAGTATTGCCGACAATATGCAGAAATTAAACATCTTGTTTACGCTTCTAGCGATTATTGCTGGAATGTTTCTTGGCAATGACATAACAGCGCTTACATTGATTCCCCTGTATTTAAATATTGCCAAAAGATGTGACCTACCGCAAATTTTACCTGTCACTTTAATTGGTATGGGTGCAAATATTGGGGCTGCTTTTACTCCTTGGGGTAATCCCCATAATATCTTTTTGGTCAGTAAATATTCTGTTAATGCCCTGCAGTTTTTCTCCTGGTCTTTGCCCTATTTATTAATGGCTTTATTCATTACGTTTATTATTTTTTACTTTATCCCTCGTAAAAAAATTCCCAGACAAGATATTAAACAGATCAATATCAGTTTGAGACCTACAATCATTACTACGGCAGTATTTGCATTATTTTTCTTAGGTGTATTTAAGGTCATTAATGTGGTAATTCCGATGATTGTTGCAATTATCTTAGCCTTATTAATCAATCCCAGAATTTTGCTTAAAGTAGATTTTGCTCTGCTATTAACCTTTACCTGTTTCTTCATCTTCATTAGTGATATTCAACAGATCCCGCTGATTGTCAGCATCATACATACGATGATTAATTCGGAAAGCTCAACTTACTTCACTTCGATTATCTCCAGTCAGATTATCAGCAATGTGCCTGCGACTATTTTAGTTGGTAAGTTTACTCCTTACGCTGAAGCGTTATTTTTAGGTTCTAACATTGGCGGCTTTGGCTCTCCTATCGGTTCAATGGCCAATATGCTGGTCTTAAAAACTTTCACCCAAAACGCTACAGTTTCCAGGAGCGAATTTTTTAAGAAATGGTCTGTAATGCAGTTTATTGGTCTGATTGTTTTAACCGTTGTGGGCTGGGGACTTTTATTAATTTAAGATACAATTTAGTAAAGCTTTGCTAATGAAAGATAGTATAAGCTTCTTTTTTATATTCAAAAGGTTCTTAATCAGTTATAATTAAGAGATACATATAAGGAGGAATACTATGAACAGTTTAACTTGGGTAATTGTAATTATTGTTGTTTTATTAATTGCACTTTATATTACAGTTTACAACAGTTTACAAAAAGCCAAAGTATACACCGATGAATCTTGGAGTCAGATTGATGTACAACTGAAGCGGCGTAACGACTTGATTCCCAACCTAGTCGAAACAACTAAGGGCTACGCCAAACATGAAAAAGAAACATTGGAAAATGTTGTTCAGTTGCGTAATCAGTTAACTAATATTCCCAGCGATGATCACGCTCAAACTTTAAAAGTTTCCAATCAGATTTCTGATGCCCTTAAATCAATTTTTGCCTTATCAGAAAACTATCCTGACCTTAAAGCCAACCAAAACTTCTTGAAACTGCAAGAAGAATTGACTAACACAGAAAACAAAATTGCCTATTCGAGACAACTTTACAATTCATCTGCTGCACTTTACGACCAAAAGTTGTTAACTTTCCCATCTAATATTGTTGCTCACATTCACGGTTTTAAGAAAGTTGACTACTTACAAACTAATGAATCGGAAAAAGAAGTACCTAAAGTTAAATTTTAAATACCAGGTCAGTTTTTATGTTATTTCAACAAATTGCCAGCAATAAACGTAAAACCGTTGGGATTATGGGATTATTTGTCATTATTTTGGCACTTGTAGGGGCAGGACTGGGTTATCTTTTTGGTGATCGTCCTGTTTTAGGATTAATTATTGCTGTGGTTTTTAGCTTAATCTACATGCTAATTGTCTTGCCTAACCCGGCTAACATGGTTATGAGTCTCAATCATGCCCAAGAAGTCCATGAGCAGGATAATCCAGAACTGTGGCACGTTGTACAAGATATGGCGCTGGTCGGTCGGGTACCAATGCCTCGAGTTTTTATTATTGATGATCCCAGTCCTAATGCTTTTGCAACCGGACGTGATCCCAACCATTCTGCTGTGGCAGTTACTCAGGGCTTACTTGACATGATGAACCGCGAAGAACTGGAAGGCGTTTTAGGTCATGAGATTTCGCACATTAGAAACTATGATATTTTAGTTTCTACTATTGCCGCAGTATTAGTTGGTGTCATTTCATATTTATCAGGTATTGCCAGTCGTTATATTTGGTGGATTGATGATGATCGCGACAGTGATAACGACAGTGGTGGTACTATTGTTGTTATTTTTAAGATCGTGGCTATTGTATTTGTGTTAATTCTGGGTCCTATTTGTGCCAGTTTAGCGCAAATGGCATTATCGCGAAATCGGGAATATCTGGCTGATGCCTCTTCAGTAGAATTAACTCGCAACCCGCAAGGACTGATTTCTGCTTTAGAAAAGATTGACGGTTCCGAGCCCATGAAAAAAGCCGACCCTAGCAGTGCCGGCATGTATATTGAAGATCCTGTACGTAAAAAGCGCAGTTTTGCTCACTTATTTGACAGTCACCCGCCAACAGCTGACAGGATTAGCCGCTTAGAAAAAATGTAATAAAATAAAGCAACCTTTTTAGTCAAGGTTGCTTTTTATTTTAAGTTGATGTTTGCCTGTCTAAATAATTCGGCCCGCATTTGGACTGGCGTTTCATGATAATATTCACTAAATTTTTTATAAAAGAAGGACTTGCCACTGTAACCTACCCGTGCAATTATTTCTTTTACGGAAATATCTGGTCGGGCAAGCAAATTTCGCGCCTCTTGCATACGCCTTTCATCAACATGTTCGACGAAACTTTTACCGGTTTTTTGTTTAACCAAACTTGAAAAGTAATTAGGATTAAAGCCAAAATGTTTAGCAGTGTCATTAAGTGTTATGTCAGTAAAGTGCGCATCAATATAATTTTCTAAATCAGTTTGAACAAATTGATGGTTGGTCACAGGTGCTGTCGCTAAATCTTGATTTCTAACTGCAGCAATTAATAACAAGTTTAACTCTGCTAAAATTACCTGACGGGTGTAAAGATCCTGATTAAGATATTCATCAATTACTTTTTTTAGTGCGTTTGCAGATATAGACAGTGCTGTACTATTCAAAAATAATAAGCGTTTTTGATTATAAGCGTCAGTAATTGCCTTAAAGACCTTTTTTTCACGTGAATCCATGACAGAATAGTTTCCCAGAAAATCCAGCATCTTAAAATTACGGTTGAATTCCAACTTAACTAATATATCATTTTCGCCCTGCTGCAATATTTCATAATTACTTTTTCTCTGTAAAAAAACGATATTGCCAGCTTTAAGCAAAAAATTCTGATCATTAATTCTGGCTTTTACCGATCCCCGAGCTTCATATAAAATAGTTGAAGCTGTAGTTTGGTAGCGATGAACTCCAGTATTGCGATTTTCCAAAAATACTCTGAATAAATCAAAATTAATATTTTTTGGTTTGATTTTTACTTCATTAGTGTCGGACTTAGTTGAATCCAAAATACTGGCTAAATATTGTTCAAGTTTAACTGCTGCCATTATTTCACCTTCTTATTCAAATTTTAGAATATATAGATTTATTATATAGCAAATTTTCATCTTACTAATAGAATTTTGTTATTTAAATTAAGGAGAGAATACTAGTAAATGTAGACATCTATTTTTCTTTTATGTATAATGAATTTAACATCGGGGTGCCGCAAAGGCTGAGAACAGACCCGTCGAACCTGCTATGGATAATGCCAGCGAAGGGAAAACGAAAGATTTTACATCGTCAGGCATTGTCCTGACGATTTTTTTGGTAACTAAATTGATTAAATTAAACAATCTGAATTTTTCATACGATAAGCAAAACAAAATTTTATCAAATATTAATCTCACTATTCCTACTGGAGAACTTTCACTATTAGTTGGTCCAACCGGCTGTGGTAAATCTACTTTATTAAAAATTTTAGCGAATTTATATCCCGAATTTGCGGGCCAATTAACCGGTAGCGTTAATTTAGGCGGATTAAGATCTGCTATGATGTTTCAAAATGCCAGTGAACAGTTTACGATGACAACGCCGCGTGAAGAAATTATTTTTGCACTAGAAAATCTGTGTCTTAATAAAACTCAATATACAAAACGCTTGAATGAAGCTGTTCAGTTCACGCAAATTGATTATTTGCTTGATCAAAAAATTAACACCATGTCTGGTGGTGAGCAGCAAAGAGTTGCTTTAGCTGTACTTGTTGCGATGAATGTCGATCTTTTTTTGCTTGATGAACCCTTTGCCAGCTGCGATCCAGCTGCTCGCAAATTCTTAATTACTAAATTAGCTCACCTGCGCGATCAGGGAAAAACAATTATTTTGAGCGATCATGTGTTAACTGACTATGAAGGCCATTGCGATAACCTGTTTCAATTTCAAGGTAAAGATTTGGTGCAACTTTCTGCCAGTGAAAAAGAAAAACTGTTGCAAAAAAATACGGAATCTGTTTCTTATACTTTTGCCATCCCTAACGATGACAAAGAAATTTGTTTTAAACTCAAAAATACGGAGATTACACAAAACCGCTTACTTTTACAGCAGGAACATTTAAATATCTTTTCTGGTAAAACTACTCTTATTACTGGAGCAAACGGAGTTGGCAAAACATCACTTTTTAACGCACTGACCAAAATGATCCCTTATGCAGGCAGTTTAACTTATCACAAGCAGGAAATCAGTAAATTATCAGCTCGCAAGTATCTGCTTAAAGTGGGGCAAATTTTTCAAAACGCGACTGATCAGTTTATCAATGTTTCTGTTGCGGATGAAATCAATTTAAGCAAAAAGCAACGAACCAATAATTATTTTACTGATGACAAAATAAACGAGGCTTTAGCCACCCTTAAGCTTGATTCACTGCTCGATCATGTGGTTTATTCATTATCTGGCGGGCAACAAAAGAAACTGCAAATTTTACTAATGTTGATCTCTGATCAGGATGTATTGCTAATTGATGAGCCCCTTAATGGCTTAGATGCAGATTCCGCTAAGAAGGTAATGGCTTTATTAAAAGAAAGTCAGATAGCGCGCAGTCAGACGCTCTTAATTATTAGTCATGAACTAAGGAATCTGGCAGATTGGTGTGACTACCATCTCATCTTTAAAGACCAGCATTTAACCTATGTGAATAAATGAGGTGTGATCATGAATCCTAGCTTTAAATTTTTTCTAGCACTGATTATTTCGATAGAAATATCTCTTAAATCAAGCTTGTTAACCAATCTTTTAATCATCTTTTTTTCCATAATTTATCTAATTTACAAACACATCAAAGTAAAGAACCTGCTTTTAACGTTATTAATGCCCTTAATTGCTGCATTTACGGTTTTTGCTACTTTATATTGGTTTGCACCTCAGCCTAATTTGCAAAATGCACTGAGTTTATCCAGTCGGATTTACGTCTATACGTTGACTATCTACTGTGTATCAATAGGAACTACTGCCACAGAATTAGCACGCTCTTTTGAGCAAAATTTCCATTTACCCAGTAAGTTTGCCTATGGAGTTTTAGCCGCTCTTAACATCGTCCCCAGAATGAAGGAAGCCGTTAAACAAATACGCACTGCCGGCATGATGAGAGGAGTTTATTTAAGCTTTTGGTCACCTGTTTTATATTTTAAAGCTATTCTGGTTGCGCTTAATTCGGCAGAAAATTTAGCACAGGGTATGGCATCTCACGGCTACCGTGAGAGCGCCCGGCGCTCAATTATCGTGCCTGTGCCCGTTCAAAAAAGTGACTGGCTTAAGTCGATTGTTATCCTGTTTTTAGTTAACCTGGCACTATTTACATTAAAATAAAAAAGCGGACCTGCGTGTCCGCTTTTTCTTTGGCCTAAGTTATTTCGCCAAAGTATAGCCTATAATATTTACTTTGACTGACTGATCTGCATTGACCAAAATCTGAGGTGTTTCAGAAGTATAATACCGTTCTGAAAATACCAGTTCACCGTCATTTATGAAAAACTCAATGGAACTGGTATCAATAAATACCTGGATTTTCAGATTGGGCTTTGGTCTTAATCTACCATAGCGTCGAGAATCAGCTGCGGGTTTATCAGCTCGAGTTAAAACCACTTCGTTATTCCCTTTGTTCCAAGTGAGTGTTACTAAATTTTTCTGCTTATTTTTGAGTACAAAATTAATCTCATTGCCAGACCAATTTTCTGTTTCAGCTGTCAAAAGCAATTCCAGATGCTGCGGATTGGAAACATTAATCTGTTGTGAGGAAGTTACTAATTTTTCAGCAATAACTTTTTCTTGCCGCAGCTGTTTCAATTCTTTAACTGGCTTCATATATAGCTGATTATTCTTTAAAGTCAATTCTCTCGGCAAGGTTAAAGCACCACACCAGCCATCAGCCTGCTCGGGAAAATCAGCGTGCCACATATCAAGCCAGCCAATGACAATGCGCCGGTTATCAGGTGTTAACATCGTTTGCGCCGCGTAAAAGTCGTGGCCATGATCAAGTTCTTGAAACGCTCCGTGTGCAAACTGGTTTTGCCGATAATCCATCTTGCCCATGAAATATCCCGTTTGGTAAAGATTAAGATACTTTTTACCCTTTGCTGCAATTCCCTGCGGCGAACATAAGAGAACATCTTGCCCATTTAGTGAAAAAAGATCTGGACACTCCCACGTATATCCTTCATTATCTCTTCCCTGAGAAACCGCAATTGGCCCTAAATATTCCCAGTGCAATAAATCAGTTGACTTATAAGTAATTGCACGACCCAGTCCTGCCTTATTTTGACTACCAACAATAATATAATATGAATCTCCATGTTGCCATACTTTCGGATCACGAAAGTGCTGTGAGTTATCAGCCGGTGGTAAGGCAATTACTGGATTACCACTGTATTTTGTAAAATGAATACCATCATCACTATATGCAACATTTTGCGTTTGGCAAAAGCGACTATGATCATTCACATCATAATAATGATTGCCAGTATAGATCAGATATAAACGGCCATCTTTTGCAATCGCACTGCCAGAATAACAGCCATTGTCATCTTCAGGGCTGTCTGGTGTCAGCGCAATTGGCAGTTCTTCCCAGTGAATCAGGTCTTGACTACGATAGTGTCCCCAATGCATTGGTCCTCTTTCAGCTGAATAGGGATAATACTGGTAAAAAATATGGTAGTAGCCTTGATAATACGAAAAGCCATTAGGATCATTCATCCATCCGGAAGGTGTTGAGACATGATAATTAAGGCGATAACGCTCATTGGTAATTTTTGCTGGAACCCGCATTCTTGTTTCTTCCTTATTCTTAATTCTTATAAATTTCAGTTCGCTTACTTGTTTAATTGCAAAATCAAATTGCCGTGATTTACTTCTGTATCCTTATTCTTGGTGGTAAA
>CAMLHK010000023.1 GCA_946479925.1 uncultured Lactobacillus sp. | reverse complement strand
CAGAATTCGGTCTTTTTATTTTTTATTAGTTTTTGGTTTTCGCAAATAGCGCAGTTTGCCATTTTTGACATAACGTTGAAATTGTTGGTAAAGCGGGTCAAAAATTTGTGGTTCATCGCTATTGGACATCATGATTTTAGGGAAGAAGAACCGTTCATCGCCTTGAATCGTCCCGTTAAGTGCACGAACTAACGGACTTAACTGTGACAGCTCAATTAGCTGACCGTCAGCTTGCATGATTTCAATTTGACTATTGGCGTTTTTCCCGCTTGGCTTATACGCATCATAAGGTTCATCAAAAGCAGAATTGGTATCTGTATAATAGAGCGGATCAAACCCAGCTTGCTTAATTAGGTCCTTTAATTTAGGTAATAAGCTCTTAGTTTCGTCATCGATGCAAATACTTGCTAATGGCTTTCGATACAAATAGCAATTTGCTAAATCAGCTAAAATTGGGTCGCTTGCCTTCGTCCACATGGAGAAGTTTGTTTCCATGACTCCATCGTCTAATTCAAGGTAGTCATTGAGCGTCCAGTCGCCAGCTAAAAATTTGGCTAAACTTGGTGTGACTTGCAGCGTACCTTGCTCATAAACGGCTTTTGCTCGTTCAAGTAAATGCTGCAAAATAACTTCCATTGAACGGCCTACGCGGTGAAAGTATACTTGCTGATACATTTGATAGCGCGAAACGATATAGTCCTCAACTGCATGCATTCCGGCCATTGTGAAGCAAATGCCACCTTGATAAGGTCTTATTTCTTGCAAAATTCGCGACAAATCAAAATCGCCGTATGTAACGCCGGTGAAGTACGCATCACGTTTAAGATAATCCATTCGGTCAGCATCAGCCTGACTGGATATCATTTTAACGACTTGAGGATTAGGATAAGTTTTGTCAATAACGCTGGCCACTAATTCAGGAAAGTTTGGCGCAACTTCGCGCAAAACATGGTTAATTTCTGTATTAGGGTCAGTAATAATCTTTTGGCCAATCTTTTCGTGGTTTGTACCAAATAGATGCTCAAAAGTATGTGAGTACGGTCCATGTCCGATATCGTGGAGCAAACCGGCACATTCAACTAATAAGCGATTACTGTCATCCCACAGGCCATCACCCAAATTACGAGATGGGTACTTTTCTGCGAAAATATTACAGATTTTTCTAGTCAGCTCGTAAACACCTAGATTGTGCTCAAAACGGGTATGAGTTGCTCCAGGGAAAACATAAGAAAGTGGACCGAGTTGTTTGATACGGCGCATTCTTTGGAATTCTTCTGTTTTTAAAATGTCCAATATGACTTGATCTTCAATGTGAATGTAGTCATGAACAGGATCACGTAAAACAACTTCTTTAGTTAATTTTTTACTTTGAAATTTTGGCATAAATATTCCTCGAAGTTAGTTTATAATGTAAGATTAAAAATTGATTATTTACTTGATTATAGCAAATTTGCAATTTATAGGGCACTTTGAATATTCAAAAGGATCAATTTGTTAAAAATAAATAATGATTTTTATCAGCTTTGCTAAAATGCTCATAATTATAACTGTAAAAGTGACTATAAATAGATAGGTGGTTTGATGAATTATATTGGTAAAAGATTAAAAACTTTGCGTCAGGAACTAGGTCTAACTCAGACAGAGATGGCTGCTGGAGTTATATCTGTTTCTTTTTACTCAAAAGCTGAGCGTGGTTTGAATGACATAGGAATAAATGATATTTTAGAGATTTTACAAAAGCACAATGTGAGCCCCCAAGTTTTTTTTGAGGATTATAAAGTTGATAAAGATAATAAGAAAAAAGTAACAGCGTTAATGAATAAATTTGTTACGGCTTCTTACAATAATGATGACTATGAAATCACAAAGATCATTAAGGATTTAAAGCAAATAAAACCCCAATCAGCTTTTATAAAATTTTCTCTTGTTCAAGCAGAGTTAATTGAAAATACCCTTAACATGAACACAATTGAAAAACTAGATAAAAGGAAAAAAAACGAACTAAAAAGAGTAATCTTTCAAAAAGATACTGAAGAAAATGAATATCATCGAATTGTTTTGATTGCTAATATTATTCAAATATATAACTTGGAAGAGGCAACTTTTCTTATCAATAGTATTCTTAGGAGATATCAAAAAAAGGATGTTATTGATAAAAAACTAATGCTAGCTTTAAGTGTATTAATTGTGAACTATGTGGATTGGTGTTACGGACAAAATAAAATTAATTTGTGCTATAAACCACTAGAATATTTAAGAAGCATGCCAAATGATGTACAACTAGCACTCCCCAAAATTTTTGGGTGTTACTATGAAGATTTAATCGATAATAAAAATTTAGAAGCAAATAATATTAAAGAAGTGCTCATTAAAACTGGTTATAGTGAAAATGTGAAGAATATGTTCAAGTGAATTTTCAAATATGAAAAGAAAGGTGCAATAAATATATTTTGAGTTATTATTTATTGAAAAAGGTAGAAAAGAGGGATAAAAATGGATTTTTTAAGAAGAGTAATTATTATTATTGCTGAGGACTAAAGTGAAAAATATTGATAAATATGAATAATAGAATTTTAGTTCTCAAAAATTCTAAGAGGGTTTTTCCAGAAAAAGTGAAGAATCCTTTTTTTATTGCTTTTCAATAAGCTACCAGAGGATAGTTATATAAAAAAGAATGGACTTTTAAAATAATATTGTGACTTATTTTTTTATTTTTGTCTTCATCATATAGTTAACAACCATAAAAGGACCGTCTGGGAGTCCAATTGGCACGGAAACTGTTATTCTAAATGAAAGTAACTCTATTCACTATTCTGTTATATTATTATTTGAAAGTCTTTGCGAGACTTTAATGGGTTCAAAAAAATTAAGTGTAAAAGATAGTAGACCCTCAAGCATATAATTATGCTTTTTTGTATTCTACTTTTCCTTTTTGCCCCTACTACTAGTATTCATAATGTTTAGAAGAGTCTATAATCTAAGCTTCTACATCTGATAATTATTTAGGCAGAGCTTTGACCATAATCAGAAATATTGATGGCTCAGTTTCATCAATTGCGTCAGGTATAATTTTTGCGCAAGCTTAATCACAGTATGTGGGATTAAGCTGGTAATACCACCGAAAAAGGAATTGAAGTAATTACTGGTATAAAAAGATAATTTGTTTTATAATGTTTTCTGCTAAAATTAAGAAGGATATTAAGAGTTATTGCTAATCTTGATGGTTAGCTTTTTTATTGCAAAGAATCAAATATATGACTAAAGTAAAAATTGATTTTACTAGTAAAATTGTTCAAGAAAAGGAAAGTGAGACTTTCCATAAAACTGGGCAGGGTGAACTAATCGAAAATGGAGACGTAACTAGGGTTTCTTACTTAGAAGATGACAAAGTTCCAGTTAAGCTGCTAATTAAAGAAAATGATGTAATCATCAAGCGTGGTAATACTAACGATGATTATTCGCAACTTCATTTTACGGTTGGACAAAAAAAGGACTGCCGCTATGTTTCATCTGGCTACCAAATGGACCTGAAGAGTTCCACTAAATTAATTAAATTTTTCCCTAAAATTGACGGTTCAAAGCAACTTCAGATTGAATATGACCTCTTTAGTGGACTATACTTAGTAGGAAGTTACACAGTTACGTTGATTTTTACTTGAGCGCCTAGTAAAATAAAAAGGATTGTTAAAAGAGAGGAATACAATTGTGGGATTAAACGACTTTAAAGACAAAAATCGCAATGAACTATCAATGATTGAAGTTGCTCGTGCAATATTGGAAGATAACAATAAAAGAATGGGTTTTGCCGATATTGTTAATGCCGTACAAAAGTACTTGGGAGAGAGTGACGAGGAAATTAGGGAACGTTTACCCCAATTTTACACGGACTTGAATACCAACGGTGAATTCATTTCAATGGGTGAAAATGTTTGGGCTTTACGTTCATGGTTTCCTTATGAATCAGTTGACGAAGAAGTTAACCATCCAGAAGATGAGGACGAAGATGACAGTCGTGCACATCACAAGAAAGTTAATGCTTTCTTAGCAAGTGCTACTGGAAGCGACGACATTATTGACTACGATAATGACGATCCAGAAGATGAAGATTTAGATGCGACAGCTGACGATGAAGCAGATGACTTTGTCGAAGATGAAGATTTCGTTGATACTGATGATGACGATGATGAAGATTTGCCAGATGGCATTGAAGGTCAATTGTCAGAATTAGATGATGACGAAGATGATGAATAATTCTCTTGACTTAATGACGCAAAATAGATAGTATTTTAATTGGGCACCCTTATGTGCGTTTATGCTCCCTTTTTGGGAGCTTTTTTATTTTTATTTTTTGCAAAAAGGAGTTTGGCTAATGACAAAATATATTTTCGTTACGGGCGGCGTTGTTTCTTCACTAGGCAAGGGAATTACTGCTTCAAGTCTTGGTCGGTTATTAAAAAATCGTGGTTTGAAAGTAACCATGCAAAAGTTTGATCCATATATCAACATTGACCCAGGTACAATGAACCCATATCAACACGGTGAGGTTTTTGTAACTGATGACGGAACAGAAGCAGACCTTGATTTAGGCCACTACGAGCGAATTGTAGATGTGCGTACCAGTAAATACTCAAATGTAACTACTGGTAAAATTTACAAAGAAGTTTTGGAAAAAGAACGTCGTGGTGATTACCATGGTGCTACTGTCCAAGTTATTCCTCATATTACGGATATGATTAAGCAAAAAATCATGCGTGCAGGCTTAACCACTGACTCTGATGTGGTTATTTCTGAAATCGGTGGTACTGTTGGTGACATTGAGTCTACTCCTTTTATGGAAGCAATTAGACAAATGCGTCGTGAAGTCGGTGAAGAAAATGTGATGTACATTCACTGTACTTTAGTACCATATTTACACGCTGCTAAAGAAATGAAAACTAAGCCAACCCAGCACTCCGTTGCTGAATTGCGCAACATTGGTATTCAACCAAATATGTTAGTTTTACGTGCAGAAATGCCAATCAACCAAGAACATAAAGATAAGATTTCTAACTTTACTGATGTTCCAGTTGATCGAATTATTGAATCAATCGATGCACCATCACTTTTTGACTTACCATTAGCCTTTAAAGAACAAGGTATGGATCAAAAGGTTTGTGACTTTTTACATATTAAGAGTCCAAAAGATGAAGCTGATATGGCTGAATGGACCCGTCTTGACGAAAGAGTTAAGAACTTAAAGTACAAGACCAAGATTACTTTAGTTGGTAAATATGTTGAACTTGAAGATGCCTATATTTCTGTTACTGACGCACTTAAGCATGCTGGTTATTCTTATAATACTGATGTTGAAATTAACAAGGTACAAGCAGAAGATATAACTGAAGATAATATTGCGGACTTCATGAAAGACTCCGATGGCTTGATTGTTCCCGGTGGATTTGGTTCCCGTGGCTTTGAAGGTATGATTACTGCAATTAAATATGCCCGTGAAAATGACATTCCATTCCTTGGAGTATGTTTGGGTATGCAAATGGCAACTATTGAATTTGCACGTGACGTTTTAGGATATAAAGATGCAAATACTGCCGAAGCCGATCCTAATACTAAGCACAATGTGATCGATATTATGGCTGACAAACGTGATGAAGAAAACATTGGTGGTACTTTACGTTTAGGTCTTTATCCAGCAGCATTAAAGCCTGGTACTAAGACCGCAGCTGCTTATGACAATCAAGATGTTATTCAAGAACGTCACCGTCATCGTTACGAATTTAACAATGAATACCGTGAAGCATTTGAAAAGGCTGGAATGACCTTTGCAGGTGTTTCACCAGACAACCATTTAGTCGAAGTAATCGAACTTACAAAGAATAAGTTTTTCATTGCTGCACAATATCACCCTGAATTTTTGAGTAGACCACAAAGACCAGAAGGACTATATAAGGCCTTTATCGGCGCTGCTTCTGGTTTAGAGGAAGAAAAACTATAAAGAGTGAAATTGAATAATACAAAAATCTTTATTTTTAAGCAGGGAAGACGAAGGTCTTCCCTTGTTTTTTCCGGTAAATTCCTTTAACATAATTATGACTAATCGAAAATAGAAAAGGATTTTTTCGCCAATGAAGCAAATGATAATTCATGGTGGAAAGCCCCTACAGGGTGATGTCTGGATTGGTGGCGCAAAGAACTCAACCGTTGCACTAATTCCGGCATCAATTTTGTCGCGTACACCGGTAACTTTGGAAGGCGTTCCAAGGATTGCAGATGTTGACAACTTAATGGATTTACTGAGTGAGATGGACGTCGCTTGTTCTTTTGAAAAGACAACTTTACAAATCAATCCAGAGAACATTAAGATGAGCCCATTGCCAAGTGGTAAGATCAAGAGTTTACGAGCTTCCTATTACTTTATGGGTGCTCTTCTTGGCCGTTTTGGTAAGGCTGTTGTGGGCTTCCCTGGCGGGGATGATATTGGACCCCGCCCCATTGACCAACATATCAAAGGTTTTGAAGCCTTAGGTGCATGTGTAACAAATGAAAATGACCAAATAACAATTACTGCTCCCGATGAAGGACTGCAAGGAGCGACTATTCACCTAGAAATGCCATCCGTAGGCGCGACAATGAATATTATCATGGCTTCAGTTACCGCAAAAGGACAAACTGTCATTGATAACGCTGCTAAAGAACCTGAAATAATTGACTTAGCAACTTTCCTTAATAATATGGGTGCAGTTATTCGAGGAGCAGGAACCGATTCAATCCGAATCGAAGGTGTTGAAAAGTTAGAAGCTAGAGCTCCGCATACGATTATTCCTGATCGAATTGAAGCTGGAACGTACATTTCTCTTGCTGGCTGTATTGGCAACGGTATCTGCATTCATAACATTATTGAAGAACACCTTGATTCTTACCTTGCAAAGGTAGAAGAAATGGGACTAGTCATTGATGCAGATGAGGACTCACTTTACGTTTATCCTGCTGGCGACTTGAAAATGACGCAGATTAAAACTGGTGCATACCCAGGTTTTGCTACTGATTTGCAGCAGCCTGTAACTCCTTTGCTGTTATCTGCTAAGTCTGGTGAAGGTGTAATAATTGATCGCATTTACCCTAAAAGAATTGGTCATATTGAGCAATTGCGTAAGATGGGTGCTGACATCAAAGTAGAGGATAATATTATTCTTGTTCATCCGACTGAAAAGCTGCATGGGGCAACTGTTGCTGCTGGAGAAATCAGAGCTGGTGCATGCTTGATGATTGCGGGACTAATGGCAAAAGGTGACACAATTATCAACAATGCTGGTAATATTCTACGTGGTTATGATCGCGTTCAAGAAAAATTACGCTTGCTAGGTGCTGACGTTACAATCAAAGACGTTCCAGATAAGTAGCTAAAAATAGTGCAATTAAAGATATTTAAGTAAACGACTAATCTTTTGATTAGTCGTTTTTTACTATTTTCATTAATACTCGTTACTAGTATTCTTTATTATTTTATTAAATCTGCTTTTTGTAGTTCTATTTGATTGTTTAATACAACATGCTGATTTTCGGAAGATGAAAAATAATTAGATATAGAGTTTTATAATATATTGCTGCTCGAGTAAAAAATAAAGAATAATACTTTTAATTAACAAAATAGAAGGCAAATCTCAACTTTAGAGGTTTGCCTTCTATTAGTCTGTAATCATCTTAAGGAACGGATATAGTTTAACATCTTTTGCAATTTAGTCTGTTTGGTAGATATTCCTGACATGTTATCGCAAGTTGTATAATGAAAGTAGATTATAAATGATTTGTGATTGATTAGATATTTAAAAGTTTTGAATCGTTAGTAAGTGTTCAACATGATTTTATAAGCAACTAAACGCTAATTTAGCCCTGACTTTGTAGATCCTTTGTATTGATCCAAGGCAGATTTTAAATCTTTGTCTGTAATTTTGACGTTTTGATCTTTCAAAACTTGACTGATTACATTTCTCATAACAGCAGAATTTGCAGCCCATTTGTCATAAAGATTATTTGTTAGTTCTGCTTTATTGTTCTCAAAGCTCCCTTTCGCTGGGTGGTTAATCATTTTTATTATCTCATAGCCATTAGTAACTTTTACTGGGGCGTCGGTATATTCACCATTTTTAAGCTTATATGCAGCATTTTTGAAAGTAGAATCCAAATTTTTATTTTCTTGATTAAAAGGTGCTAATTTTCCGCCATTAGTACTGGTAGAACTATCCACAGAATATTCTTTTGCTAAACTTGAAAAACTTTTTCCCTTATCCAACTGATTGATAATTTTTTCAGCTGTTGATTGACTCGTTACTAAAATATGCTGAACAGTAATCTTTGGTTGATACGTTTGCCATTCTGCTTTTAATTGCTTATCTGTTGGTTTGATTTGAGACCGCAATGCAATTTCACTAAGTAGGTTAATTTGAATCATTCTCTTAAATGATGACTTAGTGTATAAATTTTGTGCTAAAAACTCATCAAATTGTGAACCATAGCGTTCTTTATAATTATTGTATTCTTGAGTAACTTCTTTAGAATTCAGTTTTTCCCCATATTGAGCTTTTAGAGCGTCATAAATTAATAAATTAGCTAAAACACTTTTACTCGAAGGAGCTGATTTGAGTTCCGTATAAAACTCTTGCTGCGTAATTTTTTTGTTTTTTCCATATTGAGCAACTTCTGTATTATTTGACTTTGAACAGCCTACTAAGCTCAGTAAAGAAATACCAGTTACAGCAGTTATTACACCTTTTAATAATTTGTCCATTTTATCTCCTCCAATGAAGATTTATTATCTAATTATTAAAAATATTAAAGCAGATTGCAACTTTTTATTTAATAAAATTACAAAAAATAACAAGTAATAAACAGGCACTCATCACGATCGAAGCTAAAAAAATCCATGTATTACAGCAAAAAGCAATTAAAAATCAACAACTATCATTACTAAAATATTGTTGATTTTTTAATTTGTTACTATATAATTTTTAATTAAACTAGGCAAAAAATACTTTTATTAATTAGGCTTGGGGGACTAACCATGAAAAAAAACAAGTATGTGGGAGTGCTAGTTTGTGCCGCTGCACTTTCTGTATTCTCTAATGCTGAACTGCAAGTTAAAGCCAGTGTTGACAGTCAAACAAAAACTGTTGCAAAAAGCTCTAAAGTAACAGAATCAGCTACAGTGGGCGTGACAAACAAAGCAATTGAAGCACAATTAGCTGCAAAGGGAGTTAATCTTAAGCATTTAACCTCTAACGAAAAGCAAAATGTATATGTTGATGTAATTGTTCAATTGTCTGCTGCACCTGCAGCTACAAATGGTTCAGTAAGCACAAATTCAAGTAGTGCAGAAATTGAGCGGGCTACAAAAAAAGTAATTGCAAAACAGGCTGCAGTTAAAGCAAAGGTAAGGGCAATTACCCACCAAGCAATTGGCAAAAGCTATGGTTATGTAGTTAACGGTTTTGCTACTAAAGCAAAGGTTAAAGATATTCAAAAATTAAGAGCTATTCCAGGCGTTAAATCAGTTACTTTGGCAAAAGTCTACTATGCCAATGATTCTTCAGCTGACAATATGGCTAATGTTTCCGCAGTTTGGAATAATTATAAATACAAAGGTGAAGGCACTGTAGTTTCTATCATCGATACAGGTATTGATCCTAATCATAAGGATTTACGGTTAAGCGATGAATCTAAAGCAAAATTAACTAGAGAAAAGGTTGCTGCCTTCACTAAAGAAGCAGGTTATGGTCGCTACTTTACTGAAAAGGTCCCATATGGACATAACTATTCAGATAACAATGATAATATTACTGACAATAGTTCTAGTACTCAACACGGTATGCACGTTTCAGGTATCGTAGGTGCCAATGGTACTTCAGATTCTGTTAATTCAGTTGTAGGTGTTGCTCCAGAAGCTCAGTTATTAGCAATGAAGGCATTCTCTAATTCAGCTAGTTCTGCTTCTACTGATTCTACTAGCGTTATTGGGGCAATTGATGATTCAGCTAAACTTGGTGCTGATGTTTTGAACATGTCCTTAGGTT
>CAMLHK010000022.1 GCA_946479925.1 uncultured Lactobacillus sp. | reverse complement strand
ATAAAGCTGATAACACCTATTCAAATATTTATTTAAGCAACAAGTACAACTATTTCAGTGATATGCCAACATTTGTCTTGGCTTATGAAGGGCAAAAGTTAATCGGTTTAACAATGCTTTATGCTGATGACGGTCCTGATGAAGAAGTCGAAGTCAACTTAGTAGTTGATCCTGAATTTCGCAGACACCACGTTGCTAGCAAAATGTGGAAACGTGCCAAACATATTTTGTTGCAATATGGTTATCATAAGTGGGAATTTCCAACAGAAAAAGTTTTTTTAGCAAAAAATCCAGACTTTTTAGCGAATTGCAACTTAACTGTGGTCAAAGAAGATTCTGATTATTATATGCGGACTGAACGACCTTTCTCACTTGATAAAGCAGATAGATTAAACCAAATTTTAGCAGTTAAACTTTTAACCGAGAAATATGTTGATCAAGTTGCTAAGGCTCACAGTCATGCTTTTGGAGATGAGATTGCGACATCTACAAAATATGTTAAAAATGCATTGGCAGATAAAGATACTACAAGCTTTTTGTTGTTAACAGGTAATGAAGTTGCTGGCTATTGTGCTGTTGATCATGGCGATAACGAAGATTACTTTTTTGGCTTGTTTGTTGATAAGCCATTTCGGGGACAAGGCTTTGGGACATTTTTTATCAAAAAGATGATTGCAATTTTGCAAAAGGAAGGCAGCAGAGTTTTTGCTTTAAATGCTGACATCACCAATAAAACGGCAATTCACATTTATGAAAAAGCTGGTTTTAAAATACTAAGTGAAACACTGTATTTAAAAAGCCAAGAATCAAATTGATTCCTGGCAATAAATTATTTTAGTAAAATTGACTATTCAAGATCAATTCTGAAAATATTATCAATATCAATAATCTTTATAATCTTTTTATTTACTGAACGCAAAATAAAGCGCCCTGCAGAAATACGGTTGATAATTTGGCCGATTTCACTTGTTCCGTCCTGATAACTGATTAGCACATATGAGCGGCCAAGTAGAGCTCTATTGAGTTCAGCTAAAATTTCATAATTATATTGGCTGTAAATACTTAATTTTTCATCATCATAATCGAAAAAATAGTGACAAAGTTTTTTTAGTGAGTTTTTCATCAAACCATCCCTTGTATTTAATCGAACATTTGTTTGACAATTTATATTATAAGAACATCTGTTCTAAAAAACAAGTATTAAATTTAAATTTTTTTGTTGGTTAAAAATACCATGACTTGAAAATATTATCATTTTAGTGCAAACTAGATACAATAGCTTTTCATAAGGGAGTTTGGCATGACAGAAAAAGGTTTGTTACTTGTCCTTTCGGGTCCCTCGGGAGTAGGTAAGGGTACCGTTAAAAGTGCAATTGTGAAGAATAAAGTTTTTCCATTTGAATATTCCGTGTCCATGACCACCAGACAGCCACGGCCTGGAGAGATCAATGGTAAAGATTATTTTTTTGTTACTGAAGAACGATTTAAGCAGGCAATCAGTCAAAATGAACTTTTGGAGTATAATCAATATGTGAACCATTATTATGGCACTCCTAAGGCACCAGTTGCAAAAATGCTTGATGAAGGTAAAGATGTTCTGCTGGAAATTGACGTTAATGGTGCCCAAAAAGTTAGACAAGAAATGCCTGATGGAGTGTTTATTTTTCTCACGCCACCTGATTTGCATACATTACATACCAGGTTGGAAAATCGTGGTACTGAATCAGAAGATGTGATTATGGGCCGGATAAAGCAGGCTCGTCAAGAAATTCTGGTGATGCAGGATTATGATTATGCTGTTGTTAATGATACAGTTGCCAATGCAGTTGATCATATCAAGGCGATTGTCGAAGCAGAACATGTTAGTGTAAAACGTGTCATTGATACTTATCGCAAAATGGTTAAGGAGGACTAAAATGAGAGTTACATATCCATCTATTGATAAATTGTTGGCACAGGTTGATTCAAGATATTCTTTATCAGTTCTTGCGGCCAAAAGAGCACATGAATTGGAAGACGGTGATCCTGAAGCTTTAAAAAGCTACAAATCACAAAAACCAGTTGGTAAGGCTTTAGAAGAAATAGAAGCTGGTAAAGTTACCGTTGATCCCAATCATCGCGAGGTTAATCAGTAATTAATAAAATTTATGACCTCCATCCTAAAAGAGATGGAGGTCATTTTTTGAAGGTGATTAAATGATTGCACAAGTAATCGTTGATGTTGCGGCTAAGCAAACGGATCGAGTCTTTGAATATCATGTGCCCAAGGAACTTGGTAAAGTTGAAATAGGCTCAAGGGTCTTTGTCCCATTCGGTCCACGCAAATTACAAGGTTTCGTGGTCGGATTAAGTTCAACAAGTCAATATCAGGGTAATTTAAAAGATTTACTTTTAGTGGTAGATGAAATGGCGCCGCTAACTTCGGAATTAGTAAAGCTGTCAAAGGATTTAGCTGATAATATTTATTCTTATCGCATATCAATTTTAAAAACGATGCTTCCAAGAATTATGCGGGCCAACTATCGTAAAATTTTGGTTCCTAATTCTGCAAAGGCGCAAAAAATGGGTCTTTTCCAGGGAGACCCATTGGATTTAACTAAAATAACCGACAATAAGCAAATTGCCGCCATACGTCAATTATTGCGTTCAAATGATGCCAAGGTGGAATACCTTGTTGAAAATAAAGCCCGGGTTAAAACTGAAAACGAATATTCTTTATGCAAAACTAAGAAAGAATATGTCAGTATCTACGAGTCATTAAGGAAAAATGCTGTCAAACAAAAGCAGCTCATTATGTATTTAATCGAAAATTTTAATAATTTTCCTTTAATGCAAAGTCAAATTGAAAATAATACACACCTCAATACAGTTTCATTAACCAATGCTGTCAAAAAGGGCTGGCTTAATAAGAAGCAGATTGAAAAATATCGTGATCCATTGACAGACTATAATCGCTCCAAAGATGAGTCTAAAAAAATTAAGCTAAACAAGGATCAAAAAGAGGCACTTAACCATATAGTACCAGCAATTAAAGTAAAAAGGTCACGTATCTTCTTGTTGGAAGGTGTGACTGGCAGCGGTAAAACTGAAGTCTATTTAAATGCTATCAGCGCTACGCTAAAAGAGGGCAGAAATGCTTTAATGATGGTTCCAGAAATATCTTTAACTCCACAAATGGTTGACCAAGTCAAAAGCAGATTTGGTCAACAAGTTGCTGTTTTGCATAGCGGCTTGTCTGAAGGTGAAATGTATGATGAGTGGCGCCGCATACGACGTAATGAAGTTCGTGTAGTTGTTGGTGCCAGAAGTGCAGTTTTTGCGCCCTTAGAAAATATTGGCTTGATCGTGATTGACGAAGAGCATGAATCATCGTACAAGCAGGAGGACAATCCGCGCTATCATGCTCGGGATGTTGCAATTTGGCGCAGTAAGTATCATTCTTGTCCCCTGATATTAGGCAGTGCAACTCCGTCTCTTGGAAGCAGAGCACGCGCGCAAAAGGGCGTTTATCAATTGTTGAGGTTACCACATCGTGCTAATAAACAAAGTTTACCCCAAGTTAACATTGTGGATTTAAAAAAGGCAAATTATACTGGTGGACAGTTCGACCTTTCTACTGAGATGGTTAACGCAATAAAACAAAGAATTGCTAAGAATGAGCAGGTAATTTTAATGTTAAATCGACGGGGCTTTGCTAACTTCATGCTTTGTCGTGAATGTGGCTATGTCATGAAGTGTCCTAATTGCGATCTTTCATTGACTATGCATAAAGATACAAATAAAATGCAGTGCCATTATTGTGGTTATGCGACGGCAATTCCTGAAAAATGCCCAAATTGTCAAAGTAAAAAAATACGTTTTTTGGGAACTGGTACCCAAAAAGTGATGACAGAACTAAATCAATTATTACCAGGTACTCGCGTCTTACGGATGGATGTAGATACTACAAGAAGAAAGGGTGCATTTAAAAAAATTCTGGATGCATTTGGCAACCATGAAGCTGATATATTGCTGGGCACGCAAATGATTGCTAAGGGACTTGATTTTCCTAATGTGACACTGGTAGGAGTTGTTAATGCTGACACAGGTCTTTGGCTGCCAGATTATAATGCTTCTGAACGTACTTTTGAATTACTCACTCAAGTGGCAGGCCGAGCCGGTCGAGCTCAAAAAAAGGGAGAGGTAATCATCCAAACATTTAATCCAGGTCATTATGCGGTTAAACTAGCTAAGACACAGGATTA
The DNA here is from genome assembly GCA_946479925.1 of uncultured Lactobacillus sp. Lineage (GTDB taxonomy): Bacteria > Bacillota > Bacilli > Lactobacillales > Lactobacillaceae > Lactobacillus. Next base: position 7,641 of record CAMLHK010000022.1, on the reverse strand, counting down.
TGAACGTTTTTATCAATACGAAATGCGTGTTAGACATGCTGGTAATTATCCGCCATATTTTTATACTGTTTTGGTTTCAGTAGCTGCGAAAAAAGAACAAAATGCTGCCAGAGAGGCTTTTAAGATAAAAAAATGGTTACAGCCAAAATTACACCAAGCAACAATAGTTTTAGGTCCAACACCTAGTGCAATTTCTCGTCTAAAAAACAAATATTATTATCAAATACTGGTAAAATATAAAAAAGAAGATAATCTTAACCAGTTGTTACATCAAATCCAAGATTCGGCACAAAAAATGAAAAAATATGGCTTATCTGTCTATATTGATAATGAGCCTGAACGCATAATGTAAAGGGGAATGTTTAATGACATCAATAATTTTTTTAGGAACACCTAAATTTGCCGTGCCTATTTTAAAGGCGCTTGCAGATGAAAAATATGAAATCAAGGCAGTGGTTACTCAACCTGACAAAAAAGTTGGTCGCAAGCAACAAGTTACTGAGTCTCCAGTTAAGGTTTTAGCCCAAAAATTAAATTTACCAGTTTTTCAACCTGCTCATTTGGCAAAATCAGAAGAAGTAGCTGCACTAACAGCGATGCAGGCAGACTTGATTATCACTGCTGCTTATGGTCAATTTTTACCTAGTAAATTTTTGCAATCAGCTAAAATAGCTGCAGTTAATGTTCATGGTTCATTATTGCCGAAGTATCGTGGTGGGGCGCCCATCCAATACGCTCTGATCAACGGAGATAAGCAAACTGGGGTAACAATTATGGAAATGGTTAAGCAAATGGATGCTGGTGCCATATATGCTCAAAAAGCAATCGCCATTCAAAAAGATGATACAGCAGGAACCGTGTTTGAAAAATTGTCTTTTTTGGGACGTGACTTGTTGCTTCAAACCTTGCCTCAAATTATTGCAGATCCTCAGAAAAAAACGGCTCAAGATGAAACTAAAGTAGTATTTTCCCCCAACATCAGCAAAGAGCAGGAACAAATAAAAATAAGTATGACTGCAACGAAAGCCAACAACTTGATTCGCGGTCTTAATCCCGCTCCCGGAGCTTATTTGCTGGTTGATAATAAAAGGTTTAAAGTATGGCGAGCCGAAGTGGCTCCAGAGACTACCACTCTACCAGCTGGAACAGTAGTTGCTAATAAAAAACGTTTTGCTATCAGTTTTGCCAATCATACGGTTTTAAATTTACTTGAGGTTCAACCAGCAGGAAAGAAAAAAATGACTGTAAAAAGCTTTTTAAACGGACAAGGAAAAAGCTTTGCTATAGGTGATAAAATTGTCGGCTCTTAAAAGCGCCCGATCAGTGGCTCTGTCTACTTTAATTCGTGTATTGTGTTCAGGTTCCTATTCAAATATTAGTTTTAATAATAGTTTGCGTGAAGCTAAGCTTAGTCAAGCTGATCAGAATTTAGCAACTAGAATTGTTTACGGCACTATACAAGAAAAAATTTATTTGGAGTATCAACTTCATGATTTATTGAAGACAGAACTCAAGGAAGATTACCTCTGGCCATTATTATTGCTGTCTGCTTACCAAATCTTGTTTATGGACAGCATTCCCGCTAGAGCGGTCCTAAATGAGGCTAATAAATTGGCAAAAGAATACGGTAAGAGGCATTCTGCTGGATTTAAAATTGTCAACGGTATCTTACGTGCTTTGTTAAGAAGAGGCTCAATTTTGCCAGATAAAAAAGACAAGACGCTTTATCTTAGTGTCAAAGAAAGCACGCCTAAGTGGTTAGTTCAGTACTTGATTAGTCATTGGGGTGAAGATAGAACCGCTGCCATATTAGCTAGTATTAATAAGCCGTCTAAAAATACAGTGAGAGTTTCAAAATTGGCTGATTATAATTCGGTCAAAGAAGAGCTATCAAATTTAGGATTTCTTCCTGCTGATTCTCAAATTGCTTCAGATGAATTGGTCTTAGCACATGGAGGAATCTTTAAAACCGCTTTATTTAAACAAGGCAGATTGACAATTCAAGATGAAGCTGCTAGTTTGGCGGTAAGTGCTTTTTCTTTTAACGGTAATGAAGAAGTTCTTGATGCCTGTAGTGCACCAGGAGGTAAAACTGTTCAGATCGCTGAAAAGTTGAAGCAGGGTCATGTTACCGCACTTGATATACATGAAAATAAGCTGCGCTTGGTTAAAGAGAATGCCAGCAGAATGCATGTGGAATCAAAAATAATTGTCAAGCCACTTGATGCCAGAAAAGCAGATCAAGAATTTAAAAAAGAGCAATTCAATAAAATTTTAGTGGATGCACCTTGTTCTGGTTTAGGTCTTATTAGGCGGAAACCGGAAATCAGGTATACTAAAACATTAAATGACTTAACTAAATTGCAACAAATTCAATTAAATATTTTAGATCATGTAAGTTCCTTAATCAGTCAAGGTGGAGAATTAGTGTATTCGACATGCACTATTTCCCAGGAAGAGGACGAAGACGTAGTTAAAGCTTTTTTAAAAAGGCATGATGAATATGAATTACAGCCTTTTACAGCGGGTAAGCTAAAAGCCCCAAAGGGGATACTTAAAATCTTACCGGATAGTTATGGTAGCGATGGCTTTTTTATTGCTAAGTTTAAATTGCGAGGTTAGGATTTTGATTAAAACAGCATTTGCTTCTAGTATTGGACGAATACGCAAGAGCAACCAGGATTCTGTACAGGTTTTTAAAAATAAAAAAAATGCTTTATTGGCTATTGTTTGTGACGGCATGGGCGGACATCAAGGTGGAGATGTGGCTTCGACTATGGCTGTAAGTCACTTGGGTCACAATTTCGGTGTCACCGACTTTTACGATTCAAACAGTGCACGTAAATGGCTGAATGTTCAACTAAGTAATGAGAATGAAACAATTTTGAGAACGGCTGACCGTTTTCCAGATTTAAATGGCATGGGGACAACAATAGTATTGGCTGTGGTTTTTAACGATGAAGCTTTAATCGCTCATTTAGGAGATTCAAGGGCCTATGGTTATTCAGATGGCCAATTTGTGCAACTTGTAGAAGATCATTCTCTAGTCAATGAATTGGTTAAACTAGGTCAAATTACTAAGCAGCAAGCTAGAAATCATCCTCAAAAAAATATCATTACTCAGTCACTTGGAGTTTCCAGCACAATTGATCCGGAATATAAGCAGATTGCTTTAAATGATAATGATATTATTTTGCTTTGCACTGATGGCTTAACTAATTCATTAAGTGATCCCCAGATTCAACAGATACTTGCGACAAAAGATTTGTCTTTAAAAAGTCGTTGCCAAAAGCTGATTGACGAAGCTAATCGTTTGGGTGGTGAGGACAATATCACTGCTTGTTTAATTCTAAATGAGGGTGGTGACAAGCAATGATCAATAAGGGCTATTTGTTAGGCGACCGCTATCGTATAATTGATACTTTAGGTGAAGGCGGTATGGCAAATGTTTATCTGGCTGAAGATATTATTCTGCAGCGAAAAGTCGCCGTTAAAATTTTGCGGCTCGATTTACAAAAAGAACCTCAGACCTTGGCCCGTTTTCAAAGAGAAGCACTTGCTACCAGTGAATTAAGTCATCCAAACATAGTGATGGTCCTGGATGTTGGCACTGACCATGGTCTGCCGTACATGGTTATGGAATATGTAGATGGTCCTGATTTAAAAGAATATATTAGAACAAATTCACCCTTGAATTTAGGTAATATCATTAAAATCATGGACCAAATACTGAGTGCAATGTCTTTGGCTCATAAGCATAATGTTATTCACCGGGATCTAAAACCGCAAAATATTTTAATGGACAAGCATGGCAATATCAAAATTGCCGATTTTGGTATTGCTGTGGCCTTAAATCAAAATTCTGTCACTCAAACCAATTCCGCAATCGGATCTGTCCATTATATGTCCCCCGAGCAAACTAGAGGTGGACTGGTAACCAAACAATCTGATATTTATTCTTTGGGGATTATTTTATATGAATTGATTACAGGAAATGTGCCTTTTAATGGCGATTCCGCCGTTTCAATTGCTTTAAAACATGCTCAAGAGCCAATTCCTTCAATCAGAAAACAAGATCCTAATATTCCGCAACCATTAGAGAATGTAGTTTTAAAAGCAACAGCCAAAGATCCGCGCGACCGGTATAATTCTGCTAAGGAAATGAAAGATGACCTTGATACCAGTTTGGAACCGGGCCGGGCTAATGAGCCAGTTTTTAAACCCACTCATGGCAATAATGATGATGAAACCATTATTTTGCCGAATTTCAAACCTAATCGAGTAGTCGAAAAGACTGATGCGGAAAATAGAACTCAAGACAAGACTGCTGACTATCACAAGAATCGTTCCAGCTTTACGCAAGCTTTGCGTAAATATAAATGGTGGTGGCTTTTTGTAGGCTTTGCAGCAATCTTAATAATTGGCTTGATGTTTTTTGTGCTCAATAATAACAAAAATAGTGATATCCGCATTCCCGATGTGACAAATCTGAGTGAGAAGAAAGCTAGAAATAAACTTGAAAGTGTTGGCTTAAAGGTTGGTAAAATAAAGCATAGAAATTCTGATAGTATTGATCGTGGCAAAGTAATTGAAACTGCACCTGTTGCTGGCTCGGAAATAAAACGAGGTCGCTATATAGACCTGTATATTTCTGATGGAGCAGGTATGGTTCAAGTACCTGATGTCACTGGTGATGAATATAATATTGCTGTCCAAAAACTTGAAAAATTAGGTTTTGAAGTGATTCGTGAGAATCAATTTTCATCAAGTGTTCCACCTGATCACGTCATTTCTCAGAGTGTTGCTGCGGACGTTGAAGTAAAGCCGGAACAAACAACCATTACGTTAGTAATATCTAAAGGAAAAAATCCGCGCTCAAAGCATCATATGATTAAATTACCTGATTTAAAAGATTATTCTTTAAAGCAGGCACAAGAATTTGCACATAAACACGGCTTAACACTGCAAGTTAGCTCTGCCTATTCCAGCAAAGTAAAGAAGGGAATGATTATTTCCATGAGTCCGGCTGCAGGTACACAGGTTCCTCGTGGAAGTACAATTTCTGTTAATGTTTCAGAAGGAGCAAAGAAGGAACGCGATTTAACAGCAATTAAAAACTTTACGGTTAGCTACGAAGATAATGATGAAGATGATTCTGATAATAAGCGCGGTAATCATGTTCAAATATATATTTCAGATGATAATCATTCAATTGATAACATTTACCGGGATTTATATATCAAAAAAGATATGAATTTTTCAATTCCATTCGAACTAAAGGATGGCCCGGGTCAACTAAAAGTAGTACGTGATGGTCAAATAATTTTGAATGAGAAGGTCAAAAATGATTAAAAAGGATCAAGGAATTGTTATTGGTCTGATTGCAGGCTTTTATGACGTTCAAACTGCTAATGATATTGTAAGAACTCGTGCCAGGGGAGTTTTTCGCAAGAATAAATTAAAACCAACTGTTGGTGATCACGTTAAAATCCAAATTGATGACCAAGGCACAAATTACCTGGTGGAAGTTTTACCTCGTAAAAACCTGATTGGTCGACCTGCTTTAGCAAACGTGAATCATGTTTTACTAGTAATGTCAGCAGTTCAACCCGATTTTTCTTTGCAGTTATTGGATCGCTTTTTAACTTTCTTTTCATGGCAAGGCGTTGCTGTAAGTATTTACCTGTCAAAGAGCGATTTACTAAGTAGTTCAAAGCTAAACAAGATTCACGAAGACTTGCTTTACTATAACGCTATAGGATATCGAATTTATTATAGCCAAGAAGAGGTCGCCAATAACCTGATTCATGAGATTGCCAATAAAGACATCTGGACTCTTGCTGGACAATCAGGAGCAGGTAAATCCACTCTAATTAATTCACTTCAAAGTGACGTCAAGCAAGAAACAGGCGCCATTTCTAATTCCTTAAATCGAGGCAAGCATACCACCAGAACAGTTAACCTTTTTCCTTTAGGAAAAGGTTATCTTGCAGATACTCCAGGCTTTTCAGCAATTGACCTTACGCCAATTAAAGTAAAAGAGTTATGTGATTATTTTATTGAATTTAGAAAAGCCAGTAGCAATTGTAAGTTTCGGGGTTGTCAGCATTTAAACGAACCCAGTTGTGAAGTAAAAAGATTAGTTGAAGCGGGAAAAATTAAAAAAAGCCGCTATGATGATTATTTGTTAATACGCAAAGAAATAGAAAATGGCAGGCTGCCCGAGTATTTAAAATAAGGAGAAAAATAGTGATTGCACCGTCAATTTTAAATATTAATAATCTAAATTTGGAAAAAGATATTCAAACGGCGATTGATTGCGGCATCAGCCGCTTTCATATCGATATTATGGATGGACATTTTGTGCCAAATTTGTCGTTTGGTCCGCAGCTCGTATCTGATTTTAAAAAGACTTTTCCGACAAGTGAAGTTGAAGTTCACTTAATGAGTAATAACCCTGATGTTTTGGTACCTGCTTTTGTCAAAGCGGGTGCACAAATAGTGTTACTTCACTATGAGGCAATGAATGAGGATAAACTCAATTACTGGCTGGATTATTTAAAAGAAAACAATGTTAAAGCGGGTTTAGTTCTTAATCCAGATACTGCAGTTTCTGTTTTACAGCAATTTCTTAAGAAAGTTGATCAAATTTTACTAATGACCGTTTATCCCGGTTTTGGTGGTCAAAAATTTATTCATGAATCTTCTTCAAGGATTAAACAGGCCGTTAGTTTAAGCGCTGGAACAGTACCAATTGAAGTTGATGGGGGAATTAACAAACAAACTGCTAAAATTGCTAAGGCTGCAGGAGCAAAGATCTTCGTTGCTGGCTCTTATTTATTTTGTCAGAATAGTATTAAGAAGCAAATTACGGAGTTAGAAGGCATACTGCAATGAAATCCTATGCACTGCTAGGCGCGCCTAAACAGTTATGGCCTGACGATCTCAAAGAACAATTTCTAAAAGCTAATAGAACTGGTGATTTAGTAATAGGTGTCGATCGCGGGTCGCTTCTTTTACAAGAAATGGGCATTAAGGTAGATGTGGCCGAGGGAGATTTTGATTCACTAAAAAGAAATGAATTAGCAGAAATCGAAAAAAATGTTGCTGATATTAGATATTCGAATCCAGAAAAAGATTGGACTGATGCTGAGCTTGCTATTCGCTGCGCCTTTTTAGATTACCGTGTTTCTCATTTGACTATTTTTGGTGCCACGGGTGGACGCTTGGATCACTTTTTGTCTAATTTATTTATGGTTCTTAAGCCTGAGTTTAATCAGTTTGCAGAAAAAATAACGCTCATTGATCAGCAAAATTCAATTAAATTTTATAATGTTGGAAAACATTTAGTTAAAAGGCAGCTAGGTTATCAATGTTTTGGAGTAGTAACTTTAACCGGGGTCTTAAATTTAAATATAAATGGAGCTAAATATAATTTGGCTAAATTTAGTAGTGCAAATCCCGTCTCATTTAGCTCCAATGAATTTTTACCAGAAAAAGATTCATTTGAACTTTCATGTGCAAAAGGAGTAGTAGCGGTTATTCAGTCCAAAGATATTAATCGTTTTCAAAATATTTAAGCAACAAAAAAAGCAGAAGAAAACTTCTGCTTTAAAAACTTTTTTATTTTACGCTAGGCAC
>CAMLHK010000021.1 GCA_946479925.1 uncultured Lactobacillus sp. | reverse complement strand
TCAAAATCTGGTGTCCGTTTAGGACGTATCGGTTCGACCCCGATCACCGCTATTATATGGCAGCTTCTTGTTAGGAGCTGCTTTTCTTTTATATTTTTTTGCTTTTGTTTTTATAAAAATTGCACATGCAGAGTGTAATCTTTATAATACCTTTTATGGAGGTATTCAAATGAATATTGGTATTTTTACCGATACGTATTTTCCGCAAATTAGTGGTGTAGCAACATCAATCAAAACATTAAAGGATGCCCTTGAAAAACAGGGGCATAATGTTTTTATTTTTACGACTACTGATCCACATGTACAAAAGGGAGCAGTTGAAGCAAATGTTTTTCGCTTCAGTAGTGTACCGTTTATTTCTTTTACTGATCGACGTGTAGCTTTTAGAGGCTTTTTTGAAGCAACTAAGGTTGCTCGTGAAGTAAAACTTGATATTGTTCACACGCAGACGGAGTTTGCACTGGGAATGATTGGGAAATATGTTGCGCATCAATTAAAGATTCCGGCCATTCACACGTATCATACGATGTATGAAGACTATTTACATTATGTGCTCAATGGTCATCTTTTGCGCCCATACCATGTTAAGCAATTTACCAATGTCTACCTCAAAAATATGGATGGCGTTATTGCCCCTAGCGAGCGCGTAGAGAAGCTTTTAAAGCGCTATAAGGTATCTATCCCTATGAAGGTAATTCCAACGGGAGTGGACATTGAGAGCCTAAATCAGCCTATTACTAACGACGTTCGTCACGATTTAGGAATTGAACCGGACGCACAAGTACTTTTGACCCTAAGCAGAATTGCTGGAGAAAAGAAAATTAACCGGATATTGAATGTTTTGCCGGAAATTGTAGATGAATTTCCAAAAGCATGTTTAGTAATTGCAGGCGACGGTCCTGATTTAGAAGTCCTACAAGAGCAGGTTGAGCGTTTGACACTAGAAGATAATGTCATTTTTGCAGGAGATGTTCCTCATGAAGATGTTGGTTCATTCTACAAAATGGCAGACTTATTTGTTTCTGCTAGTGATACTGAAACACAAGGACTAACTTATATTGAAGCTCTTGCTTCGGGCACTAGGTGTGTTGTTTATGACACTGATTACACTGAACGGGTATTTGATGATAAATGTTTTGGTGAAGTTTTCACACGACCAAGTGAGATGCGTGATGAAATTTTAGATTACTTAAGAGAAGGTCCAAGCGAAATTCCAGCTGATAAGCTAGTTAAAAAGCTAGATCAAATTTCCGCTAAACGTTTTGGTAGTGATGTTCATCAATTTTATGAAGAGGTAATTGAAAATTACCAAGAGGATCTCGAAGAAGAGGATACCAATGATTAGAATCAATATGTTTTCGCAAGCTGATTCAGTTAAAGGCCAGGGAGTCGGTTCTGCCTACAATGAATTAATTAGCTTATTAAGAACGCATTTAGTAGAAGAATTTTATGTTACGAATAATAAGTATGGTCGAAGTGATTTAACGCACTATCATACAATTAACCCAACTTATTATGCTAATAGTTTTTCTCCAGCACGTGGGCGAAAAATTGGTTATGTTCACTTTCTACCTGAAACACTTGAAGGCTCAATCAAGTTACCCGCTCCAGCTAAAAAAGTCTTTTATAATTACGTAATAGACTTCTATAAGCGAATGGATCAAATCGTTGTCGTTAATCCTATTTTTATTGATAAATTAGTTAAGTATGGTATTAGACGCGAAAAGGTAAAATATATTCCTAACTTCGTTTCAAAAGAAGAGTTTTATCCTGAACAACAGGCTGAAAAAAATGCCTTTCGAAATCAATTGGGAATTCCATTAGATAAATTTGTTGTTTTTGGTGACGGTCAAGTTCAAGCTAGAAAAGGTGTTGATGACTTTGCAAAGATGGCTGAAGCGAATCCGGAAATTCAGTTCATCTGGGCTGGTGGCTTTTCTTTTGGAAAAATTACGGATGGTTACGATCACTTTAAAGAGCTAGTCGATAATCCGCCACAAAACCTGATTTTTACAGGAATAATTGATCGGCAAAAATTAGTTGATTATTTAAATATTGCAGATTTATTCGTTTTACCATCTTTTGATGAACTATTTCCGATGTCAGTTCTTGAAGCTTTTAGCTGTGGTACGCCGGTGCTACTGAGAGATCTTGATTTATATAAAGCAATTATCGATGGCTACTACATGAAGGGCGAAAACTTTGAGGAAATGAATGAGCAACTGCGTCGAGTAGCGTATGATAAGACAATGCTAAATAAGTACGCTAACTTATCAAATATGGCCAGTGAAAAATATTCAGAAGATAATTTAGCCAAGATTTGGAATGATTTTTATCATGAGCAATATGAAATTGGCAGAAGACTAGGACAAATTCACTAATGAATAAGAAACATTTATGGGGCATTGCCATTGTTTTACTAATCAGCTGCGGTGTATTGTACGTTGATCTTAAGGATACTCCAGTTACGCAGCTGGCTAATGCAGCTCATGGAATCAATTACGGTGCGTTAATTTTAGTATTTGCATTGATGATACTTTCTTATGTGTTTGAAGCAAGCATTTTGGCAGTTTTAGCTCATCGCAAAGACGAACCAAAACGTTCAAAATGGTCCTTTTTTCGAATTCCTATCATTCAGGCACTGTTCAATGCTATTACGCCAATGTCAACTGGCGGACAGCCTTCTCAGCTTGCAGCAATGGTTCAAATGGGAATTGAGGGTGGCCGAGCAACATCACTTCTTTTAATGAAGTTCATTATTTATCAAATCGTGGTTTTTCTCGCTTATGTGGTAACAATAATCACAGGCTTTAAGATGGTTGCAACGAAGTTTGCTGGTCTGGCATTCTTTATTGGAATTGGCTTTTTAATTCATGTGAGCTCGATTGTCTTTTTATTAGCTATTTTATTTGCCTATAACTGGACCAAAAAAGCTGCCAATTGGATAATGGATTTATTAGCAAAGTTTATTTCAACAGATCGCGTTGAAGTATGGCGAAAAAATACAGTTGATAAAATTGATACTTTCTATACTGAAAGTCAAAAACTCAAGCGCGAGAAAAAGAAATTGTTTCTTAGTGGTCTTTTGACTATTTTACAGCTTTTGTGTTTTTACTCAGTTCCTTACATGGTGTTAGTTACCTTAGGTGTGCCTGCAAGCTGGGCGAGTGTAACACAAATGAACATTATGATTATCATGTTTATGGCAATTATTCCAATTCCTGGAGCTTCTGGTGGAGCTGAATACAGCTTCCAGACTTTGTTTGCGACTTTTGTTTCTTCAAAAGGAGCGCTAGTTTTGGGGATGTTCTTATGGCGGTTTGTAACCTACTTTTTAGGAATGATTCTGGGAATTTTTGGTTGGATTTTTAAGCCGAAGAAAATCACTAATACACCAAATGATTAATTTTTACTAAAACCACTATGCATAATTGGCCTAAAGGGTACTATATTATCATAGTGAGAGGAGAATGGAATGACACGGATTAAGTCTTTCTTTCAATGGTTAGTTACTAATAAGCTAGGTTTTTTCACCATTGTCTTGATAACGTTTTGGCTAAAAACGTATTTGATTTATTTAACTAAATTCAATCTCGGTGCAGTCGGAGCGATGCAAAACTTTCTTTTGTTTATTAACCCACTGCCTGCTGCACTATTGCTACTAGGGATAGGTCTTTTCTTCAAAGGGCGAAAATCGTATTGGATTATTATTGCAATTGATCTAATCCTTAGTACATGGTTATTTGCGAATATTTTATATTACCGTGAATTTTCCAATTTTTTGTCACTTTCAATTATTAAGACGTCTGGTTCAACTGCAGATAATCTAGGTAAAAGTATTGTTGGCATAACAAAAATAAGTGATTTTTTAACTTTTCTTGATGTAGCAGTCATTATAGGTTTGATGGCAAGTAAAGTTATCAAATACGATTTAAGGCCTTTAAAACTGAAATTTAATCTTTTACTTGAAGGATTAGCCGTGGCTTTAATCGGCGTTAATCTGATGATGGCGCAAAAAGATCGCTCAGGGCTTTTGACTAGAACGTTTGATAACAGCTATATTGTTAAGTATCTAGGGATGAATCAATATGCTGTGTATGATGCCTTTAAAACCGCGCAAACAAGTGAACAGATGGCCAAGGCAAATGTTTCTGATTTAAGTTCTGTTAAAAAGTACTTGAAGGTTAATTATGTTAAACCTAATCCTGAATATACCGGTGTAGCTAAAGGCAAAAACGTAATTGTAATTCACTTGGAGAGTTTCCAACAGTTTTTGATTGACTATAAATGGAAGGGTAAGGAAGTAACACCTAACCTAAATAAGCTGTATCATTCGAAGAATACTTTAAGTTTTTCCAATTTCTATAACCAGGTTGGTCAAGGTAAGACTTCTGACGCTGAAATGATGCTAGAGAACTCTTTATATGGGCTGCAATCAGGTTCAGCAATGTCGAGTTATGGTACTTCAAACACATTTGAAAGTGCACCAGCAATTTTAAATCAAGCTGGAGGTTATACTACTGCTGTAATGCATGGTGGTGCAGGATCATTTTGGAACCGAAATAATGCCTATAAGCAATTCGGCTACCATTACTTTATGCCACTATCTTACTACGAGAATAAGCCAAAGTACTATATTGGTTATGGTCTAAAGGATAAAATCTTTTTATCGCAATCAATCAAGTATATTGAGCGTTTGCCTCAACCGTTTTACCTTAAGTTAATTACTGTCACTAATCATTATCCATATGATTTGGACAAAAAGAATCAGTCAATTGATCCAACTGACACTGGGGATGAAACTGTTGACGGTTATGTTCAAACGGCGCATTATCTGGATCAGGCAATTGGTGAATTTTTACAATGGATGAAGAAAACTGGTCTTGATAAGAAGACAATACTTGTTCTTTATGGTGACCACTACGGTATTTCTGGAAATCACCATAAGGCCAGTGCCGAATTACTTAAGCAAGAAGAGTTCACCAATTTTGACAATTTGAAGTTTCAACGAGTACCATTAATGTTCCATATGAAGGGACTAAAAGGTGGCGTAAAGGACACCTATGGCGGCGAAATAGATGTTTTGCCAACGTTGTTAAACTTGCTTGGCATTAACGACAAGGACACTATTCAATTCGGGCACGATTTGCTTAGCTCAAAGGCACCGCAGATTGTTGCCCAGCGTAATGGTGACTTTATTACGCCTGAATATGCTAAGGTGGGCGGTACCTATTACTACACCAAAACCGGTGAAGAGATTGAGAAACCAGACAAAAAGCTTAAGACTAAGATGGTAGCGATTTCAAATAAGGTAACTACTCAATTGTCATTGTCTGATCGTGTCATTGCGGGTGATTTACTACGTTTTTATAAGCCTAAAGGCTTCAAAAAAGTAAATCCACATGATTATGACTATAATGAAAAAAAGGCGCTTAAACAGCTATACTCTTCTAAAACTAAAACATCTTTGTGGTATCAAAATCACAAGAAAACAACTCAGAAGCAGTTCAAAACTGATGCGCCAGAGTTAGAAAAATAAAAGCTCGAAATAAAACATATTTTGTGCTAAAATTTATCAGTAATCGTATCTGTATATTGGAGGCAGCGTATTGTACAATTTATTTATGACGCTACTAATTATTGTTTCAATTTTAATTATCATTGCAACAATGATGCAGCCGCAGAAGCAACAAGATGCATTAAATGCCTTATCCGGCGGTGCAGTATTTAGTGGTCAAACGAAGAAACGTGGTTTTGAAGCATTTATGGAGAAAGTGACATCAGTATTACTAGCTCTCTTTTTCATTTTTGCTATTGTATTAGCTTATTTGTCTTCAAAATAGTAATGGTTCCTCCCGATCAAACGATGGGAGGATTTTTTTTATCTTTTTATCAAAGAATGGAGCTTAAGTGAATGGCACAGAACGAAAAAATTCTCGCTAATGTTTTAGAGATCTTTCGCCGCAACCCTAAAAAACAATATCAAGTAGAACAGATTGATCGAATGCTTAAACGAGACCGTTTAGGTAACTTTTCTGATATCGTCAAGGCTCTGTCATTTCTTGAGCAAGAAAAGAAACTTATCACAGATGGTAACGGACATTATCAACTGGCTCAAGAAAATACAATGGTTGACGGGACTTTTAAGTCTAATAGCAAGGGCTTCGGCTTTGTCAGAGTTGAAGACGAAGAAACTGACGATATTTTTGTTGCCAAAGATTATACTGCATACGCAGTTGATGGCGATCAGGTCCGCGTGAAAATCACCGCTGGTGGCAATCCTTGGAATGGAAAAGGTCCAGAAGGACAAGTTCAGGAAATTATTGAACGTAATTTAACGTCACTAGTTGGTGAATTCCACCCAATGACGGATGAGCAAGTCAAGACAAGTCACTTTATCGGTTACGTAGTAAGTACAAACAAAAAGTTAGCAAATTACCGTGTTTACATTGGTGAAAACGGGCTTAAACCGCAAAAAGGTGATATGGTCAAGGTTTCAATTAGCAATTATCCTGACCAAGATAATTCTGATTCAATGACCGGTGTGGTAATTCAGGTCATTGGTAACAAGAGTTTGCCGGGCGTTGACATAATGGCAATTGTGTCAGCTCATGATGTTAAAACCGAATGGAATGAGGATGCGCTAGAGCAATCAAACAATATTCCTGATCATGTTACACCAGAGGATATGGCTAATCGCGAAGATATTCGTGACCAACCAACTGTTACTATCGATGGGGACGATTCTAAGGACTTTGACGATGCTGTTGTTTTATGGCAACTGCCAAACGGAAATTATCATTTGGGTGTTCATATTGCTGATGTTGCGCATTATGTTAAAGAGAATACCCCACTGGATAAAGAAGCATATACACGTGGTAATAGTACTTACCTAGTTGATCGCGTGATTCCGATGTTGCCGTTTCGACTTTCAAATGGTATTTGCTCATTAAATGAAGGTGTTGATCGTCTAGTGCTTTCGTGTGAGATGGAATTAACCCCTGAAGGTGATCGAGTTAGCTACGATATTCATCCGTCAGTCATGCGCTCACATGGCCGTTTGACGTATAATAATGTTAACAAGGTGTTAGACCCTGACAATAATGATGAATTGGAAGAAAAGTACGTTGAGTTAGCGCCAATGTTAAAAGAAATGGCTGAATTGCATAACGCACTCTATAAAAAGCGTCATCAACGTGGTGCAATTGACTTTGAAGAGCCAGAAGCCAAAATCATTGTAGACGATCAAGGCAAACCAACCGATATCGTCTTGCATGATCGTGGTACAGCAGAAAAAATGATTGAATCTTTCATGTTGCTTGCTAACGAGACAGTTGCTGAAGCCTTCTATAAAAAGCACGTACCATTTCTCTACCGTGTGCACGAAACTCCGGACGGCGAAAGAATTAAGAGTTTCTTCGAATTTTGTAGTGCATTCGGTCTGAATATTGCTGCAGATCCAAACCATGTTAAGCCATTAGATTTACAAAAGGTAGTATCAAAAACTACAGGCACTCCTGAAGAAGCCGTTGTGCAAATGATGATGTTGCGTAGCTTAAAGCAAGCTCATTACTCGGAAGAGCCACTGGGACACTTTGGTATTGCAGCTAAATTCTATACACACTTTACTTCTCCAATCAGAAGATATTCTGACTTAATGGTGCACAGAATGATTCATGCATACGCTGAAGAGGGAACTGATAAGGAAGTCAGAGACCACTTTACAAATTGTTTACCTGATGTTGCCGAACAAACTTCAACCCAGGAGCGTGTTTCAATTGATACTGAGCGCGAAACTAATGATCTGAAGATGACTGAGTATATGGCTGATCAAGTTGGCCAACATTTTGACGCAGTTGTTTCTTCTGTGACTAGCTTTGGGATGTTCATTCAATTACCTAACACAGTTGAAGGATTAATTCATATTTCTAACTTAACTGATGATTTTTACAGTTTTAATGAAAAGAATATGACATTAACTGGTCGTGGAACACATAAGCAGTATCATGTTGGGATGCCAATCAAGGTGACGCTAACTAATGCAAATGTTGAACAGCATCAGCTAGACTTTGAAATTTATGACCCTAACGCACCTAAAAAGGCACATCACGATCGGGGTAACAACAATCGTCGTCGGGGAAGTCGCGGCTTTCACAATGACCACGGTCGCCGCAATAATGATAGAAATCGTAGCAATTTTCGGAAAAATGGTAATCATCCACATATAAGTAAATATAATCATTAGGACGGAAAATTGAAAAAAGAAAAGCAAGAAAATTTAATTGCGCAAAACAAAAAAGCGCATCATGACTATTTTGTTAAAGAGACATTCGAAGCAGGTATTGCATTAACTGGTACAGAAATTAAGTCTGTTCGTGCCAGACGAATAAATCTTCGCGATGGTTATGTCCAAGTTATTAATGGTTCTGCTTATCTAGAAAATGTTCACATCAGTGAATACAAGGAAGGGAATCGTTATAATCATGAACCGCTGCGCAGAAGGCAATTACTTTTACACAAGAAAGAAATTGCACGCTTGGCTAAAGAACAAGCAGAGCGTGGTATTGCAATAATTCCCCTCAAAGTCTATCTTAAACATGGCTTTGCCAAGGTTCTTATTGGTGTGGGCCAAGGAAAGAAAAAATATGACAAACGTGAGACGATCAAGAAACGTGACCAAGAGCGTGAATTACGTCGGCAATACAAATTTTAGAAAAACAGTTTAATTGTGTAATCAATTAAACTGCTTTTTTGTAAAAGAACTTATTTTTAGTATATAAATGGTTGCTGCTAAAAACTTGGTCTTTTATAATCAAGCGTATAAGTATACATGAACATTTATTATAGATTTAAATAATAATAGTTAACTGTTATTTAATAAAAACAAACCTTAATTTTTTTATGATATCTTTCTTGTTAAGCATTGCATTATGTATGGATATTTATTATATTATTAGTATGGATAAGAGTTATTTATGACGCAATAATAACTGAATATAGTGAAATTATGCAAAAAGCGCTGCATTTGTTGTGTTTTTTGCTTTTATGATTAATTTTGTTATTTAAAGGGAGAATTGTCTGACTAAATGAACTTTGTTCGAACACTACGTATAGAGTAAAGTATGTAAGGAATTGAATTGTAATGGAATTTAATGATGTATATGACCAAGAACGAGTAACTCGTAAATTTACTAACAGAAAAGTCAATGAAAAATTACTTGCTAAAATTATTAAGAAAGCACAGCAATCCCCCTCATTACTTAATTCACAGCCGTGGAAAGCATATGTTCTAACGGGTGAACCACTTAAGTGTCTGAAAAAAGATGTTAAAAAGCAAATAGATGAGGGAGCAGAACCTCATGAAGATTTTGCTCGAATGCAATCTCTTCAATGGGATGCATATCCTAGTCAGAGTATGGCTGTGGTTGGTGCTTCTCAGCCTTATTTTTTTCACAATAAGATGGATCTATTTAAGAATTCAAATGATACAATGTTCAATGCCCAAGATGTTGTTTTTCTAACAATTCCAAAAGCTTCACCAGCGTGGTCAGTGTTTGACTTGGGCATTTTTTCTCAAAGCATTATGCTTTTAGCAGTTGATGAAGGCTTGGCGATTATGCCGGCTCATTCAATGGTTTCATTTCCCGAATTGGTTCGGAAATATGCAGAAATTCCTAATAGCGAAATTGTAGGAATGGCTATTGGTTTAGGATATAAAGATAAAACAGCGGAAGTCAATGATCCAAAGTTTATTCCAGATCGTTTACCATTTGAAAAGATTTATAAACTCGTAAAATAAATCTTCTTTTTATAAAAATAAAGTGCTATTAATGCTAAGATATATATCAAAGGATTTTTAAAAAGGTGATATAAATTTGAGTACAACCCAAATAGTTACTAATTTAATAGCAACTTTAGTAATTTTTGTTTTTGCAGCTTTTTTTGTTGCTGCAGAATTTGCTTTAGTCCAAACGAGATCAAGTCAGCTTGAAGACATGTTGAGTAATAATGTTGGAAGCAAGCGTAAAGTTAAGCGTGCTTTGCATATGACTCACAACCTAAATGAATATCTATCAACAACGCAGGTGGGAACTACTCTTGTTGGTGTCGTTTTAGGTTGGTTTTCAGCTGACACGTTTGCGGCTTTATTTTTTAGATTATTTAATTTAACCCAACTAAATCATTCTCTTGTGCGCTCCATCAGTGCACTTTTAGGAGTGATTTTCTTGACGTATTTAGAAGTAGTGGTAACAGAAATTGTTCCCAAGAATATCGCAATTGATATGCCAGTAAAAATCTTACTAGCAATTTGTACACCACTTCAGCTTTTCCATACACTGGTTTATCCATTCGTATGGTTGCTTAATACCAGTTCTAATGGACTGTTAAAACTGCTTGGCTTTGATCAGGCTGATGAAGAAAATCAAGTTTATTCACAATCAGAAATTATTAAGCTTTCTCGTAAAGCCGTTCATGGTGGGGCGCTTGATAAGAATGATTTAACTTACATGCAACGTGCTTTTGAGTTAAATGATAAAGTCGCCAAAGACATTATGACTGACCGAACAAGGCTAGTTGTCATTAATTCGAAAGACACAATTAAGCAAGCGTTAAAAATGTATCTTGATGAAGGCTCTAGCCGAATTCCAGTCGTTCGTGATAATGATAAAGACGAAGTGGTTGGCTATATCTATGCCTTCGACGTGGTACAACAAAGTCAAATTGATGAAAATGTTCCAGTTACGCGGATTATTAGGACGATGATTACTGTTCCAGAATCAATGCCGATTCAAGACATTTTGCATTTGATGATCAAGAAGCACACACCAATTGTGCTGATTGTGGATGAGTACGGTGGAACTAGTGGAATTGTAACTGATAAAGATATTTATGAAGAATTATTTGGAACGGTTAAAGATGAAATTGACGATGTTTCAGATGATTACATTATCAAGGATAAGCATGATAATATTCATGTTTCCGGCAAAACCACGTTATATGATTTTGCGCGATATTTCCACAAGGACTTAGAGAGTTTCCAGAACAGTGACATCATCACCATAGGTGGATATATGATGGAACATTATCCTGACTTAAAGAAGAATGGAACTGTTGAATTAGAGAACTTTGAGTTTAAGCTTGAGAGTATTGAGCAAGGTTTCATGCGTTGGTTTGTAGTTAAGCAGTTAGATAAAAAGCAAAAACAAGAATAAAAAGAAAAGGACTTATCTCTTGAAGATAAGTCCTTTTAAAGTGCTAAAAATAATTATTTTTGAGCTAATTTGATAACCTCAGGCTTTAAAACGCCAATGTAGCTTAGGTTACGGTAAAAGCTCATAAAATCGAGACCATAACCAACTACAAACTCATTTCCAACCTTGGAACCATAGTATTCGACTTCAATATCATTTTTACGGTTAGCTTCTTTGTTTAGTAGGACACAGCATTTTACGCTTTTAGCGCCACGCTTTTTGAGTAAGTCCTTCATAAATTGTAAAGTTAACCCTGTATCAACAATATCTTCAACGATTAAAACATCGCGATCTTTTACGTCAGTTGCTAAGTCGGAAACAATCTTAACATTGCCTGAAGACTCAAGACCATCGCCATAACTTGAAACATCCATGAAATCGATTTGTTCTTTTACGTCCATTTCACGAACTAGATCGGTTAAAAAGAAAATTGCACCTTTAAGTGCTCCAACAATTAATGGATTCTTTCCAGCATAGTCTTTAGTCAGTTGTTGACCTAGTCTTACACACATTTGATGAATATCATCTTCAGAAAATAATTTGTGATCAATAATATTATCAATATTGTCGTTTTTCGGCATTTATCTACCCTTCACTTAAATAAACTCAAAATTACTTGATAAAACCGATTATATCATTTTTCATATAAAAAAGTACTGGTAATTTAGACTTTTTCGCAGCTTAATACCTATTTTACGTACAAAAAGTTAAATCAAATAAAAAATAGTAAGATTATTATTAATGCTCTTTAATTTAATGGTTACGGGCTGGTAGTTTTTGCTACAATGTAAGAAGTAATTAGATCAAGCGAAAGGTAATTAAAAGTATGAAAAAAGATCAAGAAATTAAAATGCTTAAGGCTTTTTCAGATGCCAATTCAACTTCTGGCTTTGAAGAAGAGTTTGTAAAATTATTTACTGAAACTGTTAAAGACATTGCCGATGTTAAAGTGGATGGAATGTTGAACGTATATGCTTCAAAAAAGGAAAATCAACCAGATCGTCCAGTTATTCAGCTTGATGCACACTCAGATTCCGTTGGCTTTATTACTCAGGCTGTTCGACCAAATGGAATGATTAAATTTGTTCCACTTGGTGGTTGGGTAAAATATAATATTCCAGCTTTGCGGGTTAAAATTTTAAATCGTGCTGGCGAATATGTTCCTGGAGTTGTTGCCACTAAGCCACCTCACTTTATGACTGAAGAAGAACGTAATAATGTTCCCGATGTTGCTGATATGTCGATTGACGTTGGTTCAAGTTCACGTGAAGAAACGATTAATGACTATCAAATTGACACCGGTTGTCCAATCTTTGTCGATGTAAAATGCGAGTACAATGAAAAAACCGGTCTTTTCTTTGGTAAAGATTTTGACGATCGTTTTGGTGCTGCTGCAATGGCTGACGTACTTGACAATTTAAATGGCGAACAGGTTGACTTTAATGTGGTTGCTGCCTTATCCAGTCAAGAAGAGGTTGGCTTAAGGGGGGCATATGTTACTGCTAAAGCTGTTAAACCTGATTTAGCAATCGTTCTCGAATCATGTCCTGCTGATGACACCTTTACTCCGGAATGGTTATCTCAAACTGGATTAAAGCGTGGACCAATGCTTCGAGACATGGATACGTCGTTTTTACCTAATCCTAAATTCCAACAGTATGCGTGCGATATAGCTGATAAAAACAATATTCCTTACACTCGCTCAGTTCGTACTGGTGGTGGGCAAGATGGTGCAGCAATTTACTACGAAAATGGTGCACCAACAATTGTTATTGGAATTCCTGTACGTTATGAGCACTCACCATATTGCTTTAGTGCATATCAGGACTTCAAGGCATCAGTTGATTTAACTGTTGCTATTATCCGTGATTTAACCAAAGAAAAATTAGCTAGTTTTAGTCAATTTTAAATTCAAGGTTGATATTAATCTTTTAAGCCAAGCATACTTGGCTATGTTATAATAGAAAAGAAAGTCACTAGGGGTGCTAATTTAGCTGAGAAATACCCTCTGAACCTGAACGGGATAATACCTGCGCTAGGGAAGTGTT
>CAMLHK010000020.1 GCA_946479925.1 uncultured Lactobacillus sp. | reverse complement strand
GCTATCTTAAGACTTTTGATGTCCAAGTAGTTTCTGATACAGTCAAGGAACGTGCAATAGTTCAGCATATTGCTCCTCATATGACGCGGCCTGATCCTATGATTTTACCAATTTATGATGAGCCGGGAACAACCTTTACCATGTTTTCCGTCAAAGTAGCAATGGATCTATATGATCATTTAGCTGGAATCGAGGGTGACTCTCCTTTAATTAAGTATGCCAACTATACAATGGATAAAGCAGAAACTTTAAAACGTGAGCCACAATTAAACAGCGAAAATTTACAAGGCGCAGGCGTTTACCTAGACTACCAAAACAATGATTCACGTTTAGTAGTAGAAAATGTAAAAAAGGCACATGAATTAGGATGTTTGGCTGTTAGTCGGCTGAAATGCATTGCGATTTTACATAACGAGCAAAAGCAGGTTAACGGCGTACGTGTCCATGATAACTTAACCGGTGAAGAATTTGAAATTCATGCGGATGTAGTTATTAACACCTCTGGGCCTTGGTCCGATTTAGTAAGACAGGAAGATAAAGCTGTTTATAAAAAGCCGCGTCTGCGTCCTACAAAGGGTGTTCACTTAGTAGTTGACCAATCGCGCTTGACTGTGCCGCAACCAACTTACTTTGGTTCAGGTACAGCAGACGGTCGTATGATTTTTACTATTCCTAGAGAAGGTAAAACCTATTTTGGCACTACCGATACCGACTTTACCGGTGATTATGCTCATCCTACTGTTGAACAAAGTGATGTCGATTATTTGTTAAATATTATTAATAAGAAGTATCCTTCCGCTCATTTAACTATTGACGATATTGAAGCCAGCTGGGCTGGAGTTCGTCCCCTAATTGAAGTCGAAGTTGAAGGCAATGAAGCAGCAGATGCAGCAACTGGTGCCAGTGTCTCTGACAGTACTTCAGCGCCGTCCGCTGTATCTCGCGGTAGTTCATTAACTGAAGCTGAGGATGGCTTAATTACTCTAGCTGGTGGTAAATTAACAGATTATCGTATTATGGCTAATGGTGCCATGAAGAAAATACAGCAAAAGCTTCATGACAAGTTTTCTAAGAACTTTACTTTACAAAATTCTGCTGAAATTAAAGTTGCAGGTGGTGACTTTGATTCAGACCATGCAGAAGAAGAACTTGCTCGAATTGCTAAAGATGGCGTAGCAGCCGGAATTACTGCTGATGATGCCAAGGAAATTGCCAACTTGTTTGGTTCACAAGCAGAGCAAATCTATGACTATGCAAAAACGATTAAGCCCGCTGCAGGATTAAGTCTTGGCGAAACAGCAGCCCTTGATTATTCACTAGCTGAAGAAATGACATTGACACCTGTTGACTATCTCTTAAGGCGTACTTATCACATCTTATTCAAGAGTGATACTTTAAACCAGGTTAAAGAAGGTGTCGTTAACCATATGTCTGATTACTATGGCTGGGATAAAGAGCAAAAGACTCAATACGTACATGATTTAGAGCAGGAAATAGCACAATCACGACTAGATAAACTAAAGAATAAAAAATGATAGATTAACAAAAAGAAAGTAGTAAATTATTCCCCCAAAAAGCCCGTCAAGATAAACTGGCGGGCTTTTTCTTGCCCTTTTTTAAGCACACTATTACAATTAAATTATTTTATGTGAGCAAGGGTTAGCAAAAAGTATTATTATAACAATAATAAATGTTGTCATATTTGAAAAAATAGTTTTAAATTTACATCTTAAAAGATTAAACTATTAGAGAGGTGATTAAAATGGAGCCAATTTTTCTTACTCCTTATTTTAGACCCAAAATTTGGGGTGGACGCAAATTGAAAACAATCTTTAATTATAATATTCCGGATGGCAAGGTAGGAGAAGCTTGGGTAATCTCCGGCTATAAAGAGGATGCTTCTACAGTAATCAATGGTCAATTTAAAGGGCAAAGTCTGCGTCAGGTTTATCAAGAAAACCCGACGCTATTTGGCAACCCTGAAAGTAAAGAATTTCCGCTGCTGGTAAAGTTCCTGGATGCAAATGATAATTTGTCTGTTCAGGTTCATCCCAATGATGAATATGCTCGCAAAGTAGAAAACGATAGTGGCAAAACTGAAAGCTGGTATGTTTTGCAGGCTGATCCTGGATCATATCTAATTTACGGACATACTGCCAAAACTCGCGCGGAACTGGCTGAAATGATAGAAAAGGGAGAATGGGATAAACTTTTACGCAAAGTACCAGTAAAAACTGGTGATTTCTTTTATGTCCCTTCAGGAACAATCCACGCCCTTACTAAGGGAATATTGGTTATTGAAACCCAACAATCTAGTGATGTAACATACAGGTTGTATGACTATGATCGTGTTGACCAAAAAACTGGTAAGAAACGCGAACTGCATACCCAAAAATCAATCGCTGTTACTCAAGTCCCACATGTTGATCCTAAACTGGATATTACAATAGATCACGTGCAGGATGCTACTATTAAAACTTTGGT
Organism: uncultured Lactobacillus sp.; assembly: GCA_946479925.1. Taxonomy (GTDB): domain Bacteria; phylum Bacillota; class Bacilli; order Lactobacillales; family Lactobacillaceae; genus Lactobacillus. Next base: position 15,410 of record CAMLHK010000020.1, on the reverse strand, counting down.
TGCACCACCCGTTTCACCTCATTTTTATTTGTGGCAAATCGATTTAGCTGGGAAATGGCACACCGGCTTAAATAGTCACCCCTACTTATTAGTAACAATCATAAAGGGGACAGGTACACTTCAAATTGAAAATAAATCATATGACCTATCAATTGGAACAAATCTGATCATTCCTAATAATATTAAAAAATTTACATTCGCAGGTAATATGAAATTGGTTATTTCTGCGCCGAACAATTAAGGGGAATAATAAAATATGATCTATATAGCTTGTGGCTCAATTATGGTAGTAGTTGGGCTATTATGGCTCATTTCACCTTCGAAAAGACCTTGGCCGTTTTACGGATATTATTCGTACTTGGCCACAGTGAATAAAGCAAGTTTTAAATTTGCTCAGCATAAAGCAGGAGGTTATTTTATTATATTTGGTTTAATTCAATTATTATTAGGAGTTGGTATCCATTTACTTAAATGGGATCGTTACTTTTTACTTTGGCTGCTGACATTTTATCTTTTCATTATCTTTCCAATCATGGCTACGGAAAAAAGTTTAAAAAGCTTTTTGCAAAAACGCCATGAATTGCCAGCAGATTACATAGACCCTGACAAAGTAAAAAAGGAGAGAACAAAAGGATTTAGGGACCGAAAATGAAACTGAAAATTTTAATGGTCGAGGATGATCAGTCGGTTGCAGAAATGATGGGGATGTTTTTCGAAAAAGAAGGATGGTCCATGGATGTTGCCACTGATGGGGAACAAGCCGTTAAAATGTTTGCTGAGAATCCTGATCAATATGATTTGATCACTCTAGACCTTAATTTACCTAAAAAAGATGGCATAGAAGTTGCTAAAGAAGTTTGTGCAATCTCACCATCAATTCCAATCATTATGCTTACTGCGCGCAGCAGTGAAGAAGAACAAATTCAAGGATTTAATGCTGGTGCAGACGATTATGTATCTAAGCCATTTAGTCCTTTGGCGCTAATAGCACGTATTAAAGCTTTGCAACGCAGAATCAGAATTGATGATAAGCAGGAACAAACCAAAACAGCAGAATCCGGAGAAAAATTTGATGTGGTTACTAATCATATAAAAATTTCCACAAGTAGACGTGAAGTATTATATGATAATAAGCATGTTCAAAATATTACCCCCAAAGAATTTGATTTGTTATATACCATGGCCCAGAAGCCAAAGCAGGTCTTTTCTCGTGAACAATTATTAGAATCTGTTTGGGGTTATAATTATTATGGTGAAGATCGCACCGTGGATGCACATATTAAAAAATTGCGCCAAAAATTGGAAAAAGTAGGTGCAAATGTCATCCAAACCGTTTGGGGCGTTGGCTATAAATTTGATGATTCGTAGGTTTTCACATGAAGTTAATTTATCAGCATATGCTTAGTTTTTTACTAATCATTCTTACTACGGTATCAATAATCGGTTTTTCTGAAATTAATAATACTACTCAACAATCGTACGAATATAATTATCGGCGAATGGAAGATTTTGCCGCGGCATTAGGGACTTTGGCTACAAATGATAAAAAGGACGGAGCAGCAATGCTGAATCCTAAATTTTTAAATAAGCTGGAATTTGTCCTTCATAGCGATAGGGTGTATCTTAGCGTTTTTAATGCACATGGTTCACAAGTTTATCCTCAAAGAAATGACAAAATTAAACTTACTTCTCACCGTCTAAGGCAATTGAAAAGTGGTAAGAAGCTACGTATCAAAAATAATAACGAAGCTCTCTCCAGCTTAGGCTATAAAAAAGATGCTTGTACTGGTGTACTTATACCATGGAAGGATAAGGGAAAATTTATTGGAGCAATGTGGTTAGGAGTCAGAATTGCCCAAGTAGAGCGGCCTGTAAGAATTGCCAAGCAAAATCTCTTCAACGCGTTAGTTTCTGCCATTATTGTAGGTTTAGTACTCAGCTTGGTCCTTTCTTTTTATGCAACCAATAGAATTAAAAAGTTATCTATCGCTACCAAAAAAGTTACAGCAGGTGACTTTGATGTGCAGACACATTACTGTGGTCATGATGAAATATCTCAGCTGACAGATAACTTCAACCAGATGGTTCGGACTTTAAAAAAATCAAATCAAGAAGTGAAGGAACAAGAAAAAAGGCGAGACCAGTTTATGGCTGATGCTGCTCATGAAATGCGCACACCTTTGACTACGATAAATGGTATTTTAGAAGGCTTACAATATGATGCAATTCCTGATAAAGCTAAGCCCAAGTCTATTGCCTTGATGAGTAGAGAAACTAAGCGGTTAATTCGTTTAGTTAATGAAAATTTGGATTATGAAAAAATTCGCAATAACCAAATAAATTTAGTTAAAACGCGCTTTAATGCCAGAAAGACATTTGATGATGTAACAATGCAACTTAAGCAAAATGCTGCTAAAGCTGATGATACAATCTTTATCACTGCCCCAAAAAATCTACCTGTTTATGCAGATAAAGATCGTTTTACCCAAATAATGGTTAATTTGGTACAGAATGCAATTCAGTTTACTGCTAACGGTAAAATTGAAATTAGCGGTTATAGAATTGCACACGCCACGGTAATTATGATTAAAGATAATGGTATCGGAATGAATCAGCAACAAATTAAATACGCTTTTGAAAGATACTTTAAGGCTGATCCTTCACGCAGCCGCTCTGGTAAAGGAGAATATGGTTTAGGATTATCTATTGTATCCTCTTTGATCAAACAGCATGGTGGCAAAATTAGTGTCCAATCTGCAATCAATCAAGGAGCGGAATTTACAATCATACTTTTTGACCAGGGTTATGAACAATATCTTGAAGATTAAAAAAATCATTTCCACAAAAGGAAATGATTTTTTATTTGTATGACTTATTTGTCATTTTTACTTGTTTCGTGCCAAACTTTTGCAGTTACAGGAATTGAACCAAGATCAGTCATTTCATCTTTTCCTACCACAATTAGATTATTGGGACCTTTAGCTAAATTATTGAAACTGTCTAAGCTTTGATTCTTAAAATAGCCATCACTGGCTTTTGCTAAGGTCAATTGTAACTGGTTAATGCGATACGCTTCTGCGTCTGCTTCGGTTTTAACAGCTTCAGCTTTGGCCTTTGCTGTAGCAATCAGCGCATCATTTTTGGCTTTGGTAGTTAATTCAATATTTTTAGCTTCACCTTCCGCCTTTTCAATAGCTGCTATTTTTTCACGGTCTGCAGTAAGCTGCTTATCCATTGCCCTTTGAATCTCTGGACTAGGTAAAAGTTCATCAATATTGACCCGAACGACCCGAATGCCATAAATGTCTGTTAAATCGCCAATAGCTTCTGAAAGTTGAGTGTTAATGCTGCTAGTTGAGCCTAAGGCGTCATTTAAGTCCATTCTTCCGATGATGTCACGCAAGTGTCCCCGAATGAGTTCGACCATAGATTTAACTGAATCCGTGTTATTGTAAAAATACTTGTAAGAATCTGTTACCAAATAATTTAGAGTTAGACTGGTAGTGATTTCTGCATTGTCTTTAGTAATAATTGAATATTTGGAGATTTCTGCGGGAAACATTGCCAGTGAGACCTTACGTAATCTCTGAATTACTGGAATAATCAGTACCAATCCAGCCTTTACAGTTCTGGAATACTTTCCCAGTGTTTCTATTAAGCCTTCATTATTTTGAGGTACAACCCGGCAGCAGGAGAGTAATAAAAGTACAATAACTAAAATAATCACTACATAAAGCATTTTAATCCTCCAAAGATTCCGAATTCTTATTTTTCTTTATTATATGACTTTTTATTCTTTTTACTAGATTTATTTTTCTTTTCAGTTAAGTGATTTCCAGAAACAGATTCAGGAATGGTAGTAATTTCTTCTTCACGTCCCTTTAATTCGATGGCATCTGTCTTATACAAACCGGTAGTAGATTTGCGGTGTTTACTTATCAGCGCGGTTGATTTATTTTTTAACTGCTGTCTAATATCTTCCATTTGTTTAAAATTAGTTAAGTAGTCAAACTCATTTGGGTCAACTGGTTTAAAACCGCTGGGAGTGTAAAACCGCAATAAATTATGATTATTTAATAAATCTGAGTATTTTAATGATTTTTTACCTTCTTTTGCTAACTCGTTTATTTCATATTTCTCTTGTTCAGTAAAATTGATAATTTGCTTGCCGCTTTTACGGTCATAGACTACTCCCTTAAGGCCCTTACCACCGATAATGACGTACTTTTGACTAACAATCGTGCCATTCCTAAAAACAACCCACGGACGATATTTGGGAGCTAACAGATCATGGCCAAATTGAATATAATTACGGTTAGAAATGCCTAAAAGATGAAGTATTGTTGGCAAAACATCAATTTCACCAGCGACTTCGTGTTTAATTTTTCCTTTGAGATTGGGTGCGTGGATCATAAAAGGCACGCGTTGCATTTGTACGTTATTGAAAGCATTCCAGGTATCAGAGCTTTCACCAACAATCGGTGCTAAAGTTTCATTCTCCGAATTAGTTAAGCCGTAATGATCACCGTAGATCACTACCATAGTGTTTTTGATTAAACCGGATTTCTTTAAGTAATCGAAAAATTCGCGAATAGATTGATCCAGATAATGGGCTGTTTCAAAGTAGTTATTAATTGACTTGTCCGAAGTATCACTGGTTTTAAACGTTGGATCCAGATCTTCTTCATCCATATCAAACGGTGTGTGATTAGTTACGGTGATGAATTTAGTATAAAAAGGTTGCTGCATTCTTTCTAAATATTTAATACTTTCAGCAAACAATATTTTGTCTTTAATGCCGTAGCCGATATGGTCGTTTTTATCATGACTGAAATAATTTTGGTCAAAGAAATAATTATAGCCCAGATTTTTATAAACATCATCGCGGTTCCAAAAAGAACCGACATTGCCGTGAAAAACCGCTGACGTATAGTTGCCGTGTTGACGCAGAATTTGAGGTGCAGCTTGAAAGGTGTTTGAACTGCCCATTGCTGTGAATAAAGAGCCATCAGAAATACCGTATGTGCCAGTTTCCAGCATGTTCTCCGCATCACTGGTACGACCAATACCGACTTGATGGTAAAAATTGGCAAAACTCAAAGTGTGTTTGTCGTGATAAATTGAATTGAGGTAAGGTGTGACCTCTTTTCCGTTAATTTTCAGATCAATCAAAAATTGTTGAAAGCTCTCAAGATGAATAATAATAACATTTTTGCCCTTTTCTTTACCGAAGTACTCTGGATTTGCGGGCAATTTATTTCTTTGGTTATAAGTCAAAATTTTGTTTAAATCGGCAGTATTGGCATTTCTATTTACCTGTTCCGTTTGTTCATTCTTAATACCATCATAGACAGTATAAGTATTAATACCAAGGTACTTGACAATGTATGAACGATCAAAAGTTGTCCCTAATAACCTTGGTCTGGATGATTCGGCCAGAAAAATATTTAGAACCAAAACCAAACTACCGACAGAAGTAACAGCAAAAGGGGTAAGAAGGCCAAAAGATTTTTGATCAATTTTTATTTTGTGAGTGATTAATAGTGTAACTACAACGATAAGATCAAGCCACAATAATAGATCGGAAGGCTGAAGTAGTGCGACAGCGCTTTTTCCTAAACCAGGAGCGACTTTTCCAGCATTAGTTATGGTCTTGACTGTGATAAAATCAGAGAATTGACGGTAATAAAGAATATTTGCAAATAACAATCCTGAATTTGCGACATCAAGCAGCAGCATGGCACAATAAGAAACAAGCGGCTTAGAAAAATAAAGTCCAATGCTAATAAGTAAAATAGCACTGCCAATCGGACTCAGCCACATTATAAAATGTTGATAGGGGTCGGAAATACCCAAGTTGAAATCATGATAGGCAGCAAAAATGTATTTCAGTGTAAATAAAACAACCAGAAGGCAAAAAAAGCCTATACGAGTCTGAATGAAATTGGTCAGATTTTTTTTATTCAAAATGAACTCTCCCTTATCAGACTATTTTAAAAGTTTCTGGACTTTTAGACAATCTTTTCCAAATAGTTAGACCTTTTTTAATAATTAAACAGGAAATTTGAGTATAATTTAAATGAACTCTATTTTAGGAACTGAACCAGTATGATATTTTTAGGACCAATATATAACCAGCTTTCACAACTTTATGCGACCAAAATAAATCATTTTGCTTTGATTAAGCTAATCATGTTGGCACTTGATAAAACTCTTTTTTACTTTTTATTTTTTATGGTAATGCGCTTAATTTGGCTGATGACTATTAGAAGCAGACGTACAGTAAAGTCAGAAGCAGCAGTATGGCTATTTGCTTTTTATTTGATATTAGTTTTAATGTTGACGACTTTTCGCAATACGTATTTTCCTTGGAATCTAACCTTAAACCTTCATAGGCCTCTTAATGAAATTAATTTTGTCTTTCTCAGGGAAACGTGGAAAATGTATCACGCTCAAAGTAGGCTTGATTTTTTTTATAATTCTTTGGGTAACATTCTTTGTTTTGTACCTTTTGGCTTTTTGTCACCATTTGTTTTTCCCAAAAAGCAAACGTTCTGGCGGGTTTTATTAGCCGGAATTATTTTTTCGGTTTTCATTGAAGGGATGCAATTTTTGCTTGAAACTGGAGTGACCGATATTGATGATGTGTTCTTTAATAGTTGCGGCACGGCGGTTGGCTATTTGGGTTACTTATTGGTTATGTTAATCAGGAGAAAGTCTCGTAAAACTAACTAAAAGGTCTGGCATTTATAAAATAAGATTGCTAAAATGTTCTTGTGAAAGAAGTATTTAATTCAGTAAGGAGAGCGTAAATATGAGTTTAATTAAATTTGATAGCACCAAATTAACCCCATTTGTTCATGAAAATGAACTAAGTGAATTGCAGGCTATTGTTGATGCTTCTGCTAAAGAGCTTAAAGATGGCACAGGTGCAGGTAATGATTTTCTAGGCTGGATTGATCTGCCAGTTAATTATGACCAAGATGAGTTTGCCAGAATTAAAAAAGCCGCTAAAAAGATTCAAAGTGATTCTGAAGTATTGGTATGTATCGGAATAGGTGGTTCTTACTTAGGTGCTCAAGCTGCCGTTGAATTTTTGAATGGTGCGTTTTACGGTAAGGGTAAAGAAAAATATCCTACTATTGTTTTTTGCGGCAATTCATTGTCCGGCTCATACTTACATGACTTAATCGAGTGGGTTGGCGATAAGGACTTTAGCGTAAATATTATTTCTAAGTCTGGTACAACTACTGAACCAGCTGTTGCTTTCCGCATTTTTAAAGATAAATTAATTAAAAAGTATGGTGAAGAAGAGGCTAAGACCAGAATTTTTGCTACCACCGATAAGGCTAAGGGAGCATTGAAGACTGAGGCAGACGCTGAAGGCTACGAAGAATTTGTTGTGCCGGACGATATTGGTGGTCGTTACAGCGTTTTGTCGGCTGTGGGTCTTTTACCAATAGCTGTTTCTGGAGCTGATATTGATCAGTTGATGAAAGGTGCTGCTGATGCCAGAACCGATTACACCGATACAGACTTGAGTAAAGCAACCCCTTATCAATATGCTGCATTGCGTAATATTTTGTATCGCAAGGGTTACACTACTGAAATAGTTGAAAATTACGAACCAACTTTAAGAATGTTTAGTGAATGGTGCAAACAATTAATGGGTGAATCTGAAGGTAAGGATAATAAAGGTATTTGGCCAGCAAGCGCCAATTTCACTACCGACCTTCACTCATTAGGACAATATATTCAAGAAGGCAGAAGAAACCTCTTTGAAACTGTTATTAGAGTTGAGAACCCCACAAATGATGTCGAAATTCCTTCTGATGATCGCAATTTAGACCAGCTGAATTTCTTATCCGGTAAGAGTTTAAACTTTGTCAATGAACGTGCTTATGAGGGTGTTGTTCTGGCTCACACAGATGGTGGAGTACCGGTAATGACAGTTAACATTCCAGATCAAACTGAACATACTTTAGGCTACTTAATTTACTTCTTTGAGTTGGCTATTGCTGTTTCTGGTTATGTCAATGGCATTAATCCATTCAACCAGCCAGGCGTTGAAGAATATAAGCGTAATATGTTTGGTTTGCTTAACAAACCAGGTTATGAAGAATTACACGATGACCTAGCTAATAGATTTAAACAGGAAAACTAATTTTTATTTATTGCAACTTCTTTTAAATAAGACTAACATAAATATATAGAGATTAACCTGTACATCATATATAGTGATATTTAATCATAATGGAAAGGGTAAAAGTTTATGACTTTTAACCCTTTTTTATTAAGGAGAAATATATGGAAGAAAAAAGAGAGACACCAAAACGGGTTTTGGCGATTATCAGTTGTGCTTTAATGGCTTTTGTTTCAATACTAACTGAAACTAGCTTAAATGTTACTTTTCCCACTTTAATGAAACAATTTCATATCGGTTTGGGATTAGTTCAGTGGACTACAACTGGGTACTTACTGACAATTTCTGTAATTATGGTTGCGAGTTCATATTTGAATGATCGTTTTTCCGCGAGACAATTATTTTTAACTGCTGCAATTGCTTTTATTGCCGGATCGGTTGTAGCGGGCTTTGCGACTAATTTTGGGGTCTTACTGGCAGGTCGCTTAATTTCGTCAATCGGTGCTGGTCTTTCAATTCCCTTAATGTTCAACATGGTTGTTGAACTGATGCCGCAAGAAAAATGGGGCTTTTACATGGGACTAACAGGCTTAGTTATTATACTTGCACCATCTTTGGGGCCAACCTTTGGTGGCACTGTGGTTTACTATTTTGGGTGGCCACTAATTTTTGAAATTGTAGCTATAATTGCAATAATCATCATGATCTTGGGCCTATTTGTGGTAGAGCAATACCATGAAAAAAAGCATCCCAGCTTTGACTGGTTAAGCTATATCGTTATTGCCAGTGCAATGATTATTTTTAACTTAGGCTTTAATCGCATTAGTAATGGTTTAACAGATGTCGGCTTTTGGCTCAGCATGGTAATAGTGGCGATTTTAGTATACGTATTTATTAAACTTTCACGCTCAAGTAAGAAGAAATTAATAAACTTGAGTATTTTCAAAAATAAGCCCTTTATTTTTGCCATGATTTCCTATCTGTTACTTCAGTTTATTAATATTGGCACCAGTTTTGCCGTTCCTAACTACGTGCAGATTGTTAATCACGCTAGTTCTCTTGTTGGTGGTTTAGTTTTACTTCCGGGATGTATTATTAGTGGTATCTTAAATCCGTGGTTTGGACGTATTTATGATAAAAAGGGTGCACCGTTACCTTTGTTAACCGGAACAGTATTTTGTTTAACAGCATGTCTGCTTTTTGCGATTTTTAGCTTAAAAATTAGTACAGTGATGGTCGGTGTCTTTTACGGAATTATGATTATTGGTCGCCAAATGGCGTTTAACAACACAATGGCAGAGGCCTCAAAACTGCAACCAGAAGAATTGCATACTGATGCTACCGCAGTCTTTCAAACTGGCCAGCAATATGCTGGCTCAATGGGGACTACCGTAATGGCTGCCATTATTTCTTCTTGGCAAAAAAGACCGGGCAATTATGCTGCACTCACTGCTCAAGGAAGTCAAGAAGCCTTTCTATTTTTGACGTTTGTCAGTGTCATAATTTTACTAAGTTATTTAAACTTGTTTAGACTTGAGCAAAAAATGAGATAAATAATTAAATAGTTTCGTTAATTGCTGTAACTTCATTTGCAATAAATGAAGTTATTTTTTTGCCAGATAATTAACATTAAAATAAATTAACATTTTAGTGTACATTTTTAAATAAAATGATAAAATACTTAATAATTAATTTTAAGGGAGGAAAAAGCAATGAGACGAATTAGCAATCAGCATATTTCGATTTTGTCACAAATTATTTTGCTGACAAAGCATACTTAAGAACTATTTAATTAAAGGAGTATAAATATGGCTGATACAACCAACACCAATAAACTAACAGTAAAAACTTTTCTTAATAAGATTTTAGCCGGAACCGCAACTGGAATTATTGTGGGGCTGATTCCCAATGCAGTTGTCAGCGCAATTTTAAAGTTATTTGGACAAAATCCGGTGACTGCAACTATTAATCAAGCGCTTTTGATCTTTCAATGTGCTACGCCACTATTGATTGGTGCGTTAATTGCGATTCAATTTAAAATGGAGCCACTCGATGTTGCTATTGTAGGAGCTGCCGCATATGTTGGTTCTGGGGTAACCAAGTTTGTGCCACAGATTGTTAACCCAGCTACTAAAGCTCAGGGAGTTTTTGTATCTGCAGGAACAGGCGATCTGATTAATACGATGATTACCGCTGGTCTGGCTGTGGGACTTTTGCTATTAGTTGGACAACATTTTGGCTCTGTCAAAATTGTTGCCGCACCGATTTTTGTGGGTGGTGGAGCAGGCCTAATTGGCATGTTGATTTTGCCTTATGTCAGTAAAATTACCACTTGGCTGGGCACTGTAATTAACTCCTTTACTAACCTACAACCAATATTAATGTGTATTTTAATTTCCTGTATGTTTGCAGTCTTAATCATTTCGCCAATATCAACTGTTGCTATTGGTATGGCAATTCAGTTAAATGGTATCTCCGCAGGAGCAGCCGCGATGGGGGTGGCCGCAACCACTTTGGTATTAGTAGTTCATTCCTGGCGTACTAATAAATCAGGAGTTACCATCGCCATAGCACTAGGAGCTATGAAAATGATGATGCCTAATCTTTTCAGATATCCAATTATCATTTTGCCAACCTTAATTACTGCAGCTCTTTCCGCTATTCCAGTAGCCTTATTCCATGTTAGTGGCACACCAGCTTCTGCTGGCTTTGGCCTCGTCGGCTTAGTTGGACCTCTTGCCTCATTAGACGCTGGTAAAGCAAGCATTAATATTGTAATGGCGCTAATTGTCTGGATAGTATTTCCGGTTGTAGTAGCAATGATATGCCGCTTCCTTTTTGAAAAAGTATTTCATCTTTATGATGAAAAAGTTGCCTTTGCCTATTTAGGCGAATAATTATTTCTATCATTAAAAATACAATATCTTACTTACATCAATTTATTTTAAACATCAAAAAACTCGTGAAGAACAATATTGTTTGTTCACGAGTTTTTGTCTGCAAATTCTTATTTTGAGATAGATTTTTCCCATGCAGTTTCGATTTGCTTATAGTTTAAAGCTGCAGTATTAGGGAAAAGGACTTTAGCATCTTTGAGATCTTTTTTAGAGCCAACGCCAACTGATAATGCCCCTGACTTATTAATAGCAGTGATGCCAGCAATTGAGTCCTCAATACCAACGCAGTCTTGTGGCTTGAGCTTTATGGCCGCAGCTGCTGCTATGAAGATATCAGGAGCAGGTTTCCCAGCGGCAACTTTACTAGGATCGGCAATAGCATCAAATTCATCAGTAAGCTGTAATTTTTCTAAAATAAATGGACCATTTAGACTCGCCGAAGCCAAGGAAAGTCTGACATTATTCTTCTTAAAGGAAGAAATCAATTCATTAATTCCAGGCAAGATATTTGCGGGTGTTAAATTGGCTAACAAATTGCGAAAAATATTATTCTTTTCATTAGTCATTTCATTAAACTGTTTTTTTGAAACGGAGATATCTAAAAAGTTCAAAATTGCTTTTAATGAATCAGTGCGATTGACACCTTTGGTTTGTTTTTCCAGTTCATCCGGCAACTCAAGATTGAATTGATTTTTGATCAATTGCCGCCATGCTTGGAAATGATAGACGGATGTATCTGCAATGACACCATCTAAATCAAAGAGAACGCCTTTCATTTAAAAACTTCCTTTCACTTGCTACAGGTGTTGTGTCAAGTATTTTATTAATTTGGGTAAAATCTTTGTCTGCGATATTAATAAATGGCAACAAACCGTTTAACTTTACCAGGGAATTTTCGCCAAATTTTTCGATGTTATCTGAATCTTGCAAAAAATCAAAGACTGGATTAATTGGCCTTAACTGTTTAACAAGTTCTGAATCATCCATTAGTTTTTTAGCAGGCATGTTGATATTATAGTACTCAATATAATTTCTTTCAGGCACATAGGAAATTGTAAAGTCACCATTAGTTAATTCCAATGGCAAAGATGCTGGTTGACCATTAAGTTCTACTTTATTTTTCACTCTAGGTAGTTTTACGGTTACTTTTTGACCAAACGGAATATTGAGCGTGACTTTAATAGTGTGCCGAGCATCAGTTTCAAGTTGGTATGCCATTTTTAGGTCACCGTATGAACTGTGATAGTGTCCAGAAACCTTTTTAAACCGATAATCAAATTGAGGCGCAAAGAGCACATTTTGGTAGCCCTTGGTTTGCTTTCTTAATCCCAAAACTTGTTGATAAACCCATTGCATGATTGCTCCGATTGAATAGTGGTTAAGAGAATTCATTCCTTCAGGATTCATTGAGCCATCAGGCAGCACGGAGTTCCAACGTTCCCAAATAGTAGTAGCTCCTAAATTTACTTCATAAAGCCAGCTTGGAAAATCTTCATTTAGAAAAATTTGTGTCGCTAACTTATGTTCGCCATTTTCAGATAAAACCTGACAAATAAAAGGCGTTCCAATAAAGCCAGTTTGCAAATGGTTGTGATCCTTATTTAACCTTTGAACTAAATCTTTAACTACACGTTTTTTCTGTTTTTCTGGTACTAAATCGAAATGAAGGGCTAGGGCGTATGCAGTTTGGGTGTCAATTGCCAGCCGGCCATTTTTAGTAATAAATTCGTCTTTGATGGCTATTTTAATAGCTTGAGCTTGTTGTTCATATTTCTTAGCATCAGTGGTATTACCTAAAATTTTAGCTGTTTGAGCAACAATCCAACTGGAATAGGCGTAATAAATTGAAGCAATATAATCTTCGTCAGTCTTTCCACTAGGCATCGCTGGGTTTTCACCATCTAAAGACAGCCAATCACCGAATTGAAAGCAACCAGTCCAAAGATTCTTGGTAGTGGTTGCTTGACCAATCCAATCTACCCAGGACTTCATACTGGAGTAATTTTGTCTTAAAATAGCCGGATCAGCTGTTGCTTGGTATGCTGTCCAGGGAATAACGGTTGCGGCATCTCCCCAAATTGCTGCACCACCACTATTATTGCCCATTGCAGGAGCATACATTGTTAGCATTCCATTGTGTGCAGCCTGTTCAATTTTCATATCTTTTGCATATTTTTTGAAAAAAGCGTAAGCATTCATGTTTAAAATGGCAGTGCTGGCAAAGATGTCGGCATCACCGGACCAGCCTAAACGCTCGTCTCGTTGCGGACAGTCTGTTGGAACATCAAAGAAGTTGCTTTTTTGACTCCACAAAACATTCTGGAGCAGGCGATTAACTTTGGCATTAGTAGTTTCTATACCACCAGTAATTTCAAGATCGGAATAAATTACCGCTGCCCTAAAATCATCCTTTCTTAAGGGTTGTGAATTGCCAGAAACTTTAACATAGCGGTAACCGTAGTAGGTGAAGTGTGGTCTAATCCATTCTTTTTCACCATTCGAAATATAATGAAAGGCAGCACGAGCTTCTCGAAGATTATCCCGGTAAAAATTACCATCTTGCAGAATTTCTCCCATTTGCAGCTTGATTTCCTTGCCAGCTGATTCGTGATTGTAAAATTCTGGCCAACCAGCCTGATTTTGCCCAAAATCAAGAACAGTTTCGCCTTTGGGAGTGTGAATAATTTCTTTAACAGGCAAATATTCTTTTATTTTTAATGGTAGGCTTAAACGGTCGTGCAATATTTCCTTAGAATGGTGTAATACGATTGCCGGTTGCCAATTAGTTATTTTCTTGGTAGCGTCAAAGTCTTCACCATAATAAATGGCTGATTTGGTAATTTTTCCAGCAGTAGTTTTCCAAGAAGTGTCTGTGTTTATCACTTGACTGCTGCCATCATCATATGCGATATGCAATTCAGCAATAGCCATTTGCCGGTCGCCATAAATGCAATCTTTACCACCATCAAAACCAAAGTTGCCTTTGTACCAACCATCACCAAGGGAAATCAAAAGTTCTTGCTGCGATTTTTCCTTCAACATTGCGGTTACATCATAAGTTTGAATTTGTACTAGCTTGTCATATGCAGTGACGCCTGGTGCAAGAAACTCATCACCAATTTTTTGCTTGTTTAAATATGCCTCGTAAACCCCTAAACCGCTAATATAAAGACGTGCATTAACAACTTCCTTAGGTACAGTAAATTCTTTCTTTAAAAGAGTATTTTGAATGTTTTTATCTTGATTACCGATCCATTCTGCAGTGAAAGGCTCATTCATCTTACCAGTTTCAAAGAAACTTTTTGCGCTTGTTTGAGTATCAGCGCTTTTTAACCAAACAGTGACGTCATATCTCGTGCGCGGTTTAAGCTCCAATTCAAAGTCAAAGTAATTGTTGTCATATTGTTGCCACTGACTGTCAAAAATTGGTTCATTTGCATCAATTGTTATTCTTTTTTGAATATTGCTTGAAATCTGACTCGCTTCAGCGCTGAACTCAATTCTCAAATGGTTGTCTAAATCATAACCAAGAGGCTCAGTATAATGGTTGACTAAAATATCTTTAATTTTTAACATTGATCTGCCTCCTTATAAGTGAGTCTCAAAGCGGCCACAGAAAGGATCAACAGGACTATGTCCACTAAATTTATCATTTCCCATCATTTTTTCCAGAAGAGCATCAATTGTGACATCATTGCCTGTATAAGCATTAATATAAGTTGAAACCATTGGAATATCGAATAGGTGATAGGGATTACAAGTGGAAACAAAAACAGTAGGGATGTCCTTCATAAACCACGGAGCGTCTGCTGCCATTAGATGAATCCAATCAAGTCTTGTTGTCGTTTGATTACTTGCCGTTTCAACGTTAGCAACATAAAATGCCAGGTCAAATTGATCTTTTTCATATTGCACCCCACCTTCGAAAACCTCTTTAAAATTAAGATTTTTCCGATCAAAAACTGTAACTTTAAATCCTTTTTCTGTCAGTTTCTCTTTAAATTTTGCGGTTACTTTACCGCCTTCCTTAAAACCACCATCGTCTGTATCACCTAAAACGACTAAACGAACACGAGGATATTTTTCTGGTGTAATCGGTAGCAGTTTGTCACGATCTTTAACTAAAGTAACAGATTCTTGTGCTACTTTGGCGGCCAGTTTTTCGTGTTCAGCTAACTTTAAATTAATTTCTTGCGATGCGGGTTCGCAAAGGTTATTTTCTGTATTCATTACGCCTTGTGCAATTTTAGTTGCAATTATTCTGGTAACAGCTTCGTCTACTCTTGCCATAGAAATCTTGCCACTTTTGACTGCGTCAGTCACAAATTGATAGTCTTCATCGATATCCTTGTTGAATAAGATCATGTCGA
>CAMLHK010000019.1 GCA_946479925.1 uncultured Lactobacillus sp. | reverse complement strand
GCTGAGAAATACCCTCTGAACCTGAACGGGATAATACCTGCGCTAGGGAAGTGTTGAAATAGATTTTTCATGTGCTCCTAATGACTGTTGAAGTTTGTTAGGAGTATTTTTTATGTTTACAAGATCTTCAAAGTGGAATGTTAAATCGATCATTCTACTTGCATTAATTGGAATTATTTTAGGGGTAATTTATACCTATGGGTTTAACTGGGCATTTAACCTAGTAAAAATGTTGTTATTACCAACAGGTTATGCACCAGTGACTGATGCAGTCTTTTCTGGCCTCTGGTTACTTGCAGGACCACTTGCAATGTACTTTGTACCTACAGCAGGCTCTGGCGTTGTTGGTGAAACTTTGGCTGCAATTGTGGAAATGGTGATTGGTGGTCAATGGGGCGCTACAACGGTCCTTTCTGGACTAATTCAAGGCGCTACTAATGAAATTGGCTTTTTCCCTAAAAAAGAAAGATATCAAAAGTTTTCTTGGCAAAGTGTTTTAACGGGTGCCTTTTTTGCAGGGCTAGGTAGTTTTATACCAACATACTTTTTATATGGCTGGAGTAAATTCAGCGTTAAACTGCAAATTATTATGTTTGTGACAATGTTGCTATCGGCGCTGCTTTTTGATGGGGTATTGGTTAAACTAATTACCAACTTATTTGATAGAGCACTAAAGCCTAAGATTGACTAAATAAGGTAAACGCTAATGATAATTAGCGTTTTTTTAATGCTACAAAAGCCATGGACTAAATTGTGAAGAAAAATTATAATTAATGTTTATATGAGTAAGTAGAGTGCAAAGATACTATAAGGAGAATTATGGCAGAGAATATCACAAATTGGCGTTCATTAGGTGGCTATGTTGGTGCCCAAGGTAAAAAGGTTAAAGAGGGGATGCTTTTTCGTTGCGGTCAGTTATTTGATTTAACCGACGAGCAAAAAGATTTGGTTCAAAATCATTATCAACTTAAGAGACTTGTTGATTTACGTGGTGATGATGAACGAAAAGAATACCCAGACTATGTTTGGCCAGGTCTTGATTATGTGATTTTAGATGTTTTAAAAGATTCAGGTACAAATCAGGCAAGTGTAGATGAAATTGTTTCAGCTAACAGTCATGTGGAATCTGATATGCTCAAGACATACGAAGAGCTAGCCTTATCAAATTCTGCACGTGAAGGTTATCACCACTTTTTAATGGATTTAATTAACGATCCTGTACCAGTTGCATTTCATTGTTTTGCTGGGAAAGACAGGACTGGTGTTGCAGCAGCATTAATCTTGAAGAGTTTGGATGTTAGCGAAGACCAAATTTTTGAAGATTACTTGAAAACAATTGAGGCTCGTAAAGAAGCAAATCAAGAAATTTTGGACTATTTAAAAGACAAAATGGATCCTAAGAATATCAAAGATGTTGCGATTGCCTTAACAGTTGAACGTCAGTATTTGGAACGTTACTTTGAAACTGTCCAAAAGAACTATGGCGACTTTGACCGCTACTTTGTGGAAGGCCTCGACTTGCCAGTTGACTTTAAAGAGCAGATGCAAAAGATTTACTTAGTCTAGCTTTTTGCCCGTAATAAATAGTATTTGAAGAAAAGAGAAAAAATGAACCGCGAAGATTATATCAGGAATTTAAAGCTGGAACCCCACCAAGAGGGTGGTTGGTTTCGTCAAATTTATACTAGTGATGAGCAATTTTACGCTGAAGATAGTAAAGGAGACCGCTATTACTACACCTCAATTTATTTCCTACTAGATGATACCAGCTGTTCTCATTTTCACCGTTTAAATCACGATGAACTGTGGTATTACCATGATGGTGAACCAATTACCATTCACTGTATTTCACCCGAAGGAAAGTATCGAGCTGTTAGACTAGGTAAGGATGTTACCAAGGGTGAAGTGATGCAATTTAAAGTACCTAAAGAAACAATTTTTGCTTCTGAAGTAACTAAACCTGACAGTTTTTGCCTAGTAAGTTGTGTTGTTTCACCAGGTTTTGATTATCATGACTTTGAGATGCTTAAGAAAAAAGAATTGTTAACGCAGTATCCAAAATATGCAGAAGTAATTGAACGTCTAGCAATTGACTAAAAAAAGACCAAGTTCTAATGAACTTGGTCTTTTTTCTTTTAAACTAATTATTTAGCGTTTTGACTTAAGACAGAATGGACCTTGGTAGTCAACATATCAATTGCAACGTCATTTTCGCCACCCTCAGGGATGATGATATCAGCATACCGTTTTGTTGGTTCGATAAATTGGTGATACATTGGCTTAACAGTATCAAGGTATTGTTCAATCACCGAATCAATTGAACGACCACGTTCCTTAATATCGCGCTCTAGACGCCTAATAAAACGAATATCGTCGTCAGTATCAACATATACTTTAATATCCATTAAGTCGCGGATTTCCTTGCTAGCTAATACAAGAATGCCTTCCAAAATGATAATGTCCACAGGTTCCGTATGGATTGTTTTCTTGCTTCTAGTATGTTCCTTAAAATCATAAACAGGCATCTCAATTGGTTGATGTTTTAATAAGCAACCGATTTGCTTTTCCAAAAGTGGAACATCAAAGGCATCGGGATGATCATAATTAATGTTCTGTCTGATATCCATTGGGATGCCAGTGTTGTCTTTGTAGTAGGAATCTTGCGTCATAATCAAGACATGTTCATTTTCTTGCATTTGATCAACAATTTTATGGGCAATTGTTGTTTTTCCACTACCAGAACCACCAGTAATTCCAATCACAACAGGTTTTTCAAGTTTAGACATTGAGCTACTCCTTTTTTATCAATAAACATTTTACTTTACTTTTCCTTGAATTACCAATACTTAGGGGAAAAAGAAAGGTTCTACGTGAGTTTTTAAAATTTATTACAACTTAATAAGTCTAAAAAATAAAAGACTTGATAAATTGAACTAATCGTTTTTTGTGTTCAGGAAGAATAAAATAGTATTTGGTAGAAAATATGAATAATGGTAAACTTCAACCTAATAAAAGATTCAGTATTTTTATTACAGAGAAGGCGAAGTATGTGTGGAGGGCCTCTAAGTGAAAATAATTGATTTAAAAAAGTATTTAACACCATTTGAATTTCAAGTAGTTGATAAAGATATTAGGGTAAAAATATATTCGGACACTACAATCGAGGCTTCTGGATTTTATAATTCCATTTTTAAAGGAGAAACCGGATCATTAAGGAAAAGGCTTTTTACAATTATTGAAAATGGGAAAATAGTTTCTGTAATTACTTCAATAATCCCACAAAAGTTCATTAGCAATCCACGTATTGATGATATTGAAGAGGAAACAGACAAAATACAAAAAAGTACAGAAATTTATAATGATATTATGCTTACTTGGCCCAGTAATGACGAAGAAAAATTGTTTTTAAGCGATCAAACGCAAGAAAAGTTTCAAGTTATCTTACGAAAGGCTCTTTTTGTTAATGCGAATAATGACATAATTAGGTATGAGGAAGATGCGATGTTACCTGATGTTTTTTGTTTACAAAAGGGGTAGCTATGAGTTCATTTTTATATCAAGAAGCCAAGAAAAAAATATTGGACATAATTGCCAGCGGCGAGTTTAAACCAAACTCTAAAATTTGGAATGAACGAGTTTTTGCCCAGAAATTAGGCTACACACGTTCAACTATAAAAAATGCAATTAATTCATTAGTTGAAGATAATATTTTAGAAAAAAGAAGGGGAGATGGAACGTATCTAGTGAATGAGAATGTAAATAACTCATTTGAAATAGGAGATGATTCCCCGAATTCATTTACACAGCTTGTTAAAATTAATCGACAAGAAGTGGTCAATAGAGTAGAGTCGTTTAAATTAATCTATGATAATAAAGATTTAGCTATTATTTTTGATAATAAATATAGCGACTTTTATGAACTAATTAGAACACGCATAGTAGACAATACTGTTGTGGCTGTTCAGAAATCGTATATTCCTTTTAGTTTGTTTGAAGATGCACACCGATATGATTTCAGTAATATGTCTTTATACGATTATATGGACTTTAAGAATCATAAACCGACAAAATTTGAGACTAGAATTGAAGCTCGGCCAATTAGTGACAATCAGTTTGTAGAGGATACAATTAAGTTAGATAAATCTAAATACGCCTATTTATTATTCTTGGAGTATCGCGGTTTTTCAGATAAAAAAGAGATGGTTGAATACACAAAGTCATGGTATAACCCCGATTTTATTAGCTATAAAATAAAAGTAAAAAGATAAATTGGTCTTAAAATTGGTTGCAAAAAAGGAACTACTTTAGAAAGCGGTTCCTTTTTCTATTGCCTAAAATAATATTAAGTACTAAATTAAAGTTATGAAGAAAAGAAGGGAGGAAAGTCGCATGGAAATAGTATTAGCAAGCCATTCCACTTTAGCTCGTGGAATGTATGATACTGCTTCGCTTATTATGGGAAAGTCAAAAAACCTGCACTACATAACTGCATATTTAGATGATAGTGTTAACTTTTGCGACCAATTGAAAGAAACAACTGATGAGATTTCAAATCAAAAAATTGTTTTTGTTACTGATGTTGTGGGTGGTTCTGTTAATAATGAGCTTACCAAATTTGTTGCTGAAAAACCAAATTGGTTTCTTGTTTCTGGTATGAATTTGCCTTTTGTATTAGAACTGCTTAATTATTCAATTGCTTATCCAGATGACGATTTGGAAGAAATTAAAGGTAAGTTGGCTTCTTTAGTTGAAACAGGTAGAGAAGGATTACAGCTAGTTGAATTAAAAGATCAAAATGAAGAAGAAGATTTTTAATTTGAAAGGGGATTATAAATTATGATTGCGATGACGAGGATTGATTATCGGTTATTACACGGACAGGTTGCTTTCGCATGGACCAATAACCTATCGGCTAATGCAGTTTTAATTGCAAATGATGAGGTTGCAGGAGATAGTTTTCGTAAAAAGACATTTCAATTGGCTAAACCAGAGAATGCTAAGTTGATATTTAAAACAATAGAGGATTCTGCTAAAGCAATCGCAAGTGGCGTAACTGATAAATATCGTGTTTTTATCGTGGTTGAAACCATCAATGACGCGTACCGTTTAGC
Organism: uncultured Lactobacillus sp.; assembly: GCA_946479925.1. Taxonomy (GTDB): domain Bacteria; phylum Bacillota; class Bacilli; order Lactobacillales; family Lactobacillaceae; genus Lactobacillus. The sequence continues at coordinate 12,809 of CAMLHK010000019.1, read as the reverse complement.
TAAACTTGTTCCTGAAATAAAATTAATTGACTTAGGATTATCGAGTGAAAAAGAGGGTTCAACTAACATTGCAAAGTCAGTTTATGTAACAACGAAGGACATTGAACAACTTACTGAACTTGAAAATGATGGAGTAAAGGTTCTTGTAAAACAGGCGCCAGGCGATCCTGATACAGAATTTTCTTCACTGATTAACTAGGAGGAAGAAAAAATGGCTTTACAAATTATTGGTATTTTTCTTGTTTCCTTAATTGCTAATATGCAAGATTTTCTTGGATCATCCTTTATTGGACGACCAATTGTTACTTGTTTATTTATTGGCTTAATTTTTGGGAATGTTCAACAAGGATTGATTATTGGAGCAACACTTGAATTAGCCTTTCTTGGTTTAATGGGTGTTGGAGCTACCGTCCCTCCTGATGAAATAATCGGAGGAATTTTGGCAACAGCTTTAGCATTAAAAAATGGTTATGGAGTCAGTGTGGCTCTTACGTTGGTTTTACCAATTGCAACTCTAGGGTTATTAATTAAAAATTTGCTTTATGTTGTTATCTTTCCTGCAATGGCACATAAAGCAGACAATTATGCAGACCAAGGGGAAGTGACTAAAGCAGGAAACATGCATATTTGGGCATCATTCACGAGAGTCATTATGATGGCACTGGTAACGACTGTTTCCTTTGCTCTTGGTAGCAACTTAGTTGGTGCATTCGTTAAACTGATTCCAAAGTTTTTAATCGATGGTATAACTGTTGCTACGCAAATTTTGCCAGCAGTTGGTTTTGCAATGTTAATTAACATGACTTTCTCTAAAAAAGTTGCACCATTCTTCTTTATTGGGTTTGTTTGTGCGGCATATTTGAAGCTAGATATGATTGCAGCATCAATTATTGGAGCTATTTTTGCGGGCATCATGTATCTAATTACTGAAGAAATTCATAACAGTAATGGCGGAAACTCAAATAGCGCTACGGAGGTGCAAGAAGATGACTTCTAATATTAAAGAGAATACTCAGGAAAAGAAACTCACCAAAAAAGACTTAAAAGGAATTTTTTGGCGTAGCATGCCAATGGAAGCATCATTTAATTATGAACGAATGATGAGTATGGGGTTTGCCTATACTATGACGGGAATTATTAATAAGCTTTACGACAAAAAAGAAGATAGAAAACAAGCAATTAAGCGGCATCTTGAATTTTTTAACTGTACTTCAGCCACATCACCATTTATTGCTGGTGTATTGGCCTCAATGGAAGAAAAAAATGCCAATGATCCAGAATTTGACCCAAGTTCAATTAATACAATGAAGACTGGATTAATGGGTCCACTTTCAGGGATTGGTGATTCGATTTTCTGGGGTAGTCTAAGAATTATTGCGAGTGGTATCGGTGTTTCTCTTGCTCAAAAAGGAAGCATTTTGGGACCAATCTTGTTCATTCTAATTTATAACATTCCAAATTTATTAGTTAGATATTATGGCACGATGTGGGGTTACAAGTTAGGAACAACATTTGTAGACAAGATGGCATCTGGCTTGATGAACTCAATTACGTATGCCATTAATATTTTGGGAAATACTGTTATTGGGGCTATGGTGGCTTCAATGGTTGTTATTAATATCCCAGTTCAACTTAGTGGTGGTAAAAATCCCGAGACAATTCAGTCATTGCTTAATTCAATTATGCCCAATTTAATGCCCTTAGCGATCACCTTTTTCATTGCTTGGTTACTAAAGAAAAAGCATGTCAAGATGATGTGGATTTTGCTAGCAATCTTAGCTATTAGTATTTTGGGCACATTCTGTGGTTTCTTAAAGCCTTAATGGATTGAAAGGAAAAAATAAATGTATTTCGATAAAAATGAGTTTTTAACTAATTATAATTCTGCCGTGAAGGAACTTGATCACGTTGATGAAGTTCTAGCAAAATTAAGAAAAAAGGATATCAAAAATATTTTCTTTACTGGATGTGGAGGTTCATATACCAAGTTTGTTAACTTACGTCCGTTAATGTTTAAAAAATTGTCTATTCCTTTTGTTGTCACTACACCTGAAGAATTATGTGACCTATATCATGATGATATAACCAATGATAGTTTAATTTTAGCTGGTACAAAAACCGGTGAAACGACAGAATTGGTTGAAGCAATTGAAAAAATCAGAAAAGATTTTCCTAAGTCAACGATTATTAGTTTTATCGGAGACGAAAACAGTACCTTAGAAAAAGAAGGTCTTATTGATGAGCGTATTAAATCGTTTGATACGGATGCAAATTTAATTGAATTAGGTTGGTTTTTAATTCACTTTGCACAAGAGACAGATAATAAAACAAATGAAAGCCAAAAACAGCAGCTTAAAGAAATGGCACAAAATGTAGCCGAAGGGATAGAAGCACTTGTTCCTGCTGCCTTAGATCACGTCAATAATACTGATATTGATCAGATGCAAATGTGGGTTGGTTCAGGAAATGTTTGGGGAGAAGTTTGCTGCTTTGCAAATTACTTAATGGAAGAAATTCAGCACATTAAAGCACAAGCAATTAACTCTGGTGAGTTTTTCCACGGACCTTTTGAAATTATTGATAATAATCAAAGTGTTAGTGTTGTTGTTAACAGTAATTCGAATCGCCAAGAAGACATGCGTGTAGTAAACTTTGTTAAACAATTTGCTAAAAATCCTTTGATCATTGATATGAAGGCCTTTAAGCTAAATGAATTTGATAGTGACTTACAGGTGTTTATTGAAGCTTATGCCTTAAACCATTACTTTGACACGCTCTTCAACATGTATTCAATCAAAACGGGAAGATCTGCTAAAACAAGACGTTACTACCGTTTACTTGAGTATTAAACCATAACTTTCACTTTCTGAAAATGACTCAAAAGCTATATTTCGGTACTTGATCGAGATATGGCTTTTTTGCTAAAAATGAGCCATTATTTGCTGGAAGTGCTATCATAAAAGTATAAAGAAATTTAGTACCACTCCTTAGAAAAAGACAGTACAAGCCTAAGAACTTTCAATTACTAGTCTTTTACTAAAGACAGAGATACTTACTTAGTTAAGGAGGATAGAATCATGCTTTTAACTTCTAGTTTGGCTACCCTATTAAAGGGCAATGTTACTGGTCGCTTAGTTGGAATTGTTTTAATTGTCTTAGGTGCAATTGAATTGCTCTTCAGCCTAAGATATAGCAAGGGAATAATTAAAAATGGTACTAACAATGGCTTTGCACCTGCTTCAATGGCCTTTTCGTTATTCTTTGGGTTGATTTTATTAGTTGTAGGGATTTGTGTTGCCGTTGCCACTTTTTAAGTAGTGAACCAATTTTTTATTAAAGACTAAAAGAGAATTAAATATTATCTTTTTGATAGTAAGCGCTAACCTAAAAGTGTTATAATGTAATTAAATTATGGATACATTTTAGGAGGAAAAAATTATTATGGCAGAACAAACTATTATGCTGAATTGTAGTGCAGGAATGAGTACATCATTGCTAGTAACCAAGATGCAACAAGCTGCTAAAGATCAAGGAATTGATGCAAATATTTTTGCTTGCCCAGCTTCAGAAGCTACTCAACATATTGAGCAGGATCATCCAGATTGTATTTTACTTGGACCACAAATTCGTTACATGGAAAGTGACTTCAAGAACAAAGTACAGGGTCAAGGTAAAGATGGAAAAGACATTCCTTTTGCCGTAATTGATATGCGCGCTTATGGTATGATGGATGGCGTAAAAGTTTTACAACAAGCAGAAGATTTAATTAACGGTTAAAACGGAGGAATACGATGGCAGAAAATATGACACCTGAACAAGAAGAACAAGCTACTTTAGAATCAGCAATGGGTTTAATTGCCAATGGTGGTAATGCAAAGAGTTTAGCTTTTGAAGCAATTCGTTTGGCTAAAACTGGTGACATTGAAGGTGCTAGAGCAAAATTAAAGGAATCAGATGAGTCATTAAATGAAGCTCACAATTCTCAAACTGGTATGCTTACCAAGGAAGCTCAGGGAGGCCATACTAAAGTCACCTTGTTAGTAGTTCACTCACAAGACCATTTAATGAATGCAATTACTTTCAGAGATTTAGCCGGTGAAATGGTTGACTTGTACGAAAAATTGTATGAAAACGGTACTTTGAAAAAATAAGATAACCAAAAAGTAAAACTTTTATATCTTCTAAAAAGCCAGATAACCTTATTTAAAGGTTATCTGGCTTTTTGTTGTAATTAAGCAGCAATCAAGTTCTAAAAAATATTTTTCCCTATTTCCTAAAATACAAAAAAGCGAAGTTAGTAAGAACTTCGCTTTTTGATTGATTTTTAAATTTACTAGTCTAGATCTTCACCATTTGAACTAATAACTTTTTTATACCAGTTAAAGGAATCTTTGCGTGAACGCTTCAATGTTCCTTCACCAGCATCATTTTTGTCAACATAGATAAAGCCGTAACGCTTGTCCATTTGTCCAGTTCCTGCAGAAACTAGGTCAATTGGTCCCCATGGAAGATACCCCATCAGGTCAACACCGTCAATTTCAACGGCTTTTTCCATTTCGGAAATATGCTTTCTCATGTAATCAACACGGTAATCATCATGAATTGAGCCATCTTCTTCAACTTTATCATATGCACCCAAGCCATTTTCAACAATGAATAGTGGGATGTGGTAACGATCAGTTAAGTGGTTTAATGCAATTCTAAGTCCCTCTGGGTCAATTTCCCAGCCCCAGTCACTACGTTCCAAAGTTGGATTCTTAGCGATTGCTTTTGATAAATCGTTTAATTTATCAGGTTTAACCTTTTCGGCCGATACAGTAGTTGTCTGGTAGTAGCTAAAGCCAACGTAATCAACTGTACCTTCTTTTAAAACAACACGATCTTCATCAGTGATGTCTGGACGGTAACCATTACGAGTAATGTATGCTTCAACTTCTTTTGGATATTCACCGAAAACATGAACATCTGAGAACCAGTCACGTCTTTGCTCAAACTTGTCAGCTAATAATACATCATCTGATGAAGGAGTTAGTGGACGAACTGGTGAGTAATTAATCATACAACCAATTTGGAAATCAGGATTAATCTTATGTCCGATTTTGACAGCTAAGGCTGAAGCAACCAATTCATAATGAGCTGCTTGGTACATTGCTGCTTCTTTTTCTTGATCAGTCATACCATCAAGGATAAGTCCTGAGTTTGTAGCCATTAAGAAGTCTTCATTATAAGCTGCTTGATTATCAATTTCATTAAAAGTCATCCAGTACTTAACACTGTCTTTGTAGCGGTTAAAGCAAACCGTTGCAAAGCGTACAAAGTAATCAATCAACTTACGGTTAGTAAAGCCATGATATTTCTTTACTAAGTTGTATGGAATTTCAAAGTGAGAAAGGGTGATGACTGGCTCGATGCCATAGTGATGGCAAGTAGCAAATAAATCATCATAAAACTTCAAACCTGCTTCATTTGGCTTTTCGTCATCACCGTTTGGAAAAATTCTTGTCCAAGCAATTGAAGTTCTGAAGGCTTTAAAGCCCATTTCAGCCATTAGCTTAATATCTTCTTCGTAGTGGTGATAAAAATCAATGGCACTGTGGTTAGGATAGTTTTTACCTGGAATTACTCCATCTGTAATTTCACGAGGCTTAGTGGCTGAACCAACAGTCATAACATCGGCAACTGACATACCTTTGCCGTCAACGTCCCAAGCACCTTCTAATTGATGAGCAGCAACAGCGCCGCCCCATAAAAAGCCATCTGGCATTTTTGCTGAGTACATTTGAATCTCCTTTTTAATATTCTTCTGATAGCGCTTAACAAATATATTTTAAACAAATAAGGTAATCCAATCAAGTTATTATGAATGTAATCATTTTTTATTTTTTAGCGTTATAATAATACAGAATATATTGCATATCTAAGGAGAAAGTAATGTCAGATAATTCGCAACCAAAAACGGTTGAGCAAAAGAAACACGCAGATAGCATTAAATATCTCTATTTTAGTCGGTATTTAATGCTACGGTATAGTGTAGTTATATTCTTATTCGTGAATTTGTTTTGGTTTTTAATCCTAATTCAGTATCGGACATGGGTTGGTATTCTGTTATCAGGCCTAGTAACGCTTTTTTCGGCTGCAGCTGGAATTGAGCAGCTAACGAAGATGCATAATCGCAAACTAGATGTTCCAGTGACACGTTACTATTTTTGGACACAAATTGGTTTAAATGTAATTTTAGTGTTGTGTTTATTTATGCCAATAAAAAAACAACTTTTTCCATTTGTTACCAATGCAGACTCGCTTTATTTGATGCTAGCTTTCTTATTTGCAGAAATAATTCTTGCCTACATTTGCGAAAGAAGAGTACACAATATTATAATAGGCAAAGATAAGTATAAAAAACTTATTGAAACATACAAAAAAACAAAATAAGTATTTATTTTGTTTTTGAAAAGGCTTACAATAATATTAACTTAGTTAGGATACAAACTAAGAAATAGAGGGGAGTTATATTATTATGGCAGAAACGACAAAAAAACCGTTGAAGGATCGGTTTGCTGAAGTTGCCGGCAAATTTGCTGCTACAAGATTTGTTCGGGCAATCATGGACGCTGGATACAGTGTTATCTCGTTTTCAATTGTTGGTGCATTTTTCTTAATCTTGACGGTGTTACCGCAAGTTATTCGTGTTGATGGCTTTATTAGCTTTTATGCTAATACAATTGGGCGTTTTACTGACTTATTTCAGTCTGTTTATAATGCGACAATGGGTATTATTGCATTAGTTTTCTCAGGAACCTTTGCATTTTCATATACAAAAATTTATCGTGATGAAGAGCAAATCAATTTGGTTCCAATGAACGGATTAATGATGTTCTTAATGGGCTTTTTCATCACCGTTGCTCAATTAGTCTGGAAAGATGGAAGAATGCAATTTTTGCAATCTATCACCAAGACTAAGATGATAGTTGGTGGTTATCAAGCTTCAACAGCAGGTATATACAGAATAGGTGCTGTTGGTATCTTTGTTGGTTTGGTAATAGCTTGGCTAACGGTTCAAATTTACCGCTATACCGTTAAGCATAACTGGCAAATCAAGATGCCAGATTCAGTTCCAGCAGGAGTCGCAAACTCTTTTAGTGCTTTGATTCCAGCATTTTGTGTAGCTGTTGTAGTTGCTGCAATTAATGGTGCTTTAGTCTTGGCCGGCACTGACATGTTCAATTTGCTGTTTATTCCATTCTCATTCATTAGCAATATTGCAGACACATGGTGGGGCTTCTTGATTATTGTCTTCTTAATTCACTTCTTATGGTGGTTTGGAATCCATGGCGCGACTATTATTAGCTCATTTACGACTCCAATCGTTTTAGCTAATATGGCTGACAATGCTCAAAGAGGTGGACAACACTTCTTTGCAGGAGACCCAACAAACTCATTTATTACTATTGGTGGTTCGGGAGCAATGCTTGGTGTTGCAATTTGGTTAGTTCTTCGGGCTAGATCTACTCAATTGAAAGAACTTGGTAAGGTTGAAATAGTGCCAGCTATCTTCAATATCAATGAACCGTTAATTTTTGGTTTGCCAATTGTTTACAATATTAATTTGATGATTCCATTTATCTGTGCGCCACTTGCTTCAGGAATTGTGGCTTACCTTGGAATTGCATCCCACTTGGTACCTGTAATTAGAGTTCAACAACCTTGGCCAACACCTGTTGGTCTGGGCGGCTTTATTGCAACAACTAGTTGGCAAGGTGGGGTCCTTTCAATTGTCTGTGCGATAGTTGCTTTCCTTGTTTGGTACCCATTCATTAAACACTATGATAATGTCTTACTAAAACAAGAAAAAGAAGGAGCTACTGCTACCGCTGAATAAAATTAATATTAACTAATAGAAACACTCTATTTAATGAAATAGAGTGTTTTTTGTGTGTAAAGATATATCAAAAAGTCCAAAGTCTATTAAAGATTATTTTCACCCCAATCATTCATAGTCTCCATTATCTTAATGAAACTCTTTCCTTGTTTGGTAAGGTAATATTCCACATGTGGTGGTACGGAATGAAAGTCTTTTCTTAATACGAAACCGTCTTGAGTAAGTTCTTTTAGACATCTATTGAGCATTACATTAGTGATTCCGTTAGTATCTCGTTGTAATTGATTAAATCTAATTCCTTCATTCTGATGAATTCGCCAGATTATCAAAAATTTCCATTTTCCACCTAACTGACTCATTACTTTGGAAATGCCACAACTGGTCTGTGAAACTTGATTCATTAGTATTCCTCCATTTACAGTAACAAAAAGATTAGTACTTGCTTATTTTTTACTGTAGTTTAAAGTTACTATATCAAAGAATATAAGGAGAATAAACTATGAAGAAAGATTTTATTGATTTTTTAGCTGAGAGAAAATCAATTAGAAAATTTGATACTAGTCATCGTATTTCAAAGCAGGAAATAGAAGAAATACTGTCTTTGGCGGCAGCAGCGCCGTCAGGAAATAACACACAGCCTTGGAAGGTTGTTACAGTTATGAACAAGGAAGTACAAAAACAATTGGTACCCCTATCTTTTAATCAAAGTCAGATTGAAGATGCAGCAGCAATATTTATCGTTTTTGGTGATCCACTTGAATATGATGTAGAGCATTTAGCAGATTATAAAGCGCGTAATGAGCATCTATCTCCTGAAGAAATAGAAAAATTCAAAGAAAAAATGACGAAATTTTATGAAATGTCCCCAATCGAAAAAGGCCCAGAAGCGCTTAAATTAGATTGTGGCTTATTCTCAATGAACTTATTATCCGCCATTCGTGCATATGGCTATGATGGCGCCCCAATGAGAGGTGTAAACTTTTCTGGAATTAAGGAGCTTTTATCTATTCCTGATGATTGGGTGCCAATATTAATTATTCCATTTGGAAAAGCAAATGAGCCTGGAAGGCCAAAGGTTCGCAAACCTGTTGCTGAGTTTACTAGGTTTATAATTTAATCGCCTTGAAGAACATATAGGGATTATTTTAAAAAAGTTGCTATACTGCTTTAACTTTCTATTAAATGGGACTAGAATACTGGTAAATTAATAGAAGGGAGCGATTTATATGATCACTTTTGGTAAAAAGATGAATTACTGGCCATTGTTTTTCTCAATTTTTTGGGCACTTTTTGTATTTCCATTTGCATTAATTCTTTTCCAGACAACCGGTGTTAATGCAGTTATTTGGTCTTTAGGTGTTTCGATGGCAGTCTTTCTATTTGTTTCAGGGATTTATTACCCAACAGCACTTCAATATGATTACAGTTATTATGAAATTTCTGCTAACCAAATTAGATACTATGACTTTAGTACTCGGCTGAAAAAGTTTGAGATGATTTTTTTAGGACCTAATACCCCAATGAAGAGCTTAAACATGGATGAAGTTGAAGATGCAAAAACTTTTGGTGAAAGTGGTGTAGAAAAGCTACCTTCTGTTGCTTTGTTTGATCCAATTATTTTTTTACCGTTCCTGACAAAAGTTTCTGTTATTAAAAACCCTTATGGAATTGAATTGGAACTTGATAGTGGGCAAAAGAAATATATTTCATCTGCTCGTGATAAGGTTTATGACAAGCAAACTTGTACTGCTAAGACTAAGGCAGCACTGGACTTGATTCAAAAGAGCATCTATGGCAGGCAATTAGCTTAATATTTTTGCTTTAACACGATTTACAATCAATATTTTAGTATTAACAAGGTGTACTCGATATAATAAAGGTGTAACAAATTTATTAGATTTGGGAGGCACTTTTATATGAAATATCCAAAGACTAAAGAAGTTTTAAATCAATTAGTTGCTGATTTGACACAATTACACATGATTGTTCATCAACATCATTGGTATATGCGTGGCAACCGCTTTTTGAAATTGCACCCATATTTAGATAAGGTAATGGATGAATTAGCAGATCAACTGGATGAAGTTTCTGAACGTTTAATCACGTTAGACGGTTCGCCAGTATCTACTTTAAGTGAGATCGCAGCAAAAACAAATATTAAGGATGAAAAAGGAAACTGGGATGAAACAATTGATGAGCGTTACGCTAAAATCATCGATGGCTACCACTACCTTGAAAATCTTTATCGTGAAGGAATAAAGGTTAGTGATGAAGAAGGCGACTATGCGACAAATGATTTACTAACAGGTTTCCTTGCTGATGTTGAAAAACGGATTTGGATGATGTCAGGAGAAATAAATAAGGCACCTGAAATTGATCCCGAATAAAAAACAGTTTTAAAAGGCAGTTTTTGTGAACTGCCTTTTTTGTTGTCTTCTTTTAAAATTATTTTTGCTATAATGAAATTAACTTACTCAATGACAAATAGTTGATGAAAAGAAAGCAAAAACAATGGATAAGCAGGAACAGGACAAATTAAAGCAAAAAGCAGCCGAAAAGGCAGCTAGTTTAGTAGAAAACGGAATGAAATTAGGCGTTGGAACAGGTTCAACTGTTGCCTTTTTGATTGATGAGCTTGGAAAACGTAAGGACCAAGAAGGCCTGGACTTGGCCGCAGTAGTGACAACTTCCAGTAGAAGTAAGAAGCAATTGGAAAGCTGCGGTTTTAAAGTTAGTGAGTTGGCTGAAGTTGACCATCTTGACTTAACAATTGATGGAGCCGACCGATTTGCAAGTAATTTTGATGGGATTAAGGGCGGCGGTGGCGCACTGACACTAGAAAAAAACGTTGCCGTTAATTCGGAAAGAAACATGTGGATTGTGGATGAATCAAAACTCGTTGATCAATTGGGTGATTTTCCATTACCTGTCGAAGTTTTGCCAATTTCTTGCGAGCAGAATTTCCGTTTGTTTAAAGAAGATGGCTTGAAGCCACAATGGCGCATGAATGGCGAAAAGCGCTTTGTTACTCATTATGGTAACTACATCATTGATTTGAATATTGATCCAATTCCAGACCCATACGGTTTAGCGGATTATCTAGATAAAGTTGTTGGTGTAGTTGAACACGGGCTTTTCCTTGAAGTGTGTGATGAAGTAATTATTGCGCATTCAAACGGCCAAATTGAAGATCGAAAGAAGCAGTAAATGTAGTGGGATTCTGCATATTATGCATGATGAATTGCGTTTGCTTTAAAGAAGAGGATTTTAATGACTAAAAAACCATTAATTATCAGTACTGATCCTGGTATTGACGATGTTGCAGCAATCATAATTGCTCTGTTTTCTGATATGCTTGATGTTAAGCTAATTGCTGCAACTTGGGGCAATGTGCCACTTGAAAAAACATTGACTAATACATTGAAATTAGAGGCTTTTTTGAATACGAATGTGCCTGTAGTTTCAGGCGCTTCATGTCCACTTCTGAGACAACAAATTGATGCTTCAGATGTTCATGGTAAAAGCGGCTTAGGTGGCTATGAATTTCCTGAACCGGATATGTCGCTATTAAAAGCTGGGATTGCGGCAGATGCCATTCATGAGGTAGTTGCAAATAGCAGTGAAAAAGTAATTTTAATGCAAATTGGACCAGCAACTGATTTTGCCTTGTATTTCAGACAATACCCAGAGGATTTAGCTAATATTGAGCAGCTGGTAATAATGGGTGGCGCAATAGGTCGCGGCAATTGGAGTCCGTATAGTGAGTACAATGTTGCTGGTGATCCTGAAGCAGCACAGATTGTTTTTTCTAGTGGATTGAAAATTTTGCTTGCACCACTAGAACTAGGACATCAAGCTTTTATTACACCTGATACGCTAAAGCAAATTAAAACGTTGAATCAGACAGGGGAAATGTTATATCAAATCTTGACTGATCTGCATGATGAAACAGAAGGTGATGGGCGTGAAATATACGATGCCCTTGCAGCTGGAATGTTAATCAAGCCAGAAATGTACACCTTTAAGTCTGCATATGTTGCAGTTGACACCAAAAGCATGTACTCTTATGGAGCTTCACTAATTGATTTTGACGATTTTTATCATCAGCCTGCTAATGCAGAAGTCGGTGTGAAAGTGGATCGTCAAGCTTTTGAAGACTGGTTTATTAGTGCAATTAAAAAGGCAAAGTAATTGAGGTAGCAAATGGCAGATTTCGTTTATCGCACAGTAATGCACGATATAAAACAAAATATATTGGATAACAAATATGAAGGGATGCGTCTCCCAGACGAGCGAAGTCTTGCTGAACATTATCAGGTTAGTCGTTCTTCAATGAAACGAGCAATGGAACTTCTATCTCAGCAAGGGATTGTTTTTAAAAAAAGAGGAAGTGGGACTTTCATTAATCCTTTATATTTAAAGAACCAATCCTTATTTCGCTATGAGGGCTCTAATTTAGGGTTAACCGATAGTCTAAAAGTACCTGGCAAAAAGCAGAGCATTAAATTGCTAGACTATAATGTCATCAAAGCTCCAGAGGCAATCAGGCAAGACCTGTTTTTAAATGAAGATGATTTTGTTTATGAGTTTAAGAGATTAAGATTTCTTGACAAACAACCATTTTTAATTGAGACCGGCTACCTTCCGATTAAAATTGTTCCTGAATTAAAGCCTGAACATTTGAAAAAATCGCTATTTAATTACTTAGAGGATTCTCAAAATAAGGTTGTTACTAAGGCCTTTCTCAATATCACAGTTGAGCCTTCAAGTAGTGAGGATCAAGAGAAACTAAAGTTAAAAGAAACAGAACCTGTTGGAGTAATTGAGGGCATCTTCTTTTTGGATGATGGTACACCATTTGAGGTATCAACGATGCGTATTCATTACCAATACATGAAGTTCAACACGTTCGTAAATTTAAATAAATAGA
>CAMLHK010000018.1 GCA_946479925.1 uncultured Lactobacillus sp. | reverse complement strand
CGAAATAGTGCGGCAAATATTTCTTGGTCATGGAGTTTCATTGTCGAAACTGATGTTATTGATAGTGGTAAATGTAATTTGGTTCTTGTTTGGTATATTGATTTTCAATTATTGCATTAAAAAAGAGCGCAAAAACGGTTCATTTGACGCATTTTAAGTTAGAGAAAGGTGATATTTATTTTAACGTTTAAAAATGTTAAATGGGGAACAAAAAATTATTTTAAAGTAAAAAAATTATATTTAAGTGCATTTCCAAAAAGAGAGCGGTTTCCAATTAGTGGCTTGCTTGCAATGGGTCTGCAAAAAAGAGTAAATTTTCAGGCCGTTTATGACCAAGAAAATTTTATAGGTTTAATTTTCTGGACTTATGCGAAGCAAATCATTTATATTGGGTATTTGGCAGTTGATCCAATCTGGCGAGGCAAGGGCTATGGTAGTGAGATTTTAAATCTAATGAAAAGAAACCATCCAGGTCATGAAATTGTTTTAGACATTGAACCAGTTATTAAAACAGCAAAAAACTACTCTCAAAGGATCAACAGATTATTATTTTACAAACATAATGGCTTCAAACTAACTCAAGATAATTTAGTCGACGCAGGAGGTCGTTATTCGATTTTAAGCTCAGATAAACACTTTAAAAAGCGTAGTTTAAGTCAGTTGCTTGATCATATGAGTTTTAATTGTTATAAGTATAAAATTGTAAAAAATTAAAAAACTAACGTGCAAAAAAGACTGATATTAAAAAGTGTATATCTTAATTAAGGCAAATGTAGTCAAAACAAAATACCGAGCATAGCAAATGCTCGGTTTTTGTGTTTTTTCTAGGTAGTGACAAAACTAATTTTTTTAGCGTAAAAGATTAAAACTTGAAACAGAAAAATTAATGTTAAAAATATTACGTTTAATTTCTTCCCCATCTACTTGGGCATATTCTTTTTTTATTGTTGTTACTTTAACTTTATTAGTTTCAAAATAATGAAATTGAGGGTCATTGACATGTGAGCCATCTTTTAGGAGGTTGATAAATAGTTTAATCAATTTGGCTAAGCTAAATTTTTCAACCACCACGGTGTATATTTTATGGCTGTCAATTTTAGCACTGGGTAAAAGGGGAAGACCTCCGCCCAAATAGGGATGATTAGTTGTGGTAACCATGAAAGCATCGTCAAAATGGAATTTTTGACCATTTTTTTCAATATCGACAATAAAAGTATCTTGCTTGGTAACAGTTGCTAAAACATTACAGCCGTAAATTAATTTACCTTCACTAAGATGATTCAGAACCTTTTTCAATTTTGAAATATTACTATTATGGTTGACAAATGCGTCAAAGCCGATGCCAAAGCTATTGGCAAAATAATACTTCTTATTAGGGGCAATATCAGGAAAAATAAAAGTCCCGCAGTCTATCCGCTCTGGTTTAAATTCTTGTTGTAAATGATCTATAAGAACTTTCGGATCATTAGTTAAGTTAGCAGCGCGCGCAAAGTCATTACCTGTTCCTGCAGGTAGGTAGGCAATAGGAGTTTTCGGATTTTGGGATCTTTTAATTCCATTTAGCACCTCATTAAGAGAACCATCACCACCGATTACTAACAAAATTTCCGTGGGTGAGTGCTTTTGGTCACCATATTCTTGCGCAATGTAAATAGCTTCCCCAGCATAAGTACTTTTTCGCAAGTCAAAGTTAATGTTTTCATTGATTAATAAAGCTGTGGTTTTCTTGAGTGCTTTTTTGGCACGCCCGTTACCAGCTACTTCATTAACCAAAAGATGTATTTTTAATTTGTTATCCATAAAATTTCATTCATTACATAAAAAGCCCTTAAAAAGGGCTTTTCGTTATTTTTTCTCAACTAACATTGGTAAAATCAGCGGCCGTCTTTTTGTCTTAGAATATAGAAAATCAGAAAGGTTAGTAATAATGGCATTGCGAATTACACTGTCTTTAGGATGCTCCGTTTTGTCCATTTCAGACTTTATAATGTGATAAATATGCTTTTGAGCCTGGTTGATTAATTCAGTAGATTCCCGCATATAAACAAAGCCTCGACTCAAGACATCGGGTCCAGCTAAGACACGTTTGTGCTTGTAATCAACTGTTGCCACTACAACTACTAAACCGTCTTCGGATAAGACCTGGCGATCATGAACGACGACATTGCCTACATCGGCTGTGCCAGATGTATCAACATAGACATCGCCAGCTGGAATATGACCAGCTATGCGGGAGCCTTCTGGTCCAAAACAAATGACTTCACCATTTTCCAAAACAAATGTATTTGCGGCTGGAACTCCTGCTGCTTGTGCCAATTCAGTATGAATGACCTGCATGCGGTATTCACCGTGAACCGGAATCATGTACTTAGGTTTTGTTAGACGAACCATCATTTTTAATTCTTCTTGACCACCGTGTCCTGAGGTGTGGACATTATTAATGCGGCCATGAACCACGCTGGCGCCACCTTCCATTAACTTGTTAATCAAATGATTGACACTTAACGTGTTGCCAGGTATTGGGTTTGAAGAAAAAATCACTGTATCGCCGGGCTGTAAACTAATTTGTCTGTGGGTTCCATTTGCTATTCTGGAAAGAGCAGCTAAAGGTTCGCCTTGTGAGCCGGTACATAGAATCATCACTTGTTCAGCTGGTGTGTGATTTATTTCATTAGCATCTACAATCAAACCATCAGGAACATTCAAATAGCCTAAATCAATGCCATTTTGCACACCGTTTTCCATACTGCGTCCAAAAATGGCAACTTTACGTCCAGTATCTATTGCTGCCTGGATAGCAGTCGATACGCGGTAAAGATTAGAGGCAAATGTAGCAAAAATTATGCGACCGTGGATCCCCGTAATGATGTCATGCAATGATTTAGCTACAAAACGCTCGGACTTAGTAAATTGGGTGACTTCAGCGTTAGTTGAATCGGATAATAGCACCAAAACTCCCTCGTTACCTAATTTAGCCATCTTTTGAAAATCCGGAGCAGGTTGGTTCATTACCGGTGTTAAATCAAATTTGAAGTCTCCTGTAAACACGACCGCACCTAATGGGGTATGAACAGCTATGCCTAAGGTATCCGGAATAGAGTGAGTGGTTCTAAAAAAAGTAACCGTTAATTTCTTGAATTTAAGTACAGTGTCCTCGTGCTCTTCGTGTAATTCTGTTGTTCGTAAAATGCCGTGCTCTTCAAGTTTGCCCTTAATTAAAGCTAAGGCAAATGGGGTAGCGTAAACTGGAATTTCCGGGATCTTTTCTAGTAAGAAGGGGATCCCGCCAATGTGGTCTTCGTGTCCGTGGCTAACAACTAGAGCTTTAATCTTTTTGCGGTTTTTAATTAAATAAGAATAGTCAGAAATCACATAATTAATACCAAGAAGATCATCTTCAGGGAACTTAATCCCGCAATCCATAATAATAATTTCGTCTTGGTACTGTACACAGTACATATTCTTGCCTATTTCGTGCAACCCCCCGATTGCGACGACGGCAACTTCATTATTTTTTATTCGCACAGATATTACTTCTTACTCTCAAAAGAAGTTAGCTTAAAATCAGCATGCTCCTTTTCGTAAGTCAGTGAATTGCCGGCTAATTCTTGGATGAGTTCAATATTATAGGGGGTATTTTCCTCAACCATAGTCCTTGCGGCGACCAAATTTTCTGCCTCAAGGTAAAGAGTTTTAGTTGTTTCCCGTCTAGGATTGACAACCTTGTCTTTTTGATACAAAACTTTGTAGATCATATTTGTATTCTCCTTATTCAGTTAATAAAACGTTCTAATTTTGGATAACATAAAGTATCCAATAGCTAGTAAAATTCTACCATACATGCAAAAACAAGTATAGAATCAAGTTTTGCCAGCTTTATTAAAAAAGCCGTCAAAACAATAGCTGACGACATAAATATTTGTGAAAAATTAATAAATGACTACGGTATCTTCATCTAATTTAAATGGGTCTTGTTTATTGATGCGGTCATAGAAAAGATGACCCCGCAAATGTTCAATTTCATGTGACGCTACGATTGCAGGATAATCCTTTAACCGGACTGTTTTTTCTTCACCAGAAACAGTATAATAATGAATTTTCAATTTATCAGGACGGGGCACATAGCCATCAATTACTTTATCAACGCTCAGACAGCCTTCACCTTCGCTTAAACAAGCCTGTCTGACAGATTCGGACAAAATTTCCGGGTTAACAAAAGTTTCCTTGAAAACTATTTCATTTTGATCATTTGGTACTAACAATGAGGCCATCTGGACGCTCTCACCAACTTGAGGTGCGGCTAAACCAACGCCAGCACGTAATTGGTGCTTTTTGGCAATTTTAGGATCTTGGGAGTTAATCAGATATTCCATCATTTCTTTTGCTAAATTTTGATAATGTTCGCTTAAAGGAAAAGTTAGTGGTTTGGCTACCTTGCGTAATACCGGATTTCCATCTCGGGTAATATCTTTCATTAAAATCAATTACATTCACTCTTTCATAAAAGTTTATAGTTATATTTGTAACATAAAATAAACTAATTTGTCTGCTTTTTATTCTATACTAAATTTTTAATTTGAAAAAGAGGGATAAACGTTGACCCTTAAACAGTTAGGTGGTAAAATCAATGAGCGTAAATATACAGATATGAAACACTTCGATCAGCATGTTTTTGACGTGCCGCCGAAACTGTGACCACGTCACAGTTTTTTTATTGAGGAGTGGAGGAGGAATACTTTTGTCAGAAAAAAGAAGAAACGATATTAGAAATATAGCTATCATAGCGCACGTTGACCATGGTAAAACTACTTTGGTTAACCAATTATTGAAGCAATCCGACACTCTCCCTGAACATATGGCTCTGGAAGATCGGGCAATGGACTCCAACGATATTGAGCGTGAACGTGGTATTACTATTTTATCTAAAAATACAGCGGTTAAGTATGGTGACACTACCATCAATATTTTGGATACTCCAGGACATGCCGATTTTGGTGGTGAAGTTGAACGAATCATGCATATGGTCGATGGTGCCTTATTGCTGGTTGATGCTTATGAAGGTACTATGCCGCAAACTCGTTTCGTACTCAAAAAGGCATTAGAGGCTGGAGTTAAGCCCATTGTGGTTATCAATAAAATTGATCGTCCTGGTGCTCGTCCGAAAGAAGTTCTTGACGAAGTTTTGGAATTATTTATCGAACTTGGTGCTAACGATGAACAACTTGATTTTCCAGTCGTTTATGCATCGGCCTTGAATGGTACCTCATCCTATGATCCAGATCCTGCTAAACAGGAAGAAACGATGAATCCTATTTTTGACACTATTATTAAGGCTATTCCTGCGCCTATTGACAATGCTGATGAGCCTCTGCAGTTCCAAATTACAATGCTTGACTGGGATGATTATGTTGGTCGAATTGGCGTTGGCCGTATTTATCGCGGTAAAGTTAAAGTTGGCGATAATATCACTGTGATGAAGCGTGACGGTTCTACCCAAAACTTTAGGGTTACCAAATTATTTGGTTTCTTCGGTTTGAAGCGTAATGAAATTACTGAAGCTAAAGCAGGGGATATCATTGCCATTAGCGGTATTAACGATATTTTTGTTGGTGAGACTATTGCTTCTGCCGAAAATCCGGAAGCATTGCCACTTCTTAAAATAGATCCGCCAACTTTGCAAATGGATTTTGTTGCCAATGACTCACCATTTTCTGGTCGTGAGGGTGACAAAGTTACGCCTAAGAAGTTAGAGGATCGACTAATTAAGCAAACACGTACCGATGTGTCGTTAAGAGTTGAGCCGACAGACCAATTGAATGCCTGGACTGTATCTGGTCGTGGTGAATTGCACCTTTCAATTTTAGTTGAAGAAATGCGGCGGGAAGGTTTTGAATTACAATTATCAAGACCAAAGGTAATTTATCGTGAAATTGACGGCAAAATGTGTGAACCATTTGAAGCTGTCCAGGTTGATACTCCTGATGAATATGTTGGCTCTGTCATTGATTCTCTTTCACAAAGAAAAGGTGAGATGAAGAATATGACTTCAACTGGCAATAATCAAACCCGTTTAGACTTCTTGGTTCCTTCTCGTGGCTTAATTGGTTACAATAATGAATTTATGTCCCAAACCGGTGGCTACGGCATTATGAACCACAGTTTTGATTCATATAAGCCAGTTGTCAAAAATTGGGAACCGGGCCGGCAAAATGGTGCTTTAGTATCGATTAGCCAGGGCAAATCAACTACGTATTCTTTACAAACTGTCGAACAACGTGGTGAATTATTTATTGGTGCTGGAGTAGAAGTTTATGAAGGGATGATTGTTGGCCAATCTTCTCGTGATCGTGATATTGCGGTCAACGTTATTAAAGGTAAGAACTTAACAAACACTCGTGCTGCCGGTAAAGACCATGCCGCTGCAATCAGAACTCCTAAGACCTTAACTCTAGAAGAGGCGATTGAATTTTTAAATGATGATGAATACTGTGAAGTAACTCCTGATTCAATTAGATTAAGAAAGAAAATTCTCAATACTTCAGAAAGACAAAAAGCTGATAAGAAACGTAATAAAAAATAAATAAATGTTTTAGAAGGGCACTCACTGATGAAGTGGTGCTCTTTTTGTTTTATAATGCTTATAATAAAGGTAGATTAAGTTACAGAAGGAGAGGTCGGCTAGTGCGGCAAAAACTTCACCATTTAAATTACAATATTTTCATACCTTATATTCTCTTAGTCGTTTTTGGAATAGTAATGGTTTATTCGGCTAGTTCGGACATATTATTAGTTAATGGCTTTAACCCGGCAATATATGGTATTCGCCAGGCTCTGTATGCCGTCTTTGCCGTTTTTGTCTGCTGTGCTCTGTGCTTTTTCTTAAAACTAGAAATTTTTAAGAGTCGCAAATTTGTTATCTGGTTTTTAGGTCTTAGTTTTTTGCTGCTCATTTACCTGATTCTCTTGAAAATTTTTAAGGGATCTGCCGCAGCCGTAAATGGTTCTGTTGGCTGGATTGATTTAAAGATAATAAAGATTCAACCATTAGAAATTGCCAAGCTGTCGCTGATAATTTACTTAGCTTATTTCTTAGACCGTCATGATGGAGCTTTCAAAAAAGGCCAAATTATTCGTAATTTGTATAGGCCAGCAATTTTAGCTGCTTTTATGATGCTTTTGGTTATACTTGAACCGGATTTTGGCGGTACTGCTATTTTAGCCATGATTGTGATTATCATGTTTTCTGTTTCTGGTGTTCCTGCTAAAAATGCAGTATTATGCTTAATTGGTATTGCAGTTGGAATATATTTGTTTATCTTCCTGGTTATCAAATTGAATCCTGCTTTTTTACAAAATAAGTATCAGTATCACCGTTTTATGTCTTTTCTGCATCCTTTTGAACTTGAGCAAAAGGGTGGTGCCCAGCTAGTTAATTCGTATTATGCTATTCATAATGGTGGTTTGCTCGGAGTAGGATTAGGCAATAGCATGCAAAAACGGGGCTATCTTCCGGAACCTTACACAGACTTTATTTTAGCTATAATTGCAGAAGAAATTGGGGTTATTGGTGCTCTAGTCATACTAAGTCTTATGTTTTATCTGATATGGAGTATCATGGAAGTTGGTATCCATGCCAGTTCTCAATTCAATGCTCTGGTATGTTTTGGAGTTACTACAATTATCTTTATTCAAACTCTGTTTAATGTAGGTGCCGTGCTTGGTCTATTGCCTATAACCGGGGTCACATTACCTTTTATTTCCTACGGTGGCTCTTCTTTAATTATCTTATCAGCCGCTATTGGGATTGTACTGAACATATCAGCAAATGAACGAATCGAAAAAGAAGGAAGTTTTAAATGAGCATCAAGCAAGACTTAACCAATAAAAATATTAGCCAAAGGCTGAGCATTATTGTTTATTTAAATTCAGTCAGCAACCAATATAAGCTAAGGCATTATGGTGATATAGT
Organism: uncultured Lactobacillus sp.; assembly: GCA_946479925.1. GTDB lineage: Bacteria > Bacillota > Bacilli > Lactobacillales > Lactobacillaceae > Lactobacillus. The sequence continues at coordinate 9,971 of CAMLHK010000018.1, read as the reverse complement.
ATATTTTTCTAAAAAATTCGGTTATTGTATTTTATATGTAAATCAAAATGAGATCGATCAAGTTATTCGGAATCTGAATGCACTTGATTTTGTTGACAGGGTTGAAAGATCAAAATGGGATCAAATCGATCTTTCAAGTGATCATATTGAACAACAAATTACGGATTTAGCAGCAGATGCTGAAAGAAAGTTACAAGAACGTCAGGAAAATACAGAACAACTATTATGAGAATTATTTCTGGAAAATATGCCAAAAGAAATTTATTTACTTTAAAGAGTCAAAAGACAAGACCGACTAGTGATAAAGTTAAAGAGTCACTGTTTAATTCATTAGGTCAATTCTTTTCTGGTGGTGAAGTCCTTGATCTATATGGCGGAAGTGGTGCTTTAGCAATAGAAGCCGTTTCTCGCGGTTGTCACCATGCCGTGATAATAGACATTAATTACCAGGCCGTAGCGATTATTCGCAAAAATATTGCCTTGACCAAAGAGCCTAATCTTTTCTCTGTATATAAGATGTCCAGTAAAGCCGCCTTGAATAAATTGGCTGAAGAGCAACAGAAATTTGATTTAGTTTTTTTGGACCCGCCATATGCAAAGCAAAAAATTGCGTCTGATATGGCAAAAATGCGTGATTTAGCTTTGCTACATCAAGGAGCAATAATAGTAGCTGAAACAGATGATCAGACGGATTTGGAGGTAGTTGCTGGTTTTGAGTTTATTAAAGAAAAGCACCTGGGTAAAACCATTATCCGTTTTTATCGAAAGGAATAAAAAATAATAATGAGTGTAGCAATTTTTCCGGGCAGTTTTGATCCTGTTACTAATGGACATGTTGATGTTATTAAGCAGGCAGCTGCAATTTTTGATAAAGTTTACGTAGTAGTAATGGTTAATACGGCTAAAAAATATCTTTTTAAGGATAACGAAAGGCAAAAATTATGCCAAGCTGCTGTTAAAAACCTGCCAAATGTTGAGGTGCTGCTAAAGCCTGATCAGCTGACAGTTAATGTAGCACGAGATTTACACGCAAATGTTATCGTGCGGGGAGTCAGAAACACTACAGACTTCTTATTTGAACAACAGATTGCGGAAATGAATAGAAAAATGGCAAATGATATTAGTACAGTCTTGCTTTTTACTAAACCGGAAAATAGTTATGTTGCATCTAGTATTATTAAAGAAATTGCACAATTTAATGGTGATTTTAATAGTTTCTTGCCCAGCGAGGCTGCAAAGGCTTTAAAGGAAAAATTCTCATGAATAAAGAAGAAAATCATGCTAAAAGAAATAGTAAGACACGTAAATGGCTGCTTTTTATTCTGACTCTTTTTCTAGTTTTTATTGGGTTGAACTGGCCGACAAATTATTATATTGAAATGCCGGGAAGCGCAGTGCCAGTAGGACAATTTGTGAAAAGTAAGGCCAAGGCGCCCAATAATTTCTATCTAGTTACAGTTAGTGAAACTAGCCAGCCGGCATCAGTCTGGGAGTACCTTTTTAGTTATACTCAAAAATATGCCAGTCGCATTCCCAAGTCTGAATTACTGGGTAATTCAAGTAACACTCAGTATCAGGAACTACAAAATTGGTATATGCAAACAAGTCAGCAAAATGCACTTTATTGTGCGGCTAAAAAGGCAGGTCTTAAGCCTAAACTGCATTATAAAGGCGTATATGTTATGCAGGTACAAAAGGGTTCCAGTTTTAGAAATAAGTTGCAAATAGGAGATACCGTGTTAGGTGCGAATGGTCATAAATTTCGCTCTACTGAAGAAATGATCAATTACTTTCAAAAGAAAAAGATTGGCTCTGAAGTTGTAATTAATGCTTTGCGTGAACAGAAAAAAATAGATTTCAAAGGGAAAATCGTTAAAGTTGCAGGGACAGGAAAGCCAGGTATTGGCATTCAATTGGTTGAACATTTACAGGTCGAAACCCATCCTCAAGTAACGATTAATGCTGGCGCAATTGGTGGCCCTTCAGCTGGTTTAATGTTTACCTTGACCAGTTACGAAGTTTTTTCGGGTAAACATTTGGCTCAAGGACATAAAATAGCTGGAACTGGAACTATCAGTCCTACTGGAAAAGTTGGCATGATTGGCGGCGTTGATAAAAAAGTAGTAGCTGCTGACAAAGCCGGCGCTGAAGTGTTTTTTGCCCCGACGGATACTGCAGGAATGAAAAAAGTCACCAGCAATTATTTATTAGCTAAAAAAACAGCTAAGCAGATTGGTACTAGAATGAAAATAGTTCCCGTTCGTACTTTTGATGATGCACTCCATTATTTACAACAAAAATATCAATAATTACTAAAAGCCCAAGTTTTTGGGCTTTTTTTGCGTACTTATCAATGGGGGTTGAAAAAATGAACTGGGAAAAAATTAAAGCTTTTATTGAGGAACACAAACAATATTTTTTCATTGGAATAGTCCTTTTGGGCATTGTTCTAGTAGTTTGGTCTCAAAGGCCAAACTCAAATGACACTTTTGACGAATTAGATTATAAAAATGAGAATACTGTGCAAAATAAAAATCAGTCCGGCAGTGACGCAAGTAAACAGTTGTCAAATACTGAATCTGTTACCAAAAAGGTAGCCGCGACTAAGCCTAAAGATGTGACCTGTGATATATCAGGCGCGATTAATCACCAAGGCGTTTATACTTTAAGAAGTGGAGCACGTTTAAACGATTTAATTGCCGCCGCAGGGGGAATTAAGAACAATGCGCAGCTAAAGAATGTTAATCGAGCATTGATATTGAAAGATCAAGATAAAATTCACATTCCATACAAAGGTGAAAAAATTAAAGCAGAACAAGTCGTTGAATCGGTTTCTTCCAATGCTTCTAATTCTGCCCCTGAGACAACAAGTGACCAAACTAATGCCGGTAACAAGGTGAATATTAATACTGCAAACGTAAGTCAACTGCAACAACTAAATGGTATTGGTGAAAAAAAGGCTCAGCAAATTATTGCTTACCGTCAAAAAAGCGGGGAATTCAAATCTGTTGAAGATTTAATGCAGGTATCAGGAATTGGAGAAAAGACTTTTGCTGCGCTTAAAGACCAACTGGAAATTTGATATTCTGCGACCTGGGTTTTTCCTGCTACTGGCCTTATTACTAATTAATTTAAGTTTCTTGGAATATCAATGCTATACCTTTGTGCAAAAATGTACTTGCCTATTAATAGTTTTTTATTTAGGTTTTTTACTTTTATTTAAATTTAATTCTTTAAAATGGCTAATTTTTATTATTCTTTTGGCAACTATTTTTGGTTTTCACTCTGACATGAGTAAAACTAATTTTGCACTTAAACCCAATACAGCTATTACCTTTTTTCCAGACAAAATGAAGATTTCCGATGACTGGTTTACGGTTGAAGGGCAGACGGCTGGAAGTAAGATTTTAGTTTCTGGCAAATTGAGTTCAAGTCAGCTAAAGCAATTAAATTATGGCTATAAAGTTATATTACATGATTTGTCTGGTGAGGTTAACCCAATTGAACCAGCTTCGAATTATGGAGAATTTGACCAGCAAAAATATTACCGCAGTAAAAAGATTACTCAGCAAGTTAATTTAACGAGCTTTAAGATCCAAATTAAGAAAGGAGGATTAGCAAATTACCTGCATTACTGGCGTTTTCAGTTAAAGAAATTTTTGCAAAAGTTTCCACCGATTTTGTCTTTTTTTAGTAATGAACTTATATTGGGAGAAAGCCCTGACCAGAAATTCCAAACAATACTCAATAATTATCGTGACCTCGGTGTCATTCATATCTTAAGCATTTCTGGTTTGCATGTTGGTATTTACACGCTAGTAATAAGCACAATGTGCTATTACTGTAAATTAACTGAAAAAGAAACTTTCATTTTTTGCTTGTTTATCTTATTAGTCGTTATTTTTCTAAGTAATGGTCAAGCTGGATTTATTAGAGCGAGTTTAACCTATATCTTGGGGCAAATTTTTTCGTTGCATAAGCTAAAAATTAATAAGGCAGATCTGCTAGGATTAACGGCTGTTTTGCATATGTCCGTCAATCCTCGACTCATGATGAGTACTGGAGCTCTTTTAAGTTACACTTTAGCCTTGGGCCTTGAAATGACTAAAAGCCTGACTAAGTTTAGACAGTCCTGGGCTTTAAACAATTTGTTATTGCCACTACTTTTATTTCATTTCTTTCAGTTTAATCTGCTAACGGTCTTTTTTAATTTGTTAGTGGTACCATATTTTAACTGGGTTGTTATGCCCTTGACTTTTTTAAATTTAATTATTTTTAACATTAGTCCCCGATGTAGTTATTTCCTTGAAAAGATACTTGAACAAGGTGAGAAAGTAATTGCGAAGGTTTCTAATAGTAAAATTGGTCTTTTAACATTCGGAAAAATTAATTGGTGGCAATGCCTGTTTTTATTACTGTTAACTTCTATATTGTTGGTATTAATAAATGAAAAGTCTAAAAATCAAAAATTAATCAGATATCTTTTTAAGCTGGCCTTAATTATATACGGACTAATCTTCTTAACGATTCATTTTCCCCTCAAGGGTCAAGTAACTTTTATTGACGTAGGACAGGGGGATAGTATCTTAATATCTACGCCTCTTTTTAGGCATGTTTATCTCATTGACGTTGGTGGAAAATTAAATTTTAATGGTAAAAAAATAACCCCGCAGATTAATAAAATCACCGTGCCTTTTTTGAAAGCACAAGGAATAAATAAAATTGACGGAATTTTTATCAGCCATCAGGATGCTGATCACGTAGGGGACTTAAGGCCACTTTTGAGTCAAATTCGGGTAAAAAAATTGTATATGGCGCAAGGATTGATAAGGAATCCTTCATTTTGCAAAAGAATAACAGGTCGAATTCAAAAAGGGCAGATTGTACAGCTGTTAGCCGGTGAAACAATAAATGAGCAACCAATTTCCTTCAAAGTTGTATATCCTTTTAAGCCAGGTATTGGTAAAAATGAAGATTCACTTTCGTTATTATTTAAATTAGCAAACAAAAGCTGGCTTTTTACCGGAGACCTGGGCCAAAAAGGGGAACTGGAAATATTGAGCCGTTATCATTTACATGCTGATTATTTTAAGTTAGGACATCATGGAAGTCGAACCGCTTCCAATAAAGAATTTTTGCAAGCTTTGCAACCAGAAAGAGTCTTTATTTCTGCTGGCCGCAAGAATCGCTTTGGGCACCCTCATCCAGAAACTATTGCTACTCTTCGAAGTCAACATATTCCATGGGCTTCGACTCAGGACTGTGGTATGATAACTTGGAACTATGGTGTTTTAATAAAACCCAAATTTAAAAGATTTTTGCCGGTGATTAAAAAATGACATTACTTTCTTTATTTAAAAACTCAAATAAAAAAATTTTGCATACTTTAATTAATGGAAATGATAGTTTTTTAAATGAATATCTAACTAGCTCGTATATACATGATGAGATTTTCGCAGACTATGAAAAAGTTTCCGTTGATTGCGAAGCAGAGGGGCTAGACGAATTAATTGCTGATCTTACTGAATCAAGTCTTTTTAGCCAGAAAAAAGTAATAACAATTAAGAACCCTTTTTTCTTAACGTCAAAGGTTCCCAAAAAATATCAAAAGCAGATCACCCAGCTGCAAAATATTTTTGTAAATACTGCAAAACTTGAAGATGTCATAGTTATTATCGCCTCTTATGAAAAATTAGATCGGCGCAAAAAAATAACGAAGTCTGTCACGCAAAATTTTAACGTTGTTGAGACTCAAGTTCGTCCTTATGATCTGAATAAAGTAATTAAAGCAATTATAACGACCGAGGGCTATCATATTACAAATTCTGCTGCAACATTGTTGCTTGAACGCAGTGACCAGGTTTTAGATATAGTTTTAAGTAATTATAATAAGCTGAAGATGGTAGCTGTTGACAGAAATATCACTACTGAAATAGTTGAAAAGAATGTTGATTTATCACTAGCACAAAATATTTTTGCAATTTTAGATTCAGCTTTAGCCCAAAACTACCAAGAAGCTATCGCTCGGTTAAATAATCAACTTCAAAACGGAAATAATCCAATTCAAATACTTGCGGTTTTTGAAAACCAATTAGAAATGATTTTGATAGTTAAAATACTTGAAGCAAGAGGGAGAAGTGAAGCTGAAATTGTAAGAAAACTTGGTGTTCATCCTTATCGTGTTAAGTTGGCGCTAAAAAATAAGTTAGCAAAAGAAAAAGTAGCACAGCTATTAGAGCAAGCAATTAAACTGGATTATAATTATAAAAATGGTCAATATCGAGCCGATAATTTTTTGAAGCTCTTTATTCTTAATGTCTAATTACGTATAAATTTTGGTAAATAAAAAGACAGAAATGATTTTCACTTCTGTCTTTTTGATTATCATTTAATCAAATTATTATTTTGCAAGTTTAGCTAAACGACTCTTATCACGGCTAGCTTTATTCTTGTGAATAAGTCCTTTTGAAGCTGCCTTGTCAATAGCACGAGCAGCAGCTACATGTAATTCGGAGGCGTTATCAGCACCAGCAGCTTGAGCAGTCTTAAACTTCTTAACGGCAGTTCTTAACTTGTTCATTTGAGCAGCATTGCGCTTTCTAGCAGCATCTTGAGTCTTAACACGCTTAATAGCTGATTTGATTTGTGGCATAAAATTCACCTCCATTGATCGTAATTCTACTTTATAGATTATACTGAAAGATAATTGCAGATGCAAGATAAATTATACTTGCTTTTTTAAAAAATTGTCTGTATTATACTATTGTTGTGAACCGTTAACGCTGTTTGCACGCTCACACCTGACGGTTAACGTTGTTAACGGCAATTATTTTAGTGAAAGGTGAAAATATTATGGCAATTTCAAAAGCTGAAAAAGATGAAATCATTCAAAAATTTGCGACTCACGAAGGTGATACAGGTTCAACTGAGGTTCAAGTGGCAATCTTGACTACAGATATTAACAATCTGACTGAGCATATGAGAAATCACTCACATGACCACCATTCTTATGTTGGCCTGTTGAAGAAAATCGGTCACCGTCGTAACTTGCTTCGTTATTTACAAAACAAAGATATTAATCGCTATCGTGAATTAATTAAGAAGTTAGGCTTACGTCGTTAATTTTAATTGAGATCTAAAAAAGCTGGTTCGAGTATTGAATCGGCTTTTTTATTTTTGTCATAATACCATTTTATGCTAGAATAAAAAAAGATACTTTTTACGTTGTGATCATCTGATCCATAAATAACAACTGAATAGCAATTAAAGAAAAGGAAATATAATGACTGATCAAGTTAAAATTATGATTCTGAGCGGTGTTCGTGAGCAAGGAAAAGACATGTTCGCTGTTCAAGTTAATGATGAAATTTTTGTTCTTGATGCCGGCCTTAAATATCCCGACAGTACATTGTTTGGAATAGATCTGGTTATTCCAGATCTGGATTTTTTCGAGCAATATGGTGATCAGGTAGTCGGCATCTTTTTGACACATGGACATGCAGATTCAATTGGGGCACTACCTTATATTCTACGAAAATATGACATTCCAGTTTTTGGCTCCCAATTAACTATTGAATTGGCTAAGATAACAGTAAGACGTGAGAATAAACGGTGTAAAAACAGTCTCTTTCACGTGATTGATGCGGAAACAGAGATTGAATTTAAAAACGCCAATATCTCTTTTTTCCCAACTACGCATTCCATCCCTGATTCTCTTGGTATTGACGTGCATACTCCAGCCGGAGAGGTGGTTTACACAGGCGATTTTAAATTTGACCCTTCCGCTGCTCCTAAATACCGGACTGATCTAGATCGATTAGCTGAAATTGGTCAAAAAAAGGTATTGGCTTTATTAAGTGATTCTTCAAATGCAGAGGCATCTTTACCAAATGTTGCTGAACAGGACATTGGAGATTATGTTACAAATGTTTTTCGTAATGCAAATGGTCGGGTAATTGTTGCTGCAAAAGCCTCGAATTTGATTAGAATTCAAGAAGTTTTAAACGCGGCCTATCAAACGGGTAGACAAGTTTTACTGACTGGAAGAGATTTAGCCAAAATCGTTCGTACTGCAATGAATCTGGGTTATTTGAATGTCCCTAAAGGTTTATTAATGAGGGTTAAAAATTTAAAAGAAACTCCAGATGAAAAGACGGTTATTTTGGAAACCGGTCAAATGGGTGAGCCCTTAAATTCATTGCAAAAGATGGCTAAGAACCGTCACAGCATGATCACAATTCATAAGGGCGACCTAGTCTTTATTGCGACGACACCTTCTCATTCTGTGGAAACGGTTGTGGCACAAACCAGTGATCTGGTTTATCGTGCTGGTGGGACCGTTATTCAATTAGGTAAGGCAAAGCATACCAGTGGACACGCGACAGGCCGTGATTTGCAACTACTTATTGATATTTTGAAACCGCAATTTTTAATTCCCGTTATTGGTGAATATCGACTGCTTGAAGTACACAAGGATTTAGCTATTAGGGCAGGAATGGATAAAGATAATATTTTTATTACCAAGAATGGAGATTGCTTAAACTACGATTTCAATCAAAAGCGCCTTTATTTAACAGATCCGGTCCCAGGTGAGGATACGATGATTGACGGTTCTGGTATCGGGGATGTTGGTAATATTGTTTTACGAGACAGAGAAGTATTATCAGATGACGGTATTTTCATTGCTGTAGTCACAATTGATCGCCGTAAGAAAAAGATTATTGCTCAACCACAAGTTACCAGTAGAGGCTTTGTTTACATTAAGGCCAATCAGCAACTGATGCGTGACAGCATTGAATTGATTAAAAAAACTATCACTAATAACTTTGAACATAAAAAATTTGATTGGACTGAAATTAAGCAGGATGTTCGTAATGATTTGGAAAAGTTTCTCTACCGCAAAACGAATAGACGCCCAGTAGTTTTACCAGTAGTAATGGAAGTTAACCAAAACCGCCATCGTGCTATGCAAAAAAGAAATAGTAAGAGCGAGTTGCCCAAGAAAGAAACTCATCATCCTGTTGATGTCAATAAAACCGGTCAGAGAATTATCAAGAAAGATAAATAAATGACCTCATTAAGTCAAAAAAATCTGCTTAGTTTAGCCAAAAAATCCGCAGCAAAAGGAGATTTTGCTCAAGCAATACAAAATCTTGAAGAGGCATTAAGAATTGGACCAAGTAATGAAATCGTACTTTGTCTTTGCGAGCTCTATCTTAAGGATAAACAAAATTATTCAGCTTATGAGTTAATTAAAGAAGAAAAAGACTTGTTTACCAATCCTAAAATTTTTCGTGAATACAGTAGAATTCTGAAAATGAATCACTTTTCTATTGAAGCATTAGAGGTAAAAAATATTACCGCCTACGAGTTACCGGATTTAGTTGAACCTGTTAGTAAGACAAAGCAGCAGCAAATAATAGTTAATTTCAAGCAAAAAAGCAAGCCGACAAAATTTGATTACGAACAATTATTTAAGTTAGATTTACCAAATTTTAAAAATTTTGCTCAGAGTTTGTTGCTGGATCCCAGTTTAAACTTTGCAATTCGGCTGGTTTTAATTGAGGATTTGTTTCGCCTGGGACTTCAGGAAACATTTAGAGTTTTGGTATTGGGGCAGCCAGAGCAATTTATTCCACAAAAAATAAATTTACTCGAAAAAGATGCGATATATCGAGAAGTTGTATCAGGCATCGGCTCTCGGTATTATCATAAACCGAGCCAGCTTCCTGCAGTTTTAGGCGAAGTAAATTTGATTTTAGGCAGTCTTTATCCTAAACTATATAAGTATGTTGATAATCCCGACAGTTTTGCCAGCGATATTGCTTCTTATATTGAAAATCATGATGGCCGAAGCAATCAAAAACTGTTTGAGAAAATCGATAATAATATATCCGAATAAAATTGGATAAAATGTCTTTACTTTTTCAAAGTATTTAGTATAATAGCAAAGGACGTTTTCATTAGGCATG
>CAMLHK010000017.1 GCA_946479925.1 uncultured Lactobacillus sp. | reverse complement strand
GCGTGGAAATTACAGAAGATACAATTAAACACGTTGCGACTTTGTCGCGGCTTGAGATTGATGAAAAAGATATCAGCAAGGTAACTGAACAAATGAGTTCAATTATTAATATGGCTGATCAATTATCAGAAGTTAATACTGCTGGTGTGAAAGAAACCGTTCAGGTTGTTGATCGTGATACTGTCTTTAGAGAAGACAAGCCTGAACACTGGCAAGATCGAGCTGAATTAATGAAAAATGTTCCTGAACAGGCCAATGGCTTCATTAAGGTTCCGGTAATTATTAATAAGGATGAGGACGAGTAATGAATTACTTAAATGAAGATATTGACTCTTTAAATGAAAAACTTGCCCACAAGACTTTGTCAGCCGACAAATTAGCGCAAGATACAATTGATAATATTAAAAAGACAGATGACAAGTTGAACGCTTGGATTACTGTTCAAGAAGATGCAAAGCCACAAAATGATTTAGACTTTGCTCATAATAAACTTGCTGGCATTCCCATTGCCATTAAAGACAACATTATTACTGATGGTGTTAAAACTACGGCAGCTAGTCACATTCTGGATAATTACATTCCGGTATATGATGCGACGGTTATTGAAAGATTAAAAAAGGCGCAAGTGACTTTTGTGGGTAAAACTAACATGGATGAGTTTGCGATGGGTTCTTCTACTGAACATTCATACTTTGGCATTACCCACAATCCGTGGAATTTGGACAAAGTACCAGGCGGTTCATCTGGTGGTTCAGCTGTTGCTGTTGCCTCGGGCCAAGTCGTTGCTGCTTTGGGTTCAGACACTGGTGGTTCGATCAGGCAGCCTTCCGCGTTTAACGGCATTTTTGGTATTAAGCCAACATACGGTCGCGTTTCACGTTGGGGTTTAATTGCTTTTGCTTCTTCATTAGATGAAATCGGCGTGATGAGTAAGCGGGCAAAAACTTCGGCTCAAGTTTTAAATGTTATTGCGGGTAGTGACGAGCACGACTCTACTCTTTCGACTAGAGCAGTGCCTGATTTTACCAAGTACATTGGTCAAGATGTTAAGGGTATGCATGTAGCGGTAGTTAAAGAATATATGGCTGCAGTGGATGGCGATATGCGCAAGGCAATTCAAGAACAAATTGATGCTCTGGAAAATGCTGGAGCAATTATTACTGAGGTATCTTTGCCTTTAACCAAGTATGTAGTTCCTGACTATTACATTATTGCTTCAAGTGAGGCTTCATCAAACCTGCAAAGATTTGATGGTATTCGCTACGGCTACCGTGCTCAAGATACTAAGAACCTATTAGATGTTTACGTTAAGTCACGCTCAGAAGGCTTTGGCGAAGAAGTTAAGCGCCGGATTATGCTGGGCTCTTTTGCACTTTCGGCTGGCTCTTATGATCGTTTCTTTAGACAAGCGTCTAAAGTGAGAACGTTAATTTGTGACGAATTCGATCAGATTTTCGCTGAGAATGACGTTATTGTTGGTCCAACTACTACTACGCCTGCTTTTGGCATCGGTAGTGAAATTTCTGACCCGATTAAAATGTACAATAATGATATCTTGACAATCTCGGCCAACTTAGCAGGAATTCCTGCTGCCAGTGTTCCTGCTGGTTTAGTTGATGGGATGCCTGTAGGACTGCAGATTATGGCCAAACGGTTTGATGAAGGCAGTATTTTCCAAGTTGCTGACTTTATTGAAAGAACTAATAAGTTTTATGAAAAAACACCAACTGGAATGGAGGATTAACTGATGAATTTTAAATCAACGATTGGGTTCGAAGTTCACTTTGAATTAAAAACTAAAAGTAAGATTTTTTCACCTTCGCCAGTAAGTTATGGTGCTAAACCCAACACGGAAACAAATGTCATTGATTGGGCGATGCCGGGTGTTTTACCTTACGTTAACAAGGACGTTTACCGTTTAGGAATTATGGTTGCATTGGCCACACATGCTCATATTTTGCCAACAACTCATTTTGACCGGAAAAATTACTACTACCCTGATAGTCCTAAGGCTTATCAGATTACCCAATTTTTCCAACCACTAGCTCGTGACGGTTATGTTGAAATTGAATCTCACGGTAAGAAAAAGCGCATTGGAATTCATGAAATGCATATTGAAGAAGATGCCGGCAAGAATACTCACGGTACAAACGGTTATTCCTATGTTGACCTAAACCGGCAAGGTGTTCCTTTACTTGAAGTTGTTTCTGAGCCAGAAATTGCAGATCCTGATGAAGGCTATGCTTACCTTGAAAAATTGCGTAAGATAGTGCAATTTACCGGTGCTTCCGACGTTAAGATGGAAGAGGGATCAATGCGTGTTGATACCAACATTTCCATTAGACCTGCCGGTCAAAAGGAACTGGGTACCAAAGTTGAAATGAAGAACCTGAACTCTTTTGAACACGTGCGTAAGTCTTTGGCGTATGAAGAAAAAAGGCAAGCGCAAGTTCTCCTTTCTGGTGGTCGCGTGCAACTTTCTACTCGCCGCTTTGATGAAGCAACTGGTAAAACTGTTTTGGAACGTGTCAAAGAAGGCGATGCAGATTACCGCTACTTCCCTGAACCTGACATTGCTCCTGATCATATTAGTCAAGAGTGGATTGATGAAATCAAGTCAACTTTACCGCGTTCAGCTGAAGAACGTTACAACCAGTATGTGAATGAATTTGGTCTGAAAGAATATGACGCAAATGTTCTTTTGCAAACCAAAGAAAGTTCAGACTTCTTTGATCAGACTGTTGCTGCTGGAGCTGATCCGCAACTTGCTGCTAACTGGATGAACACTCAGGTTAATGGTTATTTGAATGATAATCGGGTTGAACTTGCTGATATTAAGTTGACACCAGAACATTTAGCTGCCATGATTAAATTGATTAAAGATGGTACGATTTCTTCTAAGATAGCTAAAAAGGTCTTTGCAGAGACAATTGCTAACGGTACTGATCCTCAGAAATACGTTGAAGACAAAGGTATGGTGCAGTTATCTGATACCAGCGTTTTGGCTCCTATGGTTAAAGAAGTTGTTGATAACAACCCACAATCGGTAGAAGACTTTAAGAACGGTAAGGATCGGGCAATTGGTTATCTTGTCGGGCAGTTGATGAAACAAACCAGGGGCAAGGCCAATCCAAAGATAATTAATAAGTTGCTGAATGAAGAATTGCAGAAGCGTTAAGTAAGTTTTGAAGTAATAAGGGTAGAAATTATGACTGAAAAAGCAAGATTGATCTATAATCCTGTATCTGGTCACGAACAGATGCCTAAAAATGTCGCGGATATATTGGACGTTTTGGAACAAGCTGGGTATGAGGCAAGTGCATTTAGAACTAAGCCAGAAAAGCAAAGTGCTCAAAAAGAAGCAACTCGGGTGGCTAATGAAGGCTTTGATTTGATTGTTGCTGCTGGCGGTGACGGCACCATCAATGAAGTGGTCAACGGTATTGCGAATTTGGAAAAAAGACCGAAGATGGCAATTATTCCTGCCGGTACTACTAACGATTATGCTCGTGCTCTGCATATCCCGCGAGATGATATTGCTGAAGCAACAAAGGTTATTCTCAAAAATAAAACCCGTAAAATGGATATTGGTGAGGCAACTTTTGCCAAGGATATTCAGTATTTTGTTAATATTGCGGCTTGTGGTTCATTGACTGAATTAACTTATGGAGTTCCATCAGAAGTAAAGTCTGCACTTGGCTATACTGCCTACTTAATTAAGGGTGCGGAAATGCTGCCTCATCTTACTGAAAACGAACTTCGTCTTACCTATGATGAGGGCGTATACGAGGGCAAACTTTCAATGTTATTGCTCGGAATGACCAATTCCATCGGTGGCTTTGAACAAATTATGCCTGATGCTGAATTAAGTGATGGCTTGTTTCAATTAATAATTGTCAAGCCGTCTGAACCAGTAAAGTTGTTAAAATTAATGGCTTTAGCTTTAAACGGCAAACACGTTGATGATCCTGACATTATTTACACTAAGACGCGTAGTTTAAAGATTGAATTAATGGGTAAAAGCAAAGGCGAAAAATTGCCGGTTAACCTTGATGGTGAAATTGGTGATTATTGTCCTGTTACTTTTAAAAATTTACAACAACGAATTGAATTTTTCGTTGGTGAATAAATAAAGCACAAAAAAGAAGCAATTACTTTCACGAGTAATTGCTTCTTTAGTTTAGTAACAAAATCTATTAGTTGCGACTATTGCCACTGCCACCAAAGATTTCTAGTAAGAACATAAAAATGTTAATGAAATCAAGGTAAAGTTGTAATGCGCCAAGCACTGCTAAGCCGTTAGTTGAAACTTGGTCGCCATAATTAGTGTAAATGGCTTTCATTTTGTTGGCGTCGCTGGCAGTTAAACCTGTAAAAAGAATGACCCCAATAAATGAGAAGACATAAGTAACGGCCGGGTTACGTAAAAACATATTAACTATCAAGGCAACAACAAAGCCAAGTAAAGCGGCACTCAAGTAAGAGTTCCAGTTAGTCATATCTCTTTTAGTAAAAGTGCCAAATAAAGCCATGGCAATGAACACCGCTGCTGCTGAAACAAAGGCAGAAGTGATTTGCGTACCGGTATAAAAGCCGGCAATTAAGGCAAATTCAAAACCGTAAATTGCTGATAATATTATTAACATCACTAAACTGGCAACTGGATTGCGATCAGCTTTAAAACTAATACCCATTGATAAGCCAAATGGGACAAATAAAATGAGCCACATCATGGCCACTGGCATGTTCATCACAGCGCTTCTGAAGACAGTCATTGTTAAGTAGGCTGCTAACGCAGAAACAAGTACCGCACCAGCCATCAAGGCATACATTTTAGTTAAAAAAGTATTGGTTTCGGAGATGGTGTGGATTTGGCGCCTGTCTGAATTAGTATCATAATTGTTCATGAAAAACGTCCTTTCTTTAAGTTATTAGTATTAAAAGTAACACAGACAACAATAAGTGTGAAGGGATAAAGTTGAAATTAATCCAATATTAAGAAACCGACTTGTGCATTACTTTTGCTAGGATTTTTAGTAAAATAAAGATATTAATTAGTGTTTGTAAAAAAGGACAAAATATGGAAAAGAATCAAATTATCAAACTTGAAATTACAGATTTATCATATGAAGCTATGGGAGTAGCTCATTATGAGGGCATGACAGTATTTGTCAACAATGCCTTATCGGGTGAAACGGTAGAAGCTAAGATTTTAAAAGTCAAAAAGCACTTTGCTTTTGCTAAAATCGAGCAAATCATTAAGGAAAGCCCTGACCGGGTTAACATTAAACTTAACCAGTGGGTTCAAACAGGCTTAGCTTCTTTAGCACATATCAAATACGATAAGCAGCTGGAATTTAAACGTAATCAAGTGGTAAATTTACTGCAAAAAGCCCATTTAAGTGATGTAAAAGTAGGCGAGACTTTGCCTAGTCCTGAAGAAACAGGTTACCGTAACAAGGCACAGGTGCCAGTGCGTGAGGTTAAGGGCCAGCTTGAAATTGGCTTTTTCAGAAAACATTCGCACGATTTAGTGCCTCTGACCAATTTCTTTACAACTGATCCTGAAATCGACCGCGTTTTAGTCGCTGTGCGTGACATTTTAAGACAGTATCATGTTCCAGCTTACGATGAAATTCATAATCAAGGTGAAGTCAGATACTTGGACGTTCGCCGGAGTAAAGCGACTGGCGAAATTATGGTCATCTTAGTTTGCCTGCACAAGGATTTTCCGCAGCTACCTAAAGTAGCAGAGGCAATTAAGCAAATTGAAGGCGTAACTAGCCTAGTCTTGAACTATAACCCGAAGAAGACCAATGTTATCTTGGGCAAAGTTGATTATTTGATTTTTGGTAAACCACAAATTACAGATCAAATTGGTGATGTTAAGTTTAAGATTTCCCCTGAAAGTTTCTTTCAAATTAATTCACTGCAAACACCTCGCTTATATGATTTAGCTATTAAAAAAGCTGATTTACAACCTGATGATATTGTGATTGATGCTTATTCTGGTATTGGAACCATTGGTTTAAGCGTTGCCAAGCACGTTAAATCTGTTCGTGGAATTGAAAGTGTGTCTGACGCGGTGAAAGATGCCAATAATAATGCTAAGTTGAATGGTATCAATAATGCTAAATATGTGGCTGGTAAGGCTGAAGAAGTGCTGCCAAGATGGGCTGCTAAGGGGATGAAAGCTGATGTCATCTTTGTTGACCCGCCACGCAAAGGACTAACACCAGAATTTATTGAAGCAGCAGTAAAAACTAGACCAAAGAAGATTGTTTATATTTCATGCAATCCCGCAACCATGATTCGTGACCTGCAAGAGTTTATGAAGGATGATTACACCTTTAGTCAAATCGATCCCGTTGATATGTTTCCACAAACACCACATGTAGAAGCTGTGACGGTACTAGAACGGGTGAAGTAGTAGACATTTTGTGTCTCCCAATTGAAAGAATCGAAGTCATGCTAAAAGTCACTAACGAGGTAATAAGAAATAGGACTAAACAAAAAATATTTTGGGTTCTGCAACTTGTATTACTAGTGACTTGTTACAGAATGTTATTAAATTTTAGTGCGTGCTAGTAAAATTACTGATCAGTCAACACATGCCTGGTGGTTATTATTTGCCTTTGTAAATAATAATATTGATAAATGTAAACAATTTAATTAAAATTAAACTGCTTAGTTAAATCATTAATAATATCTTTAGTTGAATAAATTCAATGTTTAGATGCAGCTTACATCTTTTGAATTAATGTATTTAGAAAATTTCTTTTTGAATCTATTCAATATTAAATGCAGAAAGATGCAGAAAATGTTGGAGGAATTTAAGGTGAACCTAAATCAATATTTTAAAATTTTTTATATTAAATTTAGTGCTGGTGATACGTTACCTGAATATTTCATTGAATTAGTTGATCATTTCATTCGTTTACCATTAAATAAGAAAGAACGTTTTTTAGCAGAAAAAATGAATTTAATTCAGTTCAAAAAGTAGCACGGTAATCTACATATGGGTTAATAAGAGTAATAGACCTGCTCGGAATATGAGCCCTAAAATTGCAAAGTCTATTAAGGTACAGATTAGCAAAACAAGACAGAGCGTTATGAACTCAGAAACTATCATTTCGATATTAACGACAATGATAGTTTCTATACGAGTGGAAAGATTCTTTCCAAAATCTTTGAGTATATATCGAAAAGGGAAAATGATGTTGAGCCAGAAAATATTGAAGAGAATTTGTTTGTACAGGACACAGATATTATTTTTCTTCAGGAAGTTGGGAATAAATGTCCATTGTGCAATAAAAACCTAATAATAACTAAGACAGTTTAGGGGTGAACTTTAAAAAATATACGATATTACCATTCCCAAGGTTAGATTTAGAGGGATAATTAGCAATTTTATTAGGGTCAATCTTCGTTCACCTTCGAAATTAGTAGAATCACCATTACAATCAGCAAACGAACCACAACAATTTCAGCAAATCGAGAACTTCGAGAAATTATTTGATAGCTAAAATGAAATAAACAATTTTAAAAGTATCTATGAAAATTTTAAAATTATGTCAAAAGCACTGCTGGGCACTTGCAAATATAACGATGTTAGGCCAACCAACAATAAAGAAAATATAAATATAACGAAGACCGTATTGGACAACTAAAAGATCAGCTTGAAACTTTAAAGAAAATGCAAATGAACTTGATACTAAAGTTGAGCAGAATAATTCAACGCGAGAATTGATTCAACAAATCAATAGACAAAGAGACAGAAAAAAATTATATATTATTACAAATATCTACCTTTCAAATAAATCAAGGAATAAAAGCAAAAGTTAAAAAAAGATTATGAGATTATGAAATAATTTTTCCTAGATTTAAATACAAAATACTTGGGCCAGGTCGAAAATTTCCATATAAAATTGAGCAAAATTTTGGATATGAAAATTAAGGGAGCTTTAAAAGAACTTCAGGATCAATTAGATATTAATGATCAAAAGATTCCATCTTTAGAAAGTAATGTGAAAAAGATCAATAGCACGCCAAGTGTGGATATGCTAGTGCTTGAAAAAATAAGTAAATACAATTTGGAAAATAAAAATTTAATGAATGCAAATAAATTATATGATTAGAAAAATAAAATTAACTAAAATAAGATAGAAAGTAAGAAACATTGGGATAAGGCTGTAGAAAATGAATTAAATATAGTTCAACAAGATATTAATAATAAAATGCGAGAATTGAACTGTAAAGTTTGTTTTAGTGATAAAGTTTATTCTCCAAGTTATTACTATTAAGGATGGTAGCCATTATTCATTTAATACTTCAGTAGATACGGGAATAGGTAGCGAATATAAAGGATTAATTTTATTTGATATTGTGTGCTTAAAGGTAAGTGAACTGCCATTTATTATTCATGATTCATTGCAGTTTACAAATATAGAAATGGATCGTGCTGAGAATATTATTAAGCTTTATCCTAAGCTAAAAAGGCAGTTTTTATACCGATTGGTAGAACTGAAGAACTAGATCCAGAAGTTCAAGAAATTATCAAAAAGCACCAAGTATTAAAACTCAAACGTGGCTATAATGAATTATTTGGAAGGAGCTGGAGTCTTAAAGATAAAAAATAAGACTGATTATGAATTTTAACCTTAACAAGTTTGCAGGTTGTTAATTAATTGTAAAATGAATAAAATTAGTTTTTAGAATTAAACTTCATTGGCTCAAGGTTAATAGAAAAATTAGGTATGAACAATAAGTTACATTTTAATTTCCGGTATAATCCGAAGAGCTCTAGAGTGCGGCACCATTGTTTTTACATAATTAGATCAAGACTAAAGATATTATGAAAATAAGAGAATTAAGGTGACGATGACTCCAGATGAGTAAAGAAGAAATTAGTCTTTTTAATGAACAGCAGTTTAAAAATAAAAATAAAAGATTTGAGCTTAAGGCCGTTGCAGAGGATGATAACCTAATAAAATCTAAAGAACGCGTTCAGCATCATGGGGAAGTATTTACCCCCCAATGGATGGTTAAGAAAATGCTAGCTGAACCATCTATCCAAGAAAAACTGCATGATCTACATGCAACCTTTTTTGAGCCAAGTGCTGGTGAAGGTGCATTCTTGAAAGAAATTTTGCATCAAAAACTAGACTTTGTAGACCAAATATCTAACAAAAGCACATGGAAAAATAATGCATTGTGGGCTTTAATGAGTATTTACGCAATCGAATTGCTTGAAGATAATTTGATTAAAGCAAAGCAGTCAATGATAGACATTTTCATTAATCGCTATCAGGTGTTTAATCAAAATGAATTGGATTTCAATTCTGATGTATATAAATCAGCAAGATATATTATTAATGTAAATATAGTTCAAGGGAACACGCTCACTTATAAAAATTCAGAGAATAAACTAATAGAATTTCGTCAATGGATTCCTTGCGGCAACAAAGTAGAGCAATCAATTTTTACTTATAAGTCATTATTTAACAATGGTGATATAGAAGACATGGATGCTAATGAAGGGCAATTAAGTTTATTTGATATAAATGAGGAAAGTGATTCCAAAGTTAAAAAATCTGTGTTAATAAGTAAGGTATATAGGGAGTGAATAAAAGTGAATAAGAATGTTTTTAGATTTGATGTTGTAATAGGTAATCCTCCTTTTCAAGAGGGAGTTGAAGGAACAAGTGATAAGCAATTATTTCCTTTTTTTATGGATGAAGCTTTTAAAATTGGGAAAAAAGTTGAATTAATAACTCCTGCAAAGTTTTTATCTAATGCAGGAAAAACCTCTAAAAAATGGAATAAAAAAATGTTAAATGATCCTCATTTGAAGGTCCTTTACTTTGAACAAAATAGTAACAAAGTATTTAGAAACACAGATATTAAAGGGGGAGTGTGTGTTACATATCGTGATGTTTCCAAAGAGCTGGGACCAATTGGTACATTTTCGCCATTTACAGAATTACAAAGTATTATTCATAAAGTAGTTTTCAACAAGAAGAATAAGTTCAATTCACTTTCAAAGATAATTTATTTACAAAATAAGTTTAATCTAGATGTTCTATATAAAGATTACCCAGAGTTAAGGAGTAAGATTGGAAGTGACGGAAAAGAGAAACGTTTGACTACTTCTATTTTTACACTTCCTATTTTTGTAACTGAAAGAGATGCAGATCATCCAATAAAGATTTGGGGAATTGTGAATCATAATACCAGAAACTATAGATTTATGAATGAAAAATATCTAAGATCAAATAGTATTCTGCATAATTATAAAGTTTTGCTGCCAAAATCAAATGGAAGTGGTGCGTTAGGAGAAGTATTGAGCACACCTTTAATAGGAGAGCCTTTAATAGGAGAGCCATTAGTTGGTTATACTCAATCATTTATTGGTATTGGTAAGTTTGATAATGTTATAGAAGCAAAAAATGAAATGAAGTATATAAAGAGTAAGTTCTGTAGGGTAATGCTAGGTACATTGAAAGTAACTCAAGATAACAATAAAAGAACATGGAAAAATGTACCACTACAAGACTTTACTAATGATTCTGATATAGATTGGTCAAAATCCGTCCATGAAATTGATCAACAGCTGTATGAAAAATATAAGTTGGACGAAAAAGAAAAAAACTTTATTGAATCTATGATAAAGGAGATGGACTAAATAGTGATTATACCAAAAATCAAGGCATTCAAACGGATTATTCCAATGATATATGCTTATACGACACCTAATGATGTTTCTCATAGCGGATGGACCAAAATTGGTTACACGGCTTCTCAATCGGTGGAAGACAGGATTAAGCAACAAAGTCATACTATTGATGCCAAGGTTAAATTGTTGTGGCGAGGAAATGCTCGGTATGAAGATGGGACAGATGAAACATTCACTGATCATGACTTCCATGATTACTTAACTCAAAAACGTCATATTGAGAGAAAACCAAAAACTGAATGGTTCCATATTGATGGTAAAACTTCTCATCAATACTTTCACGAATTTGCTGACCGTGATTTTAATGACATTCAAGGAAATCTAAAACATCTACAATATAAATTACGAAAGGAGCAACAAGCCGCTGTAGATAAAACCGTTGCTTACTTTCTAAAAATGGGTGAAGGAAGTGAGTTTTTATGGAATGCTAAACCACGTTTTGGTAAGACAATAACTGCTTATGACCTAATCCGTAAGATGCAACTTCAAAATGTGCTTGTAGTTACTAATCGACCAAGTGTAGCTAACTCTTGGTTCGATGATTTTGATAAATTTATTGCTTGGCAGACTAATATTAAATTCGTCAGTGAAACTGATTCTTTAAAGCAAAAGCCTGTGCTTTCCCGTCAAGAATTTATTGCTTCTATTTCTGATGGAAAGGACTATGGGCAGCTTGTGTTTGAAAGTCTTCAAGGACTAAAAGGATCAGTTTATTTTGGTGGTGATTATGATAAGTTAAAGTGGATTAAGGATTTAGATTGGGACTTATTAATTATCGATGAAGCCCATGAAGGTGTAGACACTTATAAAACAGATAAAGTCTTTAAGCAAATAAATCGTAAATATACTCTTCACTTGACTGGAACTCCGTTTAAGGCAATTGCTAGAGGAAAATTTGCTGAAGATCAAATCTATAACTGGTCTTATGCTGATGAACAACAAGCGAAAGCTCAATGGGATGAAGACAGCGAAGGCAGTAGTAACCCATATGCGGTAATGCCACGTCTTAACATGTTTACTTACCAGCTTTCTGAAATGATGGCGGACACTTTACGACAAGGCATAAATTTAGAAAACGGTGATAAGGCTGATCCAGCTTTTGACTTGAATGAATTTTTTAGAACAGAAAATGGCAAATTTGTTTATGACGATGCAGTTAATCATTTCTTAGATAAACTGACAACTAATGAAAAATATCCATTTTCCACTCCAGAATTACGTCAAGAATTATCTCATACTTTTTGGTTGTTGAACAGAGTTGACAGTGCCAAAGCTCTGGCCAAAAAATTAAAAAGATTCCCCGTATTTAAAGATTATAAAGTAATAGTTGCTGCAGGAGATGGCATGCTTGATGATGATCAACTTAATGATGACCAACTGGAAAAAGTAAATGAAAAGGCTTTTGACAGGGTACAAAAGGCAACTAAGGAATATGATAAAACAATTACTTTAAGTGTTGGTCAGCTAACTACTGGTGTAACCATAAAACCATGGTCAGCAGTTTTAATGCTCTCAAGTATGAAGAGTCCTGCGGAATACATGCAAGCTGCATTTAGATCACAAAACCCATATACTTTTAAAAAGGGGAATGGTCAGTTAGTACAAAAAGAAAACGCTTATGTTTTTGATTTTGATCCGACACGTACCTTAACTATTTTTGATGAATTTGCTAATGATTTAATGGCAAAAACATCTAATGGTAAAGGAACAGCAGCAGAGCATGAAGCTAACATTCGAAAACTACTGAATTTCTTTCCAGTAATTGGTGAAGACGATAATGGTAAAATGGTTGAGCTCGATGCAAAACAAGTAATGTCCATTCCACGTCGACTTAAGTCTCAAGAAGTAGTAAGGCGTGGTTTTATGAGCAATTTCTTGTTCACTAACATTTCTCGTATCTTTGCTGCTCCTGCAGAAGTAAGGAAGATATTGAATGGATTAGTTACAGCTAAAGAAGGAAAAGGACAGAAATCGGATCAAAATGCCATAAAAGATGCTGAGAATGTTTTAGTTAATGATGATGGAGAAGTTGAAATTCCTAAAGAACGGGTAATTGGTAAGTCCAAAGATCTTTTTGGCGACAAGGTATATTCTAATTTAGGCAACAAGTTGGTGGATATAGTCTCTAATGTTGATAGCGTAGACTTTAAATCAGCAGCTAAGAATATTTCAAAGCAAGTTAATGATTCATTAAATAAGGAAATCATTAATCGAGTTACTGATGATTTTAGTCTAAGCAAGCAAGAAGCTCATAAGCAGCAGAAGCAAATTGATAAGGAAACAGAACAGGCTGTAAATAAAATTGCGGATGAGTTTAATGATCAGAAAAATGTCGCAGAAGTTAACTATAAAAAAGAGCAATCAGTTGCACGTGACGAGGTAGAACTAAATACGGCAAAAGTCAAATATGAGTCTAAAGTTAAAGATATTGTCAATAACTTCAGTAAAAAAATGCAGAATCAAGTAAAACAAACAGTTGAAAATGTTCCTGCTGAAGTCATAGAGCGCGTTGAAAAAAATGAGGAAGAGAAAAAATTGAACAACATTGAAGAAGATGCACGAGCACACTTACGTGGCTTTTCTCGGACAATTCCTAGTTTCATTATGGCGTACGGTGATAAGCAATTGACTTTGCAAAACTTCGACGATTATACCGAAGACGATGTATTCAAAGATGTAACTGGGATTACTGAAGATCAATTCCGTTTCCTGCGTGATGGTGGCAACTATGTTGATGCTGAAACGAATGAAACTAAACACTTCGAAGGCCATTTATTTGATGAGGTAGTTTTTAATGATTCGATTCAGCAGTTTTTAGAAAAGAAAAGTCAGTTAAGCAATTACTTTGAAGATAATAGTAAGGAGGATATTTTCGATTACATTCCACCTCAGAAGACGAATCAAATATATACACCTAAATCTGTGGTTATACATATGGTAGATGACTTAGAAGCTAACAATCCAGGTATTTTTGATAATCCAAATAAAACATTTGCTGATCTCTATATGAAGTCTGGATTATACATCACAGAGATTGTAAAGAGACTCTTCCGTAGCGAGAAGATGAAACAGATTTTCCCAGATGACCATGATAGAATTAAACATATTATGATGCATCAAGTCTATGGTTTTGCCCCAACAAGAATTATATATTTAATTTCCACGAACTACATTTTTGGTTTTGATAAAAATCTAAAAGACTCTCTAATGGAAAAACACTTCAAACAAATTGATGCTGCTAAATATGCAAAAGAAGGAACTTTACAAGACATTGTACAACGTGAATTTGGGGAGGAAAAGTAGTGTGAAAGCCGATAGTATACATTTATTTGATTTCCTAGGAAGTGGTAAAACTATTTTTGAAATCCCCGTTTTCCAGAGAAATTACGAATGGGATAAGGATCAATGTGAACAATTATTTAAAGATTTGACTATTGCTGCACAAAACAACACCGATCATTTTATTGGTGCAATTGTTTATGTCACTGAAACTGGTAGTAAAATGAGCCATATTTATCGTATTATTGATGGTCAACAGAGACTTACCAGTTTTACCCTTTTGTTGAAGGCACTTTCAGATGCCGATGAGCAGGATCGGGCCGAAATTGAAGAAGAATACTTAACTAATAAGTATTTAAATGATAACAATCACTTAAAGCTAAAACCAGTTGAGCACGACTATGAAGCATTTGATTCAGTTATGAATAATATGACTGAGCTTAATAAGCCATCGAAAGTTGTCGATAATTATCGACTTTTCCAGAACTTGATCAAAAATAGTGATCTTAGTAGCTCTGAACTTTACGAAGCGATGAATCATTTTAATATGGTTTATATTGAGCTGAGTAGTGACTCTAAAGAGGAAAATCCTCAGGTTATTTTTGAAAGTTTAAATTCTACGGGGGTTTCGTTGTCACCATCTGATCTCGTTCGGAATTTTCTATTAATGAAGCTCGATTCACAGCAACAATTCGAACTCTATAAAAAATATTGGGTCAAGATTGAGCGTATGTTTGCAACAAAAACTTTTACGGAGTTCATTCGGCATTATTTAATTGTTAAAACACATAATTCGGTTAAAAAGAGCGGTGTATATAATAGCTACAAAGAATATTTCAGCTTAAAAAAATTAAATTCAGAAAATGCTTTAGCTGATCTTTTTAAATTCGCTAATTACTATAATAAAATTTTGAATCACAAGTCTGGTGATGATTATTTTAATAAGATCTTAGAGCATATCAATGTAATGGATAGTAAGGTGGTATTTCCTTATTTGATGCTATTAATGGATCTAGTGGACACAAATGAAATTAAACAAGAAAAAGCTAATCAATTAGCACATATTTTAGAAAGTTATCTTTTTAGATTAAAGGTATGTCAAATGCCAACAAATGGTTTAAACAAAATCGTCGTAGGCCTTTGTAATTTAACAAAAGATGATGGTAAATTAAAATTTCGACTTCTCCGGCTGTTAAAGTCGAATTTTCCAAATGATCGTAAATTATCAGAAAGTTTAATGGAGGTGGATCTTTATCATCAAAGAAATAATTTGGCGAAATTATCACTAGTGATTCTTGAAGAACATCGGACTAAGGAAACAATAAATTTTGATGATGCCCAAGTGGAGCATATTCTGCCGCAACGACTTAATGCAGAATGGAGGCTTCAAGTTACCAATGCCGATAAAGTCAATGAACAATATGGTTGTACTCTTGGTAACTTAACGCTTACTAAATATAACCAAGAAATGAGTAATAGGCCTTATAATGAAAAGAAGAATTTCTATAGGAACTCAAATGTTTCCCTTACTCGAGACGTTGCTAAAACGTATAATCAGTGGGGAAAAGAAGCAATTACTGATCGAACCGGAAAACTAACTAGAGAATTAATTCAAATTTTTCCGGTGCCAGATATCAAGAAGGTTAATGAGGAAAAAGTTACTGGAGAATACACAATTGATCAGACTACTGATGTTACGGGTAAAAAGCCTGTTCAAATAACGATAAATGAAAATGAATATCCTGTAAAAACGTGGCGCCAAATGCTTATAACTTTTCTTAACTATATTTGGAATAAGGATAGTCTTAATTTTGACCGTATTAAAAGAAATCGTCAGCTAAGTCGGATGCTCTTTAGACCAAATACATCTCCAGAACAATTAGATAATGGGATAGCTATTGAAACTAATTTCTCAGCTACGATAATTCTGGCTATAATTGCAAAAGTTTCAGAGATTTGTGATATTACAGATCAAGTTTCATATACTTTAAAATAAGGTTGCAATGGCATATTGATTAGAAATGAAATTTCTGAAAATTTCCAGATCTAAATCGAGCAATAAAACTAAAAGAATCATTTTATTGCTCTGGAGTTTACTATAAACATGGAAAGACATGAAAATCCCTTATACACTTTCAAAACTTAAGAAAATTGATATTATAAAGCTCTATAGTCAATTAAGGCTTCTTATCTCAGGTACAAAATCATAACTTGATTCATGCATCCAAAAATATTTAAAAGGTAAGCTTGCTATTCAAATAAAATTGATTACGAAGTAAGAAAAATCACTACAAGTTATACTAAATAAAAAATACAGTCTAAGAAAATTTTAAAAGTGACTATTACAGTTGGTTGGAAACTAATGATCCTAAAATGATCAAAAATATTGAAGATGCTTTATATTAAAATCCTAATAATTGTGATGTTGAATTATACAAAGATCTAGCTCTTAAATCTAATTTAGAGCACATGAAATGTAATTTATTTGTTGACGTCAATAATCAAAAGATAAAAATGTCAGCAGATATTGTTAGTGGTGTTAAAAGTTTAAAAGCTTAAGGGTCAAGTACGTCAGAATTTTTGTCAAATTATGCCAAAATCAGATCAAGTGTAAAGTTACATTTCATGGCCCCAGCATAAAGTTCCAACAATAAATACTTATCGTTATCAAATCTATCGCGATCGCATTGATTACTTGTTATATAATTTGAAACATTATTTTATGGGTAAAGAAACACCGATGCAAAAAGCATATCAAAATAATAATACTAAAATTTGGCTAGATTCCTTTACTGATGATTTTCCAAAATTTATTCATGAAATGCACTTTGAAGATTTTGTTAATGAAAATTATGATGTGTTAGATATTGAATTTGGACAAAGAAAAGTTGTTACTGGCGGTTTACAGCAACTTCAGAGTAAATCTAAGAATAAAATTGTTCAAAAACGATACATGGAACAGCTGTTGACTTTGGACAAGTTGTTTTAATAAATTTAGTTTCATTCGTTTGTTGTAAAATATTATTTAGTAATAAAATTTAGTTAGGTAGAATTTATTATTAATAAAACTATGCATTTAAATGCATAAAAAATAGGACAAATGAAAATGGATAAATGGCAAGAAGAGTGGGCTTATAATAAATATTGGGTGATGGCTCATTCGCAAAAGTGCTATGAGCAGATTAGGCTGCTAGCTAAAGACAACGAATGGTCAGAACAAAAGAATATTGAATTTAAGGGTTTATTAGAAAAAGCTGCCTGTCAAACTCCAACAGTTAAAACTTTAACTAACGCTTATCAGCATGTCTGGGGCTACTTTAAGAAAATGTGTACACCAGAGGAAAAACAAACATATTTACATTTATTGCAAGAATTATCGCCACAAGACGATAAATTGGGTCCATTTTTAAGTCGTTTAGCTGAAAAGTATCAAGTTTCTTATTTATTAAACTCACGTTTAATTCAGGAGAATAAAGAAAAATCATGAGATTATGGCATCAAGACTTAATTTGGCGTTTGCCTAGGCAACAATTATTAGGGCAACACCGCGAAATTGCTGCTTTGCGCGGACGTGGCTGGGACAAACCACATGCTACTGTTAACTATGTTTTTCAATATTCACCTTACAAATTGTATCAATTTCATTTGTTAGTATTAGCTGAGATGCAACGGCGCCATTATCATCCGGATCTTAAATGGTTTGATCCTTATTATAGAGGACAGTATTGTCCTAAGTACGAAAGTTTAACAGCTATTCCGTGGACTAATCCAATTTATCCAGAACATGATGAGGCTTATTTACAAAGTTGCTTAGATAATTTGCACCAAAAAGGAATTGATTTGTATTAAGTTCGGTTTGTTAAAAAGCAGAAGATTGACACTGGATGATGATAATTTCCTAGATTTTTTAAGAAGCGCAAGTAAAAAAGTTGAGCACTGTGACATGAATGCTCAACTTTTTTGCCATTGTAATTACATTACTTTTTTTTGATTTTATGATTAATATTTGCAATTTCCTTGGCAATTTTATGGTAATTATAATACCAGCAAATTAAGTAGATGATGACAAAAATCA
>CAMLHK010000016.1 GCA_946479925.1 uncultured Lactobacillus sp. | reverse complement strand
CCCACACATAATGAATTATTTTGGGAATCATTTATTAACCTCTGGTAAAAAATTTTTTCAATAACAAAATTATGTCTTGGTTAAAATCAAGTTTTAACAAAAACATTAACGCGATATATAAAACAAACATAATGATTGATTTGCAGAGCATATTAAGAAATGCCGAAGCAAACATTTGGGGCAAAAGGAGACCTACTAGCAAAACAATAGCAGCAATTATAAAATACTTGGGAATTTCACGAAAAGAGTATTTAAAATCGTAACCATCCCGCACAATCCACAAACGCAAAAGTAAAACTATAAACTCGGTTATTAAAATTGCTATCATAGCACCTGTTGCACCGTACAGTTGATCCAGAAAATAGCTTAATATTACTTCCAAGAAAGCACCAACTATGACTGGAATGGCATAATCGCGATCTCGATGATTGGCAAGCGCAAATTGATTAGCGAATACTCCGCCAGTTGGAATCATAATGATAGTGAGAGTAAAGAAAAACATCAATGGCGTCATAGGAATGAATTTATGACCGAAAAAGAAGGGTACAAATTCCTTGGTATTAGCCATAATAATAACTGCAAACAAAGTGCCCAGCATAACCGTCGCTTCAAGGGACTTTTTTAAAACTATTCGTTGTTCTTTTTTCCCCTCACCAGCCATTTTAGGCATGATTACCAAGGATATACTAGTGACAATACCCAAAACCATGTTAGAAATTCTTTGGGAATTGTCATAAAAAGCAACCTGGGTTGAATTTTGAAAAAGACCCAAAATAGGTTTATCAAGCGAGGTATAAATTTGGGTAGCAATTTGGGGAATTAACAGGGTAATGATTGCTTTAACAGTCGCGCGGTATTGATAGAAATGTCTGACCGGTCCACCAACATAGCGGTGAATGTCAAACCAAAAAACAAATGAACCCAGCATTGTTGAAACTGACATGATCAACATGTACTTCCAGAGATCACCCGGACTTTTTACCCATAATAAAATTAGGATAACAGAGACCAGCTTAACCGCAGTATTTTTTAAAACCACACGGCCAAAATCAGCTAATCCCTGAAAAAACCACGAAATATCAACTTGAGCTGAAATAAGATAGGGCACCATTAATAGTAAATATTGCCCATATTTAATCTTAAAAAAGCTGGTAACAGCAATTACAATCCCAATTGTGACAAATCCCGCTATGGCCTGAAAGTACCATAAGCCCCAAAATGCTTTAGTTAAATCCTGCTCACTGCCGAAAGCTCTAATCTGAGAAATAGTCCTCATCCCAATATAGGAGACTGAAAGAGTACAGAAAATCATTAAAAACTGAACAATATTATTAACGTTGCTGTAAATACCATACGTTTTGGGACCCAAAATTCTCGAAAGATAAGGAACTGTTATTAACGGTACTAATACTAGAAAAATTTGGTAAACCGCATTATATAGAATATTTAAAAAAGTTCTTTTCACAACTTACCCTCTAATACTCTTTAACAACTCAACTACATTGGCGCAACTTGATTGGTTCTGAACCTGATTCGTTAATTTTAGCCAGTAACGCCGTTTCGCACTGTATTGATCTGGCATTGTCAGTGCTTGCATTAGCTCTTGCTGTGTCTTTACACATATTCCAGGTACAATTTCTTCATAAGGACCCATTAAGAGGCCACGCTTTTCTTCGTATTGTCGTAAATAATTGGTCACAAATATTATCGGCTTATCAATATTTAAATAATCAAAGTAAATTGAGGAAAAATCAGTAATCAGAAAAGCAGTATTACCCAAAAGCTGGTAAAGGTCAATATCTTGCTGATATAAATAATCATTATTAAGAAAGACAATATTAGAATAATTACTCTGCAAATGCTTAAAAAGTTTCATTTCATAAGGATGCAGTTTCACTATTAAATATTGGTGATTCTTTTTTAATGAATTATTTAACTGCTCAATGTTAAAATCAAACAGAGTTAAAAAATTACCCTGTTGAACCTGGTCCATAATTTGGTTGTCTTCCATTTCATAACGAAATGTTGGCATATAAATACCAATTTGCGCCTCATCATCCTGAGTTTTAAATAAATCACTGAGAAGCTGTTTTTTACTAATAACTGGATTTTTCAAAGCATCAATACGAGGAAAACCCGTTTTGTGATACTTATTAGATTCAATTCCGCAGCAGGCACTCATCAAGCTTTCATACAAATCGCTGCTTGAACAAACTATATCAGCATTTTTTTGCCATAACTTAGCATTGCGCAGGTCAACTTTGGAACTAGTATTATTGGCCACGAAGCCCATGCGTTTAAGGGGTATACCGTGCCAAAACTGAATATTAACCTGCCTGGCATGAACTTTAAATGGCTGATGTGTGGTCAACACAAATTTCGCTGCCCCAATTTTTCGCCAAGTTTTAAGTGGCAAATGTGAGGATGGCCAAGGCTCTACAATAGTAACTTCATATTCGGGATGGCTTTTTTGCAAATATTTACCAAACAGATAGCCATTTGAGCCAGAACGACCTGCACCATTAAGAACAACCACTTTATTACTTTGTATTGGTGTAAAACGAGCAATTAGTTTCATTGCCGTCAAATATAACCGAAATAAAAAACTTTTCATTATTTAACTTCCCAATTTCTTACCTAGTATAAGGGTACAGAAAAAGCCTGAGATAACTCAAGCTTTTTTACTTTATTTTTTAGTTTTTTAATGATTATTGCTTATAAGGACAATTAAAACTCGTTTTAATAAATTGCTAGGGGCTCTTTGTGTTCAGGCTTAGGATATGCCTTTCCTAAAATTTGCAGGTCTTCTGGGGTTAGCTCAATATCCAAAGCTTTCAGGTTGGATAATAAATGCTTTGAACTACTGCTCTTTGGTATTGCCAAAACATCGGGCTGTTGCATTACCCAGGCAAGTAAAATTTGATAAGCACTTGCCTCGTGTTCCTCAGCAACTTGTAAAACAGCCTCGTTTTTCATCATTGTGCTGCCCATTTTTGGTCCACGTCCTAAAGGACTATAAGCAATTAGTGGAACGTGATGCTCTCTTTGCCAAGGTAAAAGACTATATTCAATTCCCCTGGTTTCTAAATTATATAAGTCCTCATTAACTACACAATTTTGGCCTTCCGGCAGTTGCCATAATTCCTGCATATCGTCTATATCAAAGTTCGATACGCCCCAAGAGCGAATTAGTCCCTCATTTTGTAAAGCTTGCAATTCAGAAACGGTCGCAGATAAAGGTACCATTCCCCGCCAATGATATAGATATAAATCCAGATAATCAGTTTGGAGCCTTTGCAAACTGTTTTGCAAACTTTGCCGCATTTTTGATCTAGACGCATTTTGCGGTAAAACTTTAGAAATCAAGAAGATTTTTGCGCGTTGATATGGTTTAATGGCTTCGCCCACCAACTCTTCAGAGCGACCATTTCCGTACATTTCAGCGGTGTCAATCACACTTAAGCCTGCATCAAGACCGGCTCTAATTGCTGCTATTTCTTCATCTCGAAGTTTAGGATCATCTCCTATTTCCCAAGTACCTATTCCTAGCGCTGGTAATACTTGATTATTAATTGTGACTTTTTTCATATAATGAACCTTCTTAATTAGTTAAATAAATATATTTTGAGATATAAAGTTGATGACTGCTGGTTTTAAATTTAATATAAAACAAATTAAAATACTGTTAGCTTCCAAGATAATTGTAGCACTTAGCCAGAAAGTTTATTAATTTATAGGTTATTTTTGAATTTTAGCGCAAGGCAATTTAGCTAAAAATTAAATTTAATTTGTGATACTTTCACAAGCCAGCAAATTGTCTTTTATAAATTAACAATATAAAATCAAAATAAAAGGAAGAATAAACATGGTTAACAATTTAAATAGTTCATACAAATTATCTGGTAAAAAATGGCTGATAATATTACTCTCAAATTTGATAGCATACTGCTGTTTGATTATGCCCGGTGTGCAAATCCCGGATTCTCTAATTTTTGACGAAAGTCATCCCACTTTAATAGCAGCAGGCTTTCAAATCTTAGTAGTAACTGTCTTTCTGATAATTCAAATAATCGGAGTGCAAATTGCTACTGGGAGTAAATGGCAGCAATTATTTCATACTCCTCGTGCCAAAGAATGGCTTTGGGTTCTAGTCTTTTTCATTTTAGCTTATTTCGTATCCGTTGTTTCAGGAGCGATTTCTCAGAAGTTGTTTGGTGCTGTTTCTGGCAATGCAGCTGCTGGACTAACCATGAGTACACCCCACGTTTGGCTCATTTTCATTTATCAGCGCTTCAGCAGTGCTATTCAAATATTGGGTGAGGAGTTTTTAGCAATTATGCCTCTGTTAGCTGTGACCCAATTAGCTGATTCTATGCACATGCCACTCCCGCTTTTCTGGGGCAACATTGCTTCAGCTTTAATATTTGCTTTACTTCATTTGTCAACTTATGATTACAATCTGGGTTATGTCATTTTAGGATTAGCATTTACACGTCTGGTTTTAAACTGGGCTTTTATCAAAACGCATAATATCTGGGTAAGCTTTTTAGTACATTTCTTGTTTGATACATTAGCTTTCCTAGTTTTATTATTAGTGACAAAGTAAAAATAATTATTGACTAACAAAAAAATGATAGCTGGAACTATGTTCAACAGCTATCATTTTTATTTTGTAAAATATTAAAGCAAAAATTAGTTTCTACTGCCGCAAATAATAAAAATTTAGTTTAAAACTATAAATTTTATTGTTTTTTTTTAGAACCTAAATGCCAAAATAATATCTTAACGCTCTAGCCGTTAAAGTTTTTTGCTTAACTAATTGCCTAGGGATACCCGCAAACATAATTTTGCCTCCTTTATTGCCTGCATTAGGACCTATGTCAACAACCCAGTCTGCCTGTCCAATTACGCGTAAATTATGCTCGATAACAATAATTGTTATACCGTACTTAAAAATAAGATTTTGCAAAAGATTAATAAAGTCCTGAACATTGTATTCGTGTAAACCACTAGTTGGTTCATCCAAAACTAAAATTTTACTGGACTGACCTAAGAGAAGTTTAGCCAATTTAAGCCGCTGCAGTTCACCTCCTGAAAAAGTATCTAACGATTGATTTAATTTAATATAATTTAGGCCTACTTCTTTTAGTATTGCCATTGCGTATTTGAGAATAGGAAACTTAGCAGCAAACTCTGTAGGACTTAAAGCCATAGCTTCTGCAATATTCATACCGCAAACTTTCAGTTCTAACACCTTTTGTGAATAACGTTGCCCGTGACAAGAGTCGCAAGTCGTAACAGATTCACCAATATAGGCCAAATCAAGTTTAAGTACTCCCTTACCCTTACATACGGGACAAGCTCCTAAACTATTAAAAGAAAACAAACCTGAAGATTGTCTGGTAGCCTGAGCAAAATACTGTCGTAATTGCTCAAAAACATTTAAATAAGTTAATACGTTTGATCTGTTACTACCATGAATTTCATGTTGGTCTAATATTGCAGCCTCTGGATATCTTTTTTTGATTAATTTTACTAAACTGCTTTTACCTGAACCGGCAACACCAGTAATTGCTGTCAGTGACTGTTGAGGTATTTTAGTTTTTACATTATGCAGGTTATTTAAAGATGCGTTATTTATATAATAAAACTCTTTAAATGATTTCTGCTTGCTTTTTAGTTTTCCTTTGTGACGCAAACTTTTTCCCGTTAGTGTATTACTTTGAATTAAATCTGCAAAATTTCCTGAAAAAGTAACATAACCGCCTTTATTTCCAGCAAGCTCTCCTAAATTGACAATCTTGTCGCTAATTGCGATTACTTGGGGATCATGATCAACAATAACGACCGTATTACCCTTATCTCTTAGTCTTTTAAAAATGTTGTTGATGTTTTGAAGATCATATGGATGCAGCCCTACACTGGGTTCATCAAAAATATAAAGCAAGTCTGTTAAATCACTGTTTAAATAATTTGCCAATTTGACTCTTTGAGCTTCACCTCCTGATAAAGAAGCAGTTGTTCTGTTTAAATTCAAATATCCTAAACCAGCATTAATTAAATTAGTGAGCTTAACTTCTATTTCCTCTATGATAACTTTAGTCTTTGCATCATTAATATTGTTCAGCCATTCCTTTAAGTCAACTAAACTCATCATACTGCATTCAGCAATATTTTTATTATTAATTTTGGCAGTTAACGCTTTTTGATTTAACCTTTGACCATGGCAAACTGGACAGGTGACAACTTTAATTATCCTGTCCAACTCTTTTTGATACTGTGAACTATTTTTGTTTAAGAAAGTCTCTATGATCCTGGGAATAATGCCAATATATTTTGCATTTCGGTGCCATTTTGAAGTTGGATTTGGTGGAACTTGCTTTTTACCTTTCAACAAAAGTGACATCTTTTCTTGGGACCATTCTCTGAGAGGCAAATCATTATTGAAGTAGCCCGATTCAGTATAACGAGTTAATCTCCAACCTCCAGGCTGAAAAGTTGGAAATTTAATTGCTCCGTCATTAAGTGACCTGGTTATATCTAACAAATTTTCAGGAATTATTTCTCTTACTTCACCTAATCCCTGACATCTTGGACATATTCCAGCAGGATTATTAAAGGAATAGTTCATGGAATAGCCTATAAAAGGCTTAGCCAGACGTGAATATAACAGTCTCAATGCCGAATAAATATCTGAATAGGTACCGAGAGTTGAACGACTGTTGTTTCCAATTCCTTTTTGATCAACTACCACAGTAAATGGCAAATTTTTAATTTTATCAACTTCAGGTTCTTTAAAATGTGGTAAAAGTTGCTGTATATAAGCACTGTAAGTCTTATTAACTTGCCGTTGAGCCTCAGCTGCTATTGTGGATAGTGCTAATGATGATTTGCCTGCACCAGAAAGACCAGTGATGACAGTAATTTTATTTTTGGGAAATTCAACAGAAATGTTTTTCAAATTGTTTGTACGTGCGCCTTCGACAATTATTGAATTACTTTTCATTTTTAAGCCGTTCTTTTTTCAAAATAGCTATTAACTCATTAGCTGACAAAATAAATTGTTCCTGCTCTTCTTTTGTCCAAATTGCTTTGGCCTGACTGTATAACTGATTGTGCTTTTCAGCGATACCATTCATAAACTTAATCCCATTTTCAGTGATCTCTGTTATTATCTCTCTATGATCGTGTATATCTGGAGTCTGGCTGATATAACCTAAATCTCTTAATTTGGTAAAATTTTTAGACAATTTGGCTTGTGTAATACCAAGTTGTCTACTTAAAACAGTAGGTTTACTAGAATGTTCTTGTAAAGCATTCAAAATATCGTATTGCAACCAGCTTATTTGACCTGGATTCACCAAGTTTCTTTCCGCAACCAGTTCACATTGCAAATTCATCAAGGTCTGATATAATGCTTTATTTTCCATTATAATTTCTCTTTCTAAATATTTTCTTTTTAGAAATTATATCTGTAAAGAAATCAAATGTCAACGAAGTAAATTATTTAACTAATCAAAAAAACAGATAGTCCTTTTGATATGACTATCTGTTTTAGTTTGCTTCTATTTCTTATTTCAATGATCTTTGATACTTACGCAATTTTTTCAGCGCCCACTCATAATGACTAGAGGTATTTGCAATAAAGTACGTACCTAAAGCGTTCGTTCCAGTCCAAGGAAATACCTTCTTTTGGAAAAGTTGATCCTCAGTAAAAGTATCAAGCAATGCCATTGTTTGCTTATGACTTTCTGCCAATAATTTTTCAGCTTCTTCTAGCGCAGTAGCTTGGTGCTTTTCCCAAAATTGCTGATTCATTTCACCATAATTGCGCCAATTGTACCCTTCTGGTAAAAATTCATGTGCATGACCGGCCTGATTGTTTTTAACCCATTCCAGTAATAATCTCTGCCATTCATATAAATGAATCAACACGTCACGAACATTGCGATCTCTTTTCCAATGGGCTTCTTTTAATTTACTAGTATCAAAGTTGAAGCTACCTGTGCGAGCATCTTCCGGCAACTTAGAAATCAAAGCAACAATCTTTTGGTAAGATGCATTACTTGCATCTATTAATTCTTGTTTGGTTTTAGGACGAGGCATAAGTTCTCCCTTTTAAATTTAGTTTTTATCTTTATAGTATTTTAACATATATGATTATCTAATAATAAATATTTCTAGCAGCTTCTTAAATACTAAAAAAAGCACCTCACAAATAGTGAAATGCTTTAAATAATAAAACGATCTTCCTTTAAGACAAGTGCTTACCAATCACATTACCAATAATTGATAATGTAAAACAAACAGCAAAATATAAAACTGCAAGTGCAGCAAACATTGGTAAGATATAGTTTGCATTTTGTCCGTAAATAACTTGTGCATGTTGCATCATTTCAGGAACAACAATAATCGTTGCTAGAGATGTATCCTTAATGAGGGAAACAAACTGACTAATAATTGCAGGAACCATATTTTTATAAGCTTGTGGCAAAACAACATGCCATAATGCTTGTACAAATGACATCCCTGTAGACCGTGCCCCTTCCATTTGACCAACAGAAACAGACTGAATACCCGAACGTACAATTTCAGCAATCATACTCGATTCGAAAACAGTCATGGCGATTATCGCTGCTGGAATTGTTTCTGGTCTTAAGCCAAAGTTAGGTAGTCCAAAGTAAGTAAAGAAGATAATTAGAAGTAACGGAATATTACGAATAATATCAATTACAAAGCCAACAATCTGTGAAACATACTTTATTTTAGAATACCTGATTATGCCTAAAATTGAGCCAAAAATGAAACTTAAGATAACTGAAATTACTGAAATATAAATAGTTACCCAGAGGCCCATTAACAAAAAGCGCACATTAAGCCATGAAAAGGCATTAATCCAATTTTGCATTTTCTAATACCTCCTTCTAACCTAATTTCTTTTCTAAGTGTCGCATGTAGTAGCTAATTGGCAAAGTAACGATCAGGTATAAAACACCTACAACTAAATAACTGTTAATGGTGTCAAAAGTAGTAGACGCAATTGAGTTTGCCTGGTACATCAAATCAAACCCTGCAACAAAGGCTAAAACTGAAGAGTTTTTAACTAAGTTAACGAATTGATTACCTAAAGGCGGAATTACTATTTTAAATGCCTGAGGCAAAATAATGTAACGCATTGCCTGCCAATAGGTCATACCGGTTGATCTGGCTCCCTCCATTTGCCCGTTAGAGACCGATTGAATACCTGAACGGATTGTCTCCGCAATAAAGGCAGAAGTATAGAGTGTTAAGCCAATAGTTCCTGCAGTAAAGCCATTGATTTTGACAACATACATCGGAATTACTAGATAGAAAAACATAGTGATTACAAGCAAAGGAATGTTACGCATAATTTCTACATATGCATGGCCAATTACACGCATTACTTTACTTGGAAGAACTTCCATAATTGCAAAAATTGTTCCAATTATTAAACTGAAAAATAGAGCAATTACACTAGATAGTACTGTCCAGCCTAAGCCAACAAACAGCTGGCTGCTGAATTTTGAAAAAATATTAATCATCGGCGATACAGCTCCTTATACTTAAATCCTGGAACATCGCCAAACCACTTTTTAATTAAGCGATTGTATTCACCGTTATGCTGCATTTCAAGAACTGCCTTGTCTACAGCTTCAGTAAATGAGGTTTGTCCCTTATTAACCGCAACACCGTATGGTTCAACAGTAAAGGTGCCACCACGAACTTCGTAGCCCGGGTTCTGCACTGCCAAACCAAATAAAATTCCGTTATCAGTAGTAAGAGCATCTCCTTGATGTGACTTCAATGCATTCATTGCCTGAGCATAATCCTGCAATTCGATCACTTTAGCTTTGGGAGCTACTTTTTTAATGTTTGCAACCGAATTGGCACCTACAACACCAATAACCGTCTTACCATTTAGATCTTTTGTACTTTTAATTGAAGAATCCTTAGGAACTAAAAGCGATTGACCAGCATCAAAGTATGACTTTGAAAAAGAAATAATCTTTTTACGCTCTGGCGTAATCGACATCGTAGCAATCACAGCATCCACATTACCATTCTTTAACAGAGGAATTCTGGATTGAGAGGTTGTAGTGACAAATTCTGCCTTACCCTGAGGACCTAAAATATGCTTCGTAAGATGTTTAGCCATATCAACGTCAAAACCTTTTTGCTGGCCATCACGAACATCGATTAAACCGAAAAGCTTAACGTCACCTTTAACACCCCAAACAATCGTATTAGATTGCTTAGCATTTTTTAAAACTGATTGATCATTAACGCTTTTACCACAGCCGGTTAACATTAAAATACATGCCAATAAAGGAAGTAGCCAAAATTTCTTTTTCATAATTGGCCTCCTTAGTGAGAAATAATTTTACTCAAAAATTGTTGTGCCCGCTCCGTCTTTGGCTGTTTAAAGAAGCTCTCGCTATCATCATCCTCAACAATCCGACCCTGATCCATGAAGATAACTCTATTAGCCACCTCTTTGGCAAAGCCCATTTCGTGAGTAACGATTAATGAAGTCATACCACTTTCGTTGGTAACTTTCTTCATAACTTGTAAAACATCATCAATCATTTCCGGATCAAGAGCAGACGTTGGCTCATCATATAAGATAAGCTTTGGCTTCATTGCCAGAGTTCGTGCTATTGCAACACGCTGCTTTTGACCACCAGAAATCTGTGAAGGCATATTATGTGCCCATTTGCGTAACCCAACCATATCGAGCAAGTCTAATGCCTGTTTTTTATTTTCTTCTTCAGGAATATGGCTTACTATTCTGGGTGCCAGCATAATATTTTCCAGTACATCTTTATTCTTGTACAAATTAAAATGCTGGAAAACCATCCCAACATCACTACGTAAAATATTGAGATTAGTCTTTGGGTCAGAAAGATCGTGACCGTTAACTACCAACTTACCCTTCTGGATTGATTCAAGTCCGTTAACGGTCCGTACAAGTGTACTTTTACCAGAACCGGATGGCCCGATCAGAACCACCGTCTCACCTTGATCAATCTGTAAATTAATGTCGTGCAGTGCATGAAAATGGCCATAAAATTTTTGCACGTTATGGAACTCTATCATCGACATTGTCATCGCCCCTTTCATAATCAATGCATGAAATAATAAGTTGTAGTTTCTATTTTACTATAACGGTTAAGAATTTTAAAAGTAATACAGTTTTTTTAATAAAAATTTAGATAAAGCTCTGTTTGATTTACGTCAAACTAAAAGTCTGTTATTTCCCGCCATATAAGCAAATATTCAATAATAATGGCTATATTGTATGTTCAATACTAATATTTTTTTGTCAAAAAATGTGATTTATCATTAAAAATATCTGTGAGAAATTTATTTCAATTACAGATTGGTACTTTTAAAAAGAGTTAAACTGGCTTACACTTTCATTAGGAGAATGCTTATGGAAAAAATGAAAGATTACAAGTTGATTTTGAAACAAGCTGATAATTTGCTTCAAAATGAGCATGATTTAATTGCCAATATGAGTAATATTAGCTCGCTGCTTTACAATAGTTTACCTGAAATTAGTTATGCAGGTTTCTATCGTTTTAAAGACAACGAATTAATTTTAGGACCTTTTCAGGGACCCATTGCCTGCATGCATATTCCAATTGGAAAGGGAGTTTGCGGTGTCGCTGCCAAAACTCAGCAAATTCAAATCGTGCCCAATGTTCACAAATTTTCCGGTCATATTGCGTGTGATGCTGCTACAAATTCTGAAATTGTCGTGCCGCTTATTAAAAATAACAGTTTGCTTGCAGTTCTTGATCTTGACAGTAACAGTTTCAACAGATTTGACCAAATTGATGCTGAATATTTACTAAAAATAGCTGAGCTTGTTTCAAAATAAACTAAAAAAGTTCCACAATCTAAATTAAGATTGCGGGACTTTTTATTTTAAAGATACTTTTATTTCTTGCCTGCTAGACGTTGACATGCTTTGACAATTTCAACTATCACGATCATACAAATTCCGGCACCTAAAACTATCAACCATTGTGTGGAATTCAATTCTGTGACATCAAAGAATTTTGTCATAAACGGCAATTCTACTGCCGCCATTACCACGGCAGATATTAATATTGCCCAGTTAAACCATTTATTGGCAAAGGTTCTTCTTGAAAAGATAGACTGGTGAATATACTTAGAATTGAAAGCATGAAACAGTTGAATTAAGCCTAGCGTAAGAAAGGCCATAGTTAATGCATCACCATGTTGTAAGTTAGCTTCATTCATATGAGGGCCAAAATTTAATCCTAACTGATAAGTAGTTAAAACAATAGCACCTTCTAAAATTCCCTGGTAAACAATCGAGCTTGCGACTCCACCACTGAAGAAGTTTGATTTTTTACCCCGTGGTGTCCGCTTCATGATACCCTTTTCAACTGGTTCAAGACCTAGAGCAATAGCTGGCAGCGTGTCCGTAACTAAGTTAATCCACAATAACTGAACAGGAGCTAAGATATCCCAGCCTAGCATCGTCATCATGAACACAGTTAGAACTTCACCAACGTTACAACTCATCAGGTAAAGGATGGCCTTTTGGATATTACTAAAGACTTTACGTCCTTGTTTAACGGCTTCAACGATCGTAGCAAAATTATCATCTGCCAAAACCATATCACTGGCCCCTTTTGAAACTTCGGTACCGGTAATCCCCATACCTATCCCAATATCAGCCTGCTTCAAACTAGGAGCATCATTAACGCCATCACCTGTCATGGCCACAATTTTGCCTTGTGCCTGCCAAGCTTTGACAATGCGAACCTTATGTTCGGGTGAAACTCTGGCATAAACGTTAAAATCTGCTACGTGCTTTTCCAGGTATTCATCACTGAATTCATCCAGTTGTGCACCGGTAACAACCCGTTCATCTTCGCCCGGTTTTAAAATCCCTAATCTTTCCGCAATCGCTTGTGCAGTTACCTGAAAGTCACCTGTAATCATAACGGTCCTAATTCCGGCATTATGGGCTTCAACAATGGCCTTTTTGGCTTCTGGGCGTTCCGGATCGATCATTCCTACTAACCCAGCAAAAATTAAATCTTGTTCAACATTGTCAGTTGAAGGATCATCATATAACTTCTCAACCGGTTTATAGGCTAGTCCCAGAACTCGCAGCGCATTTTTAGCCATATTTTGATTAGCAAGCATAATTTCGTCTTTTTGCTTTTCACTAATTGCACTAACTTTGCCATCTAGTTCAATCTGCGTTACTCGTTTCAGCAGCTGATCCGGTGCTCCTTTAACTGCTACAAAGTAATTTCCATTGTTTTCATTGACGGTGCTCATCAGTTTACGACCA
Organism: uncultured Lactobacillus sp.; assembly: GCA_946479925.1. Taxonomy (GTDB): domain Bacteria; phylum Bacillota; class Bacilli; order Lactobacillales; family Lactobacillaceae; genus Lactobacillus. The sequence continues at coordinate 5,446 of CAMLHK010000016.1, read as the reverse complement.
GAATCAAACGGCACTTCCTGCAGTCTTTTATGACTTGCAAGTAGGTTATGCACATCTATCTTTTGATCAAGAGCGTATTGAATTAAGGCAGTTTCGGTAGGATCACCCAGCAATTGATTACTTTCATCAAGTTTAGAATCATTAGCTAAAACCATCGCCATTAAAGCATGATTATCATGACTAATACTGCTGGAAGATTTATGTGCTTGATGATCATAATAAATCTGCTCAACTGTCATTTTATTTTGGGTTAAGGTACCAGTTTTATCAGAACAAATAATGTCTGTTGCGCCTAAGGTTTCAACAGCTGGTAACTTGCGCACAATCGAATTATGCTTGGCCATCACCTGCGTGCCTAATGCCAAAATAATAGTAACAATGGCCGGCAGTCCTTCTGGAATGGCTGCAACTGCAAGTGACACGGCCACCAAGAACATATCAATTGCTAATTTATCTGTTGGTTCCGTTCCTTTTTTGGTAAAAAAGCCTACAACGAATACCACAGCACAAATTAGCAGAATCATGATCGTCAGCGTCTTACCTAACTGGTTAAGGTTGCGCTTTAATGGTGTATCCGTTTCATCAGTGTTATTAAGCATTGTGGCAATTTTGCCGACTTCAGTGTTCATTCCCGTTTCAGTAACAATGCCCTCGCCGCGACCATAGGTCACATTGGTATTGGCAAAAGCCATATTATCTTGGTCTGCCAGTGCCACCTTTTCATCATTAATAGGCTCGACATTTTTGTCAACTGGAACTGATTCACCTGTTAAAGCAGATTCTTCAATTTTAAGGCTCTTAGTAACAGTTAAACGCAAATCCGCTGGAACTACATCTCCAGCTTCAAGTAAAACCACATCACCTGGTAGTAATTCTGGACTGGGAATTTCAACAATCTGACCATCTCGCCGAACATGAGCATTAGGAGTAGCCATTTTCTTTAATGCGTTAATTGCTTCTTCCGAGCGTGTTTCTTGGAAGACGCCTAGAACAGCGTTCAGAATAACCACAATCATAATTATTGCAGCATCTGTCCATTCTTGTGCGACAAAACCTGAAAGTAGCGCTGCAACTATCAAAACGATGATCATGAAGTCTTTGAATTGCGCTAAAAAACGTTGCCAAATACTGGTTTTCTTTTTACTGGCCAAACTATTAGTGCCGTATTTTGCACGCAAGGCACTAATCTGACTGGTTTGCAAACCTTGAATAGTTGATGTTGACAACTCTTGAGCTACATTTTCAATTTCCTGGTTATAAAATTTCTGGGGCATTGTTACCTCCTACTAACAAAAAAGAGACCCATATGTTTAACACACACAAGTCTCACTATTTAAGATAAGTCCAGAAGGATTCCTTCGGTTGTTGGGCTTATCGCAAGTAATTGCTGTTACTCCCTCATGATGATATTTATTATAAATAATTTTTTTATTTTTAACAAGAATAAGACTATTAAAATTAGCTAAAGCAAAAAACAGTTTCTATTACTTAGAAACTGTCTGCGCCCGATATTTTTGTTAATTAAGACCGGTCCATTGCCATTCTGTAACTTCAGGCATGTCTTTACCATTGTCGCGGATGTATTGGTGGTGTTTTGCAAGTAATCTGTCCATTTCTGCTACAAAGCCTGCACTTTTATCTGCATAACGCGAAACGCTTAAAATAGCATCTTTTGCCAAGTGGAAGCGATCAAGTTCGTTAACTACCCGCATATCAAACGGAGTGGTAATGTCTCCTTCTTCTTCATAGCAGTGAATGTGAACGTTGCTGCGTTTGCGACCAAACCAGATTGACTGCATCATAGCCTTGTAACCGTGCCAGGCAAAAATCACTGGCACATCGCTTGGGAACAATTGGTCAAATTCTTCATCTGAAATTGCTTCTGGATTATCCTTAGTATTCATCAACTTCATAACATCAATAACATTGATGTAACGAATTTTCAGGTCAGGGAAATTCTTGTGCAAAATATCGATTGCGGCAAGAGATTCCATTGTTGGTTCAGTTTCAGTTGAAGCAAACACAACATCAGGTTTAGCATTATAGTCAGTTGAAGCCCAATCAATGTAAGATAAGCCGTGATTTGCAATACGAGTTGCTTCATCAATTGAGAACCATTGTGGTCTTTCTTGCTTAGAAGTTACCAAAATATTAATACATTCACGATCAGTGAAAGCTTTTTGGGAAATTGCCAATAATGAATTAGTATCGGCAGGCAGATACTCATGAACTAAATCAGGACGATTCTTTTCATACATGTGAGTCAATACACCTGGGTCTTGGTGGGTATAACCGTTATGGTCTTGCTGGAACACAGTTGAAGTTGCAATAAAGTTAAGTGAGGGGTAATCCTTACGCCAATATTGTTCCTTAGCTTTTCTTAACCATTTCATATGCTGGGTCAGCATTGAATCTACAACCCGGCCAAATGATTCGTAGGTAGCAAAGAAGCCATGACGACCTGATAAAACATAACCTTCAAGCCAGCCCTCGTCCTGGTGTTCTGATAATTGAGAATCGATTAAACGCCCGCTTGGCGCCAAGTTTTCATCATTAGGAGTATGAACAGAGCTTTCCCATTGCCGTTTTTGCTCATCAATGAACTTAAACAAGCGGTTAGACTTGGTCTCATCTGGTCCAAAGCCACGGAAAGTATTTGGATTAAGTTCAGCGATTTCATTTAAGTACTTAGCCCATTCGGTCATATCCTCAGCTTCAATTGAACCTGGTTGATCAAATTTCAAAGCGTACTTGCGATAATCAGGCAAGCTAAGACGCTTAGCTTTTTCACCACCAGCATTAGTGATTGGGTTCATAGCCATTCGACTATCACCAGCAACATTATCCGCTGTTACCACTGCAGTTGGTGTACCATTTTCATCAAATAGTTCTTCCGGTTTATAGCTCTTAAGCCAGTCAACGAGCATATCTTTGTGTTCCATATTATCTTGAGCAACTGGAATTGGAATTTGGTGTGCTCTAAAGGAGTTTTCAATTGGATTACCGTCAAGGTCTTTCTTAGGACCAGTCCAACCCTTAGGCACGCGGAAAATAATCATTGGCCAGTGAGGTAAGGTTAAATCATTGTTTTCACGTGCATTCTTTTGGATTGCCTTAATCTCTTCAATAACAGTATCCATTAATTTAGCCATTTCTGCGTGAATTTGCATATGGTCTTTATAACCGTCAAATTCGCCGCCATTATATGCGGAAATAATATAAGGATGCCAGCCCATACCTTCAAAGTATTTGGTCAGTTCTTCGTCTGACATTCTGGAAACGATCGTTGGATTAGAAATCTTAAAACCATTAATTTGCAAGATCGGCAGCACAGCACCATCTTTAATAGGGTTAATAAATTTATCACTGAACCAGCTTGCTGCAAGCGGACCAGTTTCAGCTTCTCCATCACCGATTTCCACAGCTGCAATCACATCAGGATTATCTAATATTGCACCAGTACCATGGGAAAGTGAGTAACCTAATTCTCCACCTTCATGCATTGATCCTGGAGTTTCAGGTGCGGCGTGCGAAGCGGAGCCACCCGGAAAACTAAAGCGTTTAAAGAGCTTAGCCATGCCCTTTTCGTCTTGTTGAATTTCAGGATAAAGCTCACTATATGAACCATCAAGATATGAGTTTGAAACCATAACCTGACCACCATGACCTGAGCCTTCAATATAGAACATATTTAAACCATATTTTTTAATAACTCTGTTTAAATGAGCATAAATAAAGTTTTGCGGTGAAATAGTACCCCAGTGACCAATTGGCTTAGGTTTTACCTCACTTGCTTTTAAATCATGTTTTAATAATGGATTGTTCATTAAGAAAAGCTGACCGACTGATAAATAATTTGCAGCCCGCCAATGAGCGTCAACGCTTTTAAGGAATTCTTTTGAATCATAATCAACTGCCATTTTAATTCTCCCTTAGTTGTTTAGCTTAATTTTATTTTATAAACATATTATAGCAATTTTTGAAGAAAGTTCAACCATTTTAAAAATTGGTTCGTCCCAATTTTATAAAAACGTGTTTGTTTAAAGTCAGTACAGGAAAAACACTATTATTCCTCTACTTTTTATTTACAGATCAGCATATTTATGCTCAAATACTGATAAGTGCTTATTTTTATAGCTAAACGCTGAAAAAGTAGTTAAACAATATTCGCTGTAGTGTTAATTTATTTAGAGGAGAAGTATGATGTCACAGGAAGACCGTCTATTAAAAATCAAGCAAATGCTTAAAAATGAAAAACATTTACGAACTCGCAGCTTAGCACGTTATTTCAATATTTCTTTTGACACTGCTCGTCGAGACGTGGTTCGATTAACCACAACTGGGCAAGCAATCAGAGTTCATGGCGGATTAATTGCTATTGATGAAAATGAGGTGCCTAATTTTCTTACCAGAAACCAAATCGATTCACCTATTAAAATTAAAATGGCCCAGATGGCTAGACGTTTTGTACATCCTAACCAGTGCGATTTTATTGGTCCCTCAACTACTCTTAAAAAATTGTGTGAATTAATTTGTGGTACAGATTTGCAAATAGTCACTAATTCGATTGACAACTCATTAGCATTGATGCAAACAAAATTACCAAGTGTAAGACTGCTGGGGGGAAAAATTGATAAAGAGCATAGGTTTAATTATTCTGTAACTTCACTTGATCTTTTACATAGGATAAGTTTTAATACTGCTTTCATTGGCACCTCCAACGTTAAAGATGACGGTATTTATTCAGCAAAAATGAGTGATTCGGAGTTAATTAAAACCGCATGTTCCAGAGCAAAGCAAGTTATTGTTGTTGCAGAAAAATATAAGTTTGATAGTGAAAATTCTTCTCCTTACATGTCAATTCCACTTAATGAAATTGACGTTTTGATCACAGATTTGCCTTTGTCCGAAAAATTTCAGCAAAATTTTTCGCCGAAGACCCAAATCATTTCGGTTTTAAGGAAGTGAGGTTATGCATAACTTTTTTGGTAGTTTGTTTTCAAAAAAGCAGCAACAACTAATCGAAGAAGTTTATCAGGATTTAGAGCAGTTTTATCAGAGTTTTTACTCTAATATATATAATGAATTGAATATTAATAAATATAAGCAAATTCGTGACGCCATTGGTATGGTAATGCGCAAATTTGACAATCAAGACCATCCATTAGATTATGCTGGCAAATTAGTAATGTACATTCAAGCGTCTGTTGCGCTGCAGCATTTGCATTTAACAACTATGCAGCAAAAGCTTCTACAGGATTTAAGTGACAAAACCAAAAAGATTAACTTAAATTTTGTTTATACTGGACGGCTCACGGATATGCAACAATTTAGCAATGTTTGATTTCCTTTTTTATATAGAATGTATCCAAAAAAAAGCAGGCTGAAGTTAACCCTCTAGATTTGAAGTGCTCCATAATAGTTAGACATTAATCTGACTATTAGG
>CAMLHK010000015.1 GCA_946479925.1 uncultured Lactobacillus sp. | reverse complement strand
ACTGTAAAATGCTTTGCGCAATCGGGTGATTAGAATCTTGCTCAAGTGAAGCGATAAGTTTGATGATTTCAGCAGAATCATATTCTTTATTTAAACTATCATATTTTCTTACCTGAAATTTGCCTTCAGTTAAAGTTCCCGTTTTGTCTAAAAGAAGATAATTTATTTTTGAACTAACACTGATAACGTTGCGGTTTCTAATGAGCAAGCCGTTTTTGGCACCAATCGAGGTACTTTTGGCATTTACTAAAGGAATAGCCAAACCGAGTGCATGAGGACAAGCAATAACTAATACAGTTACCATCCGTTCAAGACCGCCAGAAATTCCCCGTAAACTGGTCCAAACGATTAAAGCAATAATACCAAAAACAAGTGCGGCATAAAATAACCAGCTGGAAACCCGATCGGCTAAGCTTTGCAGCCGTGATTTATTCATTTGAGAAGATTGCACTAACTTATTAACATTGGCCAAGAAACCTGAATTTGCGGAGCTAGTAACTTTGACAGTTAAAGTACCAGAGCCATTTATTGAGCCACCAATTACCTTGTCATTTTCTTTGCGCGTAACTGCACTGGATTCTCCAGTCACAAGTGATTCATTTACTTGACTTGAACCGTTTAATACTACGCCATCAAGAGGAATACTTTCACCGGCTTTAACTAAGATGACAGCATTTTTTTGGACAGCATTAATTGCCACATCTTCTGTTCGGCCATTATTTTGAACGTGAACTTTATCTGGCAGAAGTTTTGCTAAATCATGAACTGAGCTATTCGCATTCATTACGGACATCATTTCAATCCAATGTCCTAAAAGCATAATTAAAATTAAAGTTGCCAATTCCCAAAAGAAATCCATTACATGAACTTTGCTGTTTAGTAAATTGTTTTCAACGAAAGCATAAATACTATATATATAAGCAGTAGTGATGCCTAAAGAAATCAAAGTCATCATTTCGGGCTTTTTTGCTTTTATTTCATAAAATGCACCTGATAAGAAGGGCTCACCGCCATAGAAGTAAAGAATTGTTGCAAAAATGGCTACAACCCATTCAGAACCTGGAAAAGAAAATTGAAATGGCAAATGAACTCCCATTGCAGGGGACAAAAAGATAATTGGCAAAGATAATATTAATGAAAGCCAAAACTTTCTTTTCAAATTACCCATATGCATCATATGACCGCCATGCATCATCATGTCATTACTACCCATTTTCATCGAAGAGTTGGCGTCCATTGAATGATTCATATTTTCACTATGATTCATGTTCATATTATTCAAAATACTCAATCCTACCTTTTACATTAACAAAACTGCTTTTTCTTTAATCTACTTTTATAAACAGTTGTTGTCAAAAGATGCGCTTGAGAAATCGAACAATATTTACACAATTAATTAGTTCTTTGCTTATGATAAAAGTGAACAATAAAACCGATTGCTAATCCAATAACTGCCGGAATAACCCAGTCCATTCCTATGTCAGCAAAAGGAAGAAATTGTAATTGGAATGCTCTTAATTGTAGTGCCCATGCTTGTTTGCTAACTAGCGCAGGAAAAGACGCAATCATATCCAAAATGGCTGGAATAAAAGTAAAGACGATACTCCAGAAGTAAACAACTGGATCATGGTCAAATAAAGAACCAGAAATCGACAATATAATCAATACCATAGCGATTGGATATAAAAACATTAACATTGGTGTTGACCAGGAAATAATTGTGTCCAAACCAAAATTAGCAGTAATGAAGGAAACAATAGTCATAATTGTCAGCCAACCATGGTAACTAATTTTACTAAAACTGCGGTGAAAGTCTTGCGCGAAAGCGGCAATCAAACCGACTGCTGTAGTTAAACAGGTTAGTGTAACTAACGTAGCAAGTAGCGCATGACCAAAGTCACCCAGATAATAAGTCACTATTTGGTTAAAGACAGTACCGCCTTCAGCAGAAATTTTAAATTGATTTAATGTCGTTGCTCCAACCCAAATTAAACCAACGTAAATGACACCAATTGCACTTGTGGCAATCACACCGGCTCTGGCAGTCACTTTTGCGTTACTTTTCGCCGAAGTTTTTCCAAGTTGGCGTACGGCTGAAACTATTGTGTAGCCAAAAGCCAATCCAGCCAGTGCATCCATAGTGTTGTACCCTTCCAAAAAACCATTAAAGAAAGGTGCACTTTGATAAGCCGCAGTAACATTTTGATTTTTGGCAGCACCCATTGGAGAAATAGCAGCTAATAAAAAAATTGAAAATAACAGCAATAAAAACAAAGGATTTAAAATTTTGCCGATACTGGTCAAAATCGTAGATTGCTTATAAGAAATAATAAAAGCCAAAATGAAGAATATTGCCGAGAATATTAAAAGTGCCGGCTTAGTAGCTGATTTCGGCAATACCGGCTGCAAGCCAACTGAAAAGGAAATACTCGCGGTCCGCGGTGTGGCAAATAATGGTCCTAAGGTCAAATGGATTAAAACCATAAACGCGAGAGCAAAACTATTTCCCAAAGGTTTGCCAATATCGTAAACCCCCTTAGCATGACTGGCACTAATAGCTAAAACGGCTAATAGTGGCAAAAGCACAGCCGTTACTAAAAAGCCAAAAGTGGCCATTCCCCAATTTGCTCCTGCAAGCTGGCCTAAATGAAGTGGAAAAATTAAATTACCGGCACCAAAAAATAGACCGAATAGCAATGATGCAACTACTAAATATTGTTTCCATGATAAAGGCTTGGTATTAACATCTCTTTCAATTTCTTCCATTACAGTTCCTCCTGAAAAATATAAACACTTAATATAGATAAAGGGCCTTGATGAATTTATTTAGGTAATAAAAAAGCACCCTTGATTTGAAAATCAAGGGTGCTTAAGCACGGTACCACCTATATTACTGCAATAATTATCATTAAAGATGACAAAAACACAGTCACTTCACGTACGGCATACTGCGATACGCTAACACGTTAATGGGTGTACCCAATAATAGCTACTAACTTTCACCATATAGCTCAAAGTTACTTTCAGCTTACCATCACGGTCCCTTTTCAGCAACAGGACTCTCTAAAACGTTACTTGCAAACTTACTTATCTTTTCATCGCTTTATCAATATTAAAGATATTTTAATCAATGACTTATTTCCTGTCAACTATATTTTAGTCAAAATAATAAAAGCACTACCTAAATTTTCTTATCCAGCTGCTGTAGACAAATAAAACTAATGCCTTATTGCTTAAAGTGGCTGTATATTTTGATGTGCAACTATTTTTCAGTAATCAGACTTTGACCTATGTTAAAAATTAATTTCATTCAACAATTTTTGTACCATGTAACTGGTCTACCTGCAATCTTTCAGCAATTAAAGTGCTATTTTTGGCGGTAATGCCACCACCTGGTAATATTTCTATCTTGCCGTTTGCCCAGTTAATAATTTCTTTTAGATGAGAAATGATATTTAAAACAGGAGTTGATAACTCTCCGCCATGTGTCAAAATTCTCTTAACACCATTATTCGCTAACCAGTTTAGTCCATCTTCTTGCTCAGTTAAAGGCATTGCGTCAAAAGCCATGTGCATGACAACATCAATATTTAAAGATCTGGCTAATGAAATAAGACGCTTCATTTTTACTTTATCCAAATGATTTTGAGAGGTTAAACAGCCAAAGGTGACTCCTTGAGCACCTAATTTAGCTGCTATTTCTAAATCACTGGCCATTATTTCTATTTCACTTTCACTATAACAAAAATTTCCACCCCTCGGCCTAATCATCACAATAACTGGTATGTGAAAATTAGAGGCATAAGTAACTGCTTTTTTGATAACTCCATAAGAAGGCGTGGTGCCACCTAATGTTAAGTTATTATTCAGTTCAATTCTGTCAGCGCCTTTATTAATCACATAAGGAATACTAGTAAAATTTTCTACACATGCTTCTTTTAACATCTAACTTCACTTTCTTTTTAACAATGATTACTTTACAGGAGCTTTGATTTGCTTTTGGTAGTCATCTAACCAGGCTTGAGAAATTGGTTCAATTTTGGTGTTATTGTGCAGCCCCGGATTTGCCATTAATATCTGAGGTTCTTGCTTTTTAGCAGCAATACAAAAGGGAAACTCCACGTTAGTAGCTACACCCCACTCGCCTTTTTTATTCAAGGCAATGAGGGAAATTTCGCCTACTTGACCATAACGCTTCTTTAAATCATTACAAAACCGATAAACTGTAGCATCACAGGCTTCTTGGGGAGACTTTCCTTCTGCCATTTTACGGACTATTTCGTATGAAAGGCAGCCCTTCATGATGTCTTCTCCTAGGCCAGTTGCAGTCGCAGCTCCAATGTGACTATCCGCATAAAATCCAGATCCGGACAGAGGTGAATCGCCAATTCTACCATTTTTCTTCATAAATAAGCCAGAGGTTGATGTAGCAGCTGCCAGCGAACCATTTCGATCAAGAGTTATTGCTCCTACGGTATCATGACCATCATAAGGATGCAGGTCTGATTGAAGTTGCTGTTTTACCTTGTTCTGCCAGATAGTTTTGGCCCTTTCAGTCAACATATTAGTCATTTCAAAGCCATTCTGCATTGCATATTTAGTCGCTCCTTCTCCGACTAAAAAGCTGTTGGTCTTATTTAAGCTTAGTCTTCGAGCAACTGAAACAGCATGTTTTACGTTCTCAATTGCAGCTACAGAACCTTGTGCCAAGGTGTCACCGTCCATGAATGCAACATCCATTTGAACAACTCCGTCTTCGTTAGGAAGTCCGCCATATCCCACGGATTTATAAAGGGGATATGATTCGACTTTTCTTAGCAAATTTTCAACAGCATCCCCAGCACTTTTATCCTTTTTCAACAGCTCTGCCGCTTTCACCAATCCGTCATACGACATACTCCAAGTTGATATTACAGCCCAATTATTCATTTAAACCGCCTTTTTAATTCAATCTAATGCTAATAATACTAAACTAAAGCAGCAAAAAACAAGCACCCAAGGCAATTTTAAGGAGAATGTAACCTGATCTAGTGAAAATCGTTGCTGCTAAACTCTTTTCTATAAAAAAATTAAAATATGTTAGCAGATTAAGCTCAACAGAACAATCAAAAATATTTAGCACATAAGCATTAAAAGTTTAAAAGTTTACTCGATAATTATTTTGGAACTAGAAAATTTTTATGAAATCAGATTGGAAAGGGAAAATGGATTGAGAAACAAGAAACACCCTCAAATTTTACAAATTTGAAGGTGTTACTATAAGCTAATGCTTTTCTTTTATACAATAACTTTGAACAATAATGCAGCAATTACTCCGCCTAAAAGTGGGCCAAAGATTGGAACCCAGCTATAAGCCCAATCTGAACCACCTTTATTGGCAATCGGCATAAATTGGTGAGCCAGTCTAGGTCCCAAATCACGGGCTGGATTAATCGCGATTCCAGTCGGTCCTCCTAAAGACAAACAAATCGCTGTAATCAAAAATCCAGCTAACAATGGATTAAATCCTGGAGCTAATTTTGTATTGGTCAATCCCAACAAGCCAAATACCAAAACAAAGGTAGCAATCGTCTCAGTAAAGAAATTCCAACCGTAATTTCTTATAGCTGGTGTCGTAGCAAACGACCCTAAAATACCATCTTGATCAGTTGTTTCTTGCCAGTGAGGAAAATAAGTTAGCCATACTAAGATACCACCGATAAAGCCTCCAGCTGTTTGTGCCAGCATATAAGGCAAAACGGATGACCATGGCAACTTATTGGCAATTGCCATACCTAGTGACACTGCAGGATTAAAGTGACCCGGGCAAAGCCAGCTAACACAGAATACACCAAACGTCACGGCAAAGCCCCAGCCAAAAGAAATAACGATCCAGCCACTGCCCTTTGACTTCGACTTATTCAAATTGACACCGGCACAAACGCCATCTCCAAGCAACACCAAGATAATAGTTCCGAGGAACTCTCCCACTACTTGCATTGTTAAGCTATTATTCATTTTTAATCTCCTACTTCGATTATTGGACTTCCTTTTGAAACCCAAAATAATGTTTAGTAGTAAATTACTCCCAGATCCAATATATTATAAAATTCAACCTATGTAAACCCTTTCTTTAAATAAAACTATCTTTCCAAAAAATCTCAATTTGTTGTTATTTTATAACATCAGATTTAAAAGAGTTTCTGAATTTTTCGGCTAAAATTAAGTTAAGATACGCTTAATGTTATTTTTACTCAATATAAATCTGGTATTTATTCTATTTCTTTAGGGCTAGGGGCTTAAGCTGTCCTTCTATCTCCGTTAACTCGACCCCCGCCTCAATTAAAGTAGCGGCAGTATAAGCCCCTTCGATAAAGGCTACATCATATAGATGAATCTTTTTAGATGTCATTTCCGTTGCTAGTTCAAGATTCATTTTGGCACTGCCTAAATCATAAAATGCCAATATTTCATCAGCTTTATTTTCAGAAAAAGCCTGCAAAATTTTGTCCATACTGGTGCCAAGATCATCAGCGTTAGTTCCACCCGCAGTGGTAATTGACACATCTTTTGCAACCTGTCCCAATAGCTCAGACAAACCGGTTACAATCTCTGGAACATGGGATACTAAAGTAATGCCTAAACTCATAAGATACCTTCTGTTTCAAGTAACGCCTCAAAAAGGTACCCACTTGATTGCGAGCCAGGATCAACATGGCCTTTTGATCTTTCGCCTAAATATGAAGCACGACCTTTTTTGGCAACTAAGTCTTTGGTTGCCTCTACAGCTGAAGCGATTTTTTCCTGTGTTAGCTTATTGGTTTTAACTTCTGGAACTAATGCGGTCCACACATCAACCATGGTTTTATCACCAGGTTCAGCACCACCACGTTTTTTAATACCTGTCAATGCAGCAGCCAGTAAGTCTCCTATGTCTGAACTTGTGCTGCTTTTCTTCGCCATTTCCAAGAAAGCAGTTCCATAAAGTGGACCAGAGGCACCACCAACTGTAGAAATGAGAGTCATAGCGATTTGCTTAAAAGCATCTGTGATGGTTTTGGGCTCAGTACTTAATTTTTGACTAACCGCTGTCATACCTCGGCTCATATTAAAACCGTGGTCACCATCGCCAATCGCAGTATCCAGATCACTTAAAAATTGCTTATTTTGTTCAATTTTAGCAGAAAAATTATTCATCCATTCAATCACATTTTTAACTGTTAAGCCCATATTAACTTCTCCTTTTACCAAGCGATTGTTTCTACTGGCTGATTGAGATAATCAAGCCACTTATCATCAGCTAATTCAAATATTGTGAGTGAAATACCTGCCATATCAAGCGAAGTCATGTAATTACCCACTTTCATGAAAGCTGGCTTGACATTGAATTCTGCTAGTTTGTTAAGTAAATCATTACTAAAAATGTATTGTTCCATTAATGGTGTAGCGCCCATACCATTTACCAACACAGCATATTTCTTATTTTGGTCTAAATGCATTTCGTCATTTAATTTGCCCACTAATTCCGTTACTAAATCTTTAGCAGGTTTAATCTGTTCACGCCGGTATCCAGGCTCTGAGTGAATACCAACACCGTATTCGATTTCATTATCTTTGAGAACAAAACCGGGTTTACCTGTTTCAGGATTGGTAGCAGCAGACAAAGCAACCGCGATTGTTTTAATATTAGGCAATACCTTTTTGGCTGTCGCATCAATCTCGTCTAGACTGGCACCATTTTGAGCCATTGCTCCTAAAATCTTGTGCATGAACAAAGTTCCGGCTACTCCTCGTCTTCCTTGGGTAAATGTACTATTTTCGACGGCAATATCATCATCTACCACAATTGACTTGACCTTAATATTGTCCATATCAGCCATATCTTTAGCCATATCAAAATTCATCACATCGCCTGAATAATTTTTAATTACTAAAAAAACGCCCTGACCTTGATTAACAGCCTTAATAGCCTCATATATTTGATCTGGAGTTGGGGAAGTAAAAACTTGTCCGCAAACAGCTGCACTAAGCATTCCTTTGCCCACAAAACCAGCATGAGTAGGTTCATGACCTGAACCTCCGCCACTGACAATACCGACTTTGCCCGTCATAGAATCTTTATCTGCTCTCATAACAGCTTCAGTATCCTTAACCTTGGCAATATACTGGGGATATGATCTGACCATTCCTTCAACCATTTCCGGTACAACATTTGCTGGATCATTAATAATCTTTTTCATGAAACTTGCTCCTTAAGTAAAAAATGTAACGCTTACATAATTATTATATCAAGTAAGATAGCCATAAACCATTCTGGCTTTAATAAATTTAATTTTTTTGTCAAAAAAACTGTAGCCACATCTGTTAAAAATAGGACTACAGTTTTAATATTAAGTCTTTTAAAGCAGTTATTTTCTTACAACTTTATATCTATTTGATCTGTCATCATTTGGTTGCTCTGCAGCATGTCCGCATGCCACAATGACACTAGTTTCAAAATCTTCTGGAACTTCCAACTTTTGTTCTAAACTTTTAGCAGAATTTAACACATTTGCTGCATTCATTAGATAAACTGAACCCAAGTTAAGTGCTGCTGCCTCTACCATCAAATTTTCTGCAGCAACTGAAGCATCTCTCTCACCAAATTCATTACCTTTTTTGACATTAATAATAAACAATAAAGGAGCATTGTAACAAGCATTGCTTGTTACCTGTTCAATTTCAGATAACAAATTCTCATCTTCAACCACTGTCATCTGCATCACATCAGCTTGGTGCATACCACAAGGTGAAGCTTGAAATGCTGTAATCAATGCTTTTATGTCGTCTTCAGAGACTTTTTCAGCCGTATATTTCCTGATAGCTACTCTCTTTAAAACTGCATCAGTCATTTTAGTACCTCTTTCTGTAAATTTTTTAACTACCATTATTATAAAGCAATTTTAATTAGTCTTATGAACTAAATCAGACCATTTTAAAAATTGGGTATTAGAAATTCCCGCAAATTTTTGTCCATTAATTTTCTTCAGGTAATAGACGGGAATCTTTACTCCTTTTTTAACAAACGGATATTTATTTCCTATTACCACTAGTCTACCCTTTTTGTCGTAAACTTTAGCGTTTTTCTTAACTTTATAAACTTTAATTTTTAGAATTTTAACATTTCCTGGTTTAATATATTGTTTTTTCTTACTTTTAGTACTTATTTGTAAAAAGCTGTGTCCTTTAGCAGTATTAAGACCGGAAACATATATAATTGTTCCTTTTTTTAGTTTTTTATTTTTTATCTTTTTGCCTTTGTTATCATAAATATATGCTGGCTTTTTTAATATAACACTTTTTTGCAAATACTTTAAAACTTTACTTAAATTATTAGTATTTTTGGATGAATTGCCAGTAGTAGATGTTTCGTTTGAGTTAGTTTGTTCCTTATTGCTGTCACTCTGAGTTGCAGTATTTGTTTCTTTAGCTGTAGCAGGATTCTGTCCTTGAATTGACGAATTTGCAGCTACAACTGGTTTGCTAACAGATAGTCCCAATATTAAAGAAGTAATTCCAGTTAAACTTAGCAATAATTTTTTCTTCATGTTAATACCTCTTTGTTAAAACTTTATTTATATACATTCTACTACTTTGAATAAATAATTTCCTTGGTAAAATCTAAGACAACAAATTTAGTTATGATATTTTCACACTATGTTATTTTTACAACTTATATTATGAGGTATCTTAACATGTTTTGCTTTATACTAATAAATAGTGAAAATAAACAAAAAACTGATAAAGGAAGACCTTATGAATAATCCTCTAAAAGAACCGATCGAAATATTGGTTACTATTGACCAAAACTATATCAAACCACTTGAAGTGATGATGTATTCCCTCAGACTTAACAATATGACTGAGGAGTTCCATGTCTGGTTAATTTATGATAATATTGATCAACATGCTCTAAATAAACTTAAAAAGTTTGGTACAAAAATCAGAATTAAAGTATCGACTCTAACTATGAACAAAAAAATCAAATTTCCAAATTCGTTGCTAAACTTGCATGATTACCCCAAGGAAATGTACTTTAGGCTACTTTCAAGCAAAATTTTACCTGCAAACTTACATCGAATTATTTACCTTGATCCGGACATATTAGTTATAAACTCAGTCGTGCCATTATGGCAATTAGATCTTGAAGGTAAAATGTTTGCTGCTTCGGTTCATGAGGGTTTAACAGATATTATGAGTTCAATCAATAATATCAGACTTGGGACTTCAACTGGATACTTTAACTCTGGAATAATGTTAATGGATTTGGACCAAATGAGAAAAAAGATCAAAATTGAAGATATCACTCAAGCAATTGAACAACATCATGATACCCTGATTTTGCCTGATCAGGATATTCTAAACTACTTATATGGCGAGGATATACTCAAAATTCCTGAAACACGTTGGAACTATGATGCAAGAGCTTTTTCAGTTTACTTGACTAGAAGCACTGGTGAAATTAACACAGAATGGGTCATGAAAAACACTTCAATTTTGCATTTTTGCGGTAAACCCAAGCCTTGGCAAAAAGAAAAGCATTCTCGCTTCAAACCTCTTTATTTGAACTATCTGCAAATGGTCAACCGCTTGTTAGATCAACAAAAATTAAGTTAACATTTAGCTTTTTACTATTGAAGGTAGCATTATCTGTGCTAAAATAATAAAAGTTGCCGGATATCAAGCGACACAATGCTTTAGGTGGATTAGTATAGAAAAATACGAACTATTTAACAGCATTGAATAAGTATAAATTTTTATAGAAAAGAGAAGAATTATGGCTTCAATTAACAAATCTGAACTCACTAAAGAGGTTGCAGCAAGAGCAGAACTTAAGCAAAACGTGGCAGAAAAAGTCATCGATGCTTTAATCGGATCAATCAAGGATAACTTGGCTAAAGGTGAAAAAGTACAAATTATAGGTTTTGGTTCTTTTGAAGTACGTAATCGTGCAGCTAGAAAAGGTAGAAACCCACAAACTGGCGAAACTTTAACTATTCCTGCAACTAAGGTTCCTGCGTTTAAACCTGGTAAAGCTTTGAAAGATGCAGTTAAATAGCTCTATATTTAAATACGAAAAAAACAACGAGTTTACCTCGTTGTTTTTATTTTTTTATATTTTTTAGCGACTTTGATGATTTAACTTCTTAGCGAAAAAGTCACCGATCACTTGAATGATAAATATCAAAATGATAACCAGCACTGTTGCTACAAGTGTTACATCATTGTTAAAGCGATTGTATCCATATGAAATTGCTGTATTACCCAAGCCGCCTGCACCAATGGCTCCAGCCATTGCAGTTAAACCAATTAAACTAATAATTGTAACGGTAGAAACACGAGCAAGTTCTGATCTCGCTTCATTTAAATAAACACTAAAAATAATATCCCAAATCGTTGCACCCAAGCTCTGTGCTGCCTCAATTTTACCGTGATCAACGCTTTCTAAAGCCACTTGAACTTGACGGGCATAAAAAGGAAAAACGCCCAATGTTAATGGAACCAGAGCCGCTTTTATACCTATCTGAGTCCCGACAATTTTTTGAGTAACTGGTGCTATAAACGCTAGCAAGATAATAAACGGAATAGCACGAAAAATTGAAACTATTTTATCGCAAACATTGAACCAGAATTTATTAGGTCTTATTCCATCACTTTTGGTCAGAACCAAAATTACACCGAAAATTAAACCTAAAATTCCCCCAAATATTCCGGACCAAAAAGTCATATATAATGTTTGAAAAATGCTGGTTCCCCAGCCAGTATCACCTAGCCAGCCCAGTTGCACAACATTGGGAAAAACTCTGCTAAACCAACTACTCATAAAGATCCCCCTTTTCGTTCAAACGAGTAACAGCGACTTTTTCTTTTCTCAAATAATCTACTGTTTCTTGCTGTTTTGTCTTATCACCTTTAACTTGAACAAGCAGAGTTCCAATTGGCTCATCATCAAGCAGTTCTACGTTACCATATAGCATACTAGCTTCAACCCCGACTTTACGGTATAAATCAATAATAATAGTTTTAGTAACGTTAGCCATACTATAAACAAGTTGATAAATAGCTTCATTATCGTTATCTAATTTATTAATCTTAAGAGACCTTAGAGTATTAATAACTTCCAAAGATCCACCAACAAAACTCTTAGTTAAATCTTTTTGCGGATGCAAGACTACTTCACGGAGATTGCCATTTTCGATCACCTGACCAGATTGCATTAGCGCTACTTTGTTACAGATTTTTTTGACTGCAGCCATTTCATGTGTGATCAGTACGATGGTTAGGTTAAGATCTTTTTGTAACTTCTTTAATAAAGTTAAAATTTGCAATGTATTTTGAGGATCGAGTGCACTCGTAGCTTCATCAGAAATCAATATATCTGGTTCGTTTGCTAAAGCCCTGGCAATAGCAACTCTTTGCTGCTGACCCCCAGAAAGTTGAGCTGGGTATGAATTTGCTTTATCTTTTAAATCCACCAGGTCCAACAATTTTAATGACTTTTCTTTAATTTCTTTTTCTTTTAAGCCGGAATGTTTCAGGGCAAAAGACACGTTATCAACTACGCTAATTTCGTTTAATAGGTTGAAATTTTGAAAAATCATGCCGATCTTTCTGCGAGCTAGTTGTAAATCCTTATTAGCAATTACTTGCTTACCATCTTTGACAAAATCAGTATCATTTACCTTAATATTGCCTGCAGTTGGTTTTTGTAAAAGGTTGACTGTTCTAACTAGTGTAGACTTACCCGCTCCGGAAAAGCCTACAATGCCATAGATATCACCCTTTTCAACTGTTAGGCTGACATTATGGACAGCCTGAACAATTTTGCCTTTTTTATTAGGGAAATCCACACTAACGTGTTCTAAATCAATAATACCCATTTACAATCTTCTCCGATCATTAAAACTTAACGTCCCAAGCTGGTTTAGTCATATCACCATAAAACTTCTTGTCTAGACGCTTAGTTTCAGCTGTTTGATATGCTTTTACCACTGCCTGGTAATCCTTATTCTTTTCCTGACCTTTCTTTGCACAAATGATGTTTACCCATTGCAGAGAATCCTTGTTAACAGGTTCAACAAAAATTGTCTGTTTCTTACCTAGACCAGCAGGACCTGCAAAGTCATTATTAACAACAGCGGCATCAACTGAATTAATTACGCGACCACATTGATCGGCACTAACTTCTTTAACTTTAATGTTCTTAGAAGTTTTAATTACGTCAGCAGCGGAAACTAAAATTTTTCCTTTACGTAACTTAATCAGACCAGCATTTTTGAGAACAAAGAGTGCACGAGATTCATTACTTGCATCATTTGGCACAGCTATAGTTGCGCCCTTTGGAATATCACTGAGTTTGTGATACTTCTTTGAATATAGTCTAATAGGGTTAATTTCGGTTCTACCAATTGCAACTACACCACCGTGATTTGCTTTGTTCCAAGCTTTAAGAAAGGCATAGTGTTGAAATGAATTAAGGTCGATATCCCCACTTTTAACTGCCTTGTTAGGTTGATTGTAATCGGTAAAGTTCTTGATCTTAATCGTTACTCCATATTTTTCTTTAGCCAATTTTGCAGCTTTGTTCCAAATAATTTGTTTTGGTTTTGTTTCACTAACTATACCTACAGTAACAACGTGATTGCTCTTTTGGTCACCACTTTTTTTACCAAAACTAAACCAGCCGACAGCAACAATTATAATTGCTGCAATCACTCCGATAATTATATTGCGACTCTTTTTTGTCATCAGAAAAACCTCCCAATTTTTCAATAAAAAAAGCACTCTTCCTCAAATAAGGACGAGTGCTTCGTGTTACCACCTTTAATTTGTCTATTACTCACGTAATAAACCTCAACAGCTATCTAACAATAGCTTGCAATTATAACGGATGCAACTCCGCCACTAGCTAAATATCACCAGCAGTCATCATTTCAAGCCCATGTTCACTAGGTCTTGTTAACTGACTCTCACCAAACGTCAGCTCTCTTTATTAACAAAATTTTAGTTACTCTGCTTTTCAAGATGTATTAATTATTTAATTGTTTATTAATTTAACATTGAAAAAATAATCTGTCAACCATAAATTAAATTATTTTTTAGTTGATTGGTATGATTTTATCATTTGGAAATAATATTGTCCTACAACAAAAGTAACGATGGACATACCAATTACTTGCCACCAATAATTATGGTTTAAGTTTTCTGCCAGAAAAAAGCTGCTAATTAATGTCATAATACAGATTATAAAAACAATTGTTGAAGTAATAACTTGTTTCATGTTATTTCTCCTTTCTCATATATGTTAGAAATTTATAAGGATAAAGATTAACGTTGTCAGGCTGATGAAATTCTTTTTTGACTAAAATGAAGTCATCATAATTAATTTTCGTCATTGTGACATCAGCTTTAAAAGTTGCTATTATTTCAGTTTCTTCTAAACAATCTACCTGATTTTTTAAAGCGTTAAAAACCGAATTACCACCTATCACACAGAGGTTTTGCTGTTTATGCTCCTTGATCCAGTCCTGTAATTCTTTGACAGATTTAATAATTGAAACCTGGTTATTATCACGATATTTATTTTTTAATGTTAAGCTGGTCGTCAAAACAACGTGTTTGCGCCCAGGTAAAAGATGAGGCAAGCTCACGAAAGTTTTGCGACCCATGATAATTGGATGTCCATAAGTGATTTTTTTAAAGTGGTGTAGATCTGCAGGCAATTTCCAAGGTAAATGTCCATCTATACCAATTTGGTGTTTTTGATCTTCTGCCCAAACAAAAGTAATCATTAATTCGCCTCTCTCTTTATTATAGCGCTTTATTTAGCGGATTTCTTAGCATCTACTTAGCTTTACCAATTATCTGGAATTAAATCTACGTATTTTTATGTGATTTTTACCTATTTTGTTGCTATAGTAATTTAAGTATCTGAATAATTCGTTGGAGGGAAACATGGCTAAAACAAATCAACTAACTGAAGAAAAATATCATAAAATGAAAGAAACAGAAGCCGATCTTGTACGAGATTTACAAGCAGTTGTTAATGATCCCACGCAAGAAAAAGTTTTAAGTGCTGCTATTTTTAAAAATCACCAAAAATGGCTGCAGATCATCATGCCAAATTATTCTACTAAAATTCACTTGGGTATTGTTAATGCCTATGATAATGATACGCGCTATCAATATTATTACGATGATAAGGCCGGTAAGGGTGCAACTAAAATCTTAAGTAAAATTGTGAAAGAACATTTGGAAAAATAAAAGAAGTCTTGTATACAAAAGACTTCTTTTTTGTTAATGAAACCAGTGGACATGCTTATCAGTAAAAGCAAGTAAATCATTGGTTAAATACAAAATATATGTTAAAAATAATGTAAGATTAGCATCACCTTGAAAGGCAGTAACTCCCCATAAAATAATTGAAAAAAATCCTTGCACAGTCCAAAAGTAATACTGCTCGCGAAAATGCAACATACAAAGAAGCGAGCCGGTAATCCCTATTGCACCCGCAGTTGCATCAATTACAGGACGTGGACTAATAAAAATTTTAGTGTCCAGCAGATAAAGTAAAGCTAAAACTATAGTAAAAAAGCTAACTGTCATAAGCCATTTTTTCAGCGTTAACCCATGAATATGTTTTTCCGTATCTTTAGACCATGACGATAACATTAAGACTGGCAGATCTAATAACAAAATATAAATAGTTTGCAAAATCACATTAGCGTAATTTTTCGCATAGACAGAAATTATAATATAAATTGCAGCGGAAACTAAACCCAAGATGCCGTTAATTTGCCTAGCGTTAGTAATAGCAAGGGTGCACGTAAAGCCCAAAATGGCAGCAATCATCGTTAACAAAGAAATTTGGGTGATGGGCGATGCCACAGTAGCACCAATGATAATGCCTATTCCCAACATTAACAATAAATAGGTTTTAAAGCTCCAACCCCGCATTTGCTTAATATACCATCTTAATTTAAATATTTCAGCTCCTGGCTGAATTTTCATTCGACCTTCCTACCTTCTGCTTAAATTTAACAATGAAAAAAACATGTTTTCCATATTATCATAACTTTTAAGCAATTTTAAGAGATTTGACTAGATGGCTAGGCAAATGATTATAGCCTTAGTAATTGGTATTTTGAAGCTTCATTATTTCTGAGCCATTTTTGATATTGACCATTTTAGGAGAAAAGGCGAGACTACAGTGGTCATAATGATTGCTCCGATTACAGTTGAATAAGCCGCAGGTGCAAGTAAATGGTTGGTTAAGCCCATTTGCGCAACCACAAGAGCCATTTCACCGCGCGAAACCATTCCGGTTCCCACTAGTAATGCACTAGAATTACTAAAACCAGCAATTTTGGCTCCTAAACCAGCTCCCACCAATTTGGAAAAAACACTGCCAATTACTAAGACAAAAAACAAAATAAAGTCATTTAAAATACCTTTAATACTCATGTTTAAGCCAATACTAACAAAAAAGATGGGAATAAAGCTGCTGTAGCCAATTACCGTAAAATTCTTTTTGAGAGTTTTTTGCGCTGAAGTACGATTCAATGCCAGTCCGGCAAAAAAGGCTCCAATCACGTTACTAAGACCTACCTTCTCAGCCCCCCAAGAAGCCAATACTACAATAATCATTGCCACTAATGTCTCCGGGACCGGCAGTGTCAGACGCTGACTTAAATTTATCAAACGGGGTATAACGTAAACACTAACAAAAACTAAAAGTATCAGGAATGCTGCTTGGGTCAGTAGGCTTAGAATTAAATCTTTACCCTTATTTGAGCCGGGTTCAGATACACCCGTCAGTCCACTAACAATGCTCAAAAGTAGTATTGAGAGCAGATCATCTGCTACTGCAGCGCCCAGAATTGTCATGCCCTCTTTTCCTTCTAAGCGCCCCATTTCCTGCAGAACCGCAACTGAAATCGAAACGGAGGTGGCTGAAAACGTTAAGCCTAAAAATAAACTTTCCGCTTGTGAAAATGCGAAAAGAATGCCCGTCATGTATGCAATGATGATTGGTACAATCATACCGAATCCTGCTACCAAGACACTGGGACGTAGTAACTTTTTTAAAGTTTTCAGATCACTGTCAAGACCAGCTAAAAACATTAAAAAAATCACAC
This sequence comes from uncultured Lactobacillus sp., assembly GCA_946479925.1. GTDB lineage: Bacteria > Bacillota > Bacilli > Lactobacillales > Lactobacillaceae > Lactobacillus. The sequence goes on along the minus strand of CAMLHK010000015.1, from coordinate 4,785 downwards.
CAATATCGGATAATACTTTTATAATTTCTGTAGGTTGCACAAGATTAAGAACTGCAGGACCAACTATTATTCCAGCCAGCAATTCACCAACAACTGCCGGCAATTTTAATCTGGCACTAAATTGTCCTCCAATTAACGTGGCTAATAAAATAACGCTCAGGATACCTAAAAACCTCATTTGCACTCCCACTTTCTACAGCAAAAAAAGGCCTTCACAAATTGCTTTGGCAACCCAAACCAAAGAACAATTCTTGAAAGCCTTAAACTCCAACCAAAATATTTATAATATTAATATTTTACCATTTTTAACTTAAATTTTCTAAATTAAGCGTAGGACTGTTAAAGATATTATGCCTACAATTACAATCACTAGCAAAGATTTACTAATAATTGCTGCTACCACAGTTGGTACCGAACCAATTAAATAATTTACTCTTACCTTGGGTAATTGTCCTGGTTGAGCTATGAATAAATTGCAAAACCACATAGTTGACATTATGACAATTGGCACAAATGATAAAAACTCAATTACCACTTTTGGTAAAGAAAATTTTTTTAATAGAAAAAAAGGCAGTACTCGGGATAACCAAGTTGCAATTCCACAACCGATAATTGTTAAATATATATAGTTAGAAGAAGACACGTTTTATTACCATCCCTAATGTACATCCGATAAGCGTAACAACAATAATAACTAAATTGGCGGGCAAAAATATCGTTAAACCGTATGTTAACGCCAATGTCAATAAAACTACTATTGCTTGCAGCAGCTTATTTAGATTTTTATCACCCTTTATTTGCAAATATAATAACCCAATAAACATTGCCACATTTGCAAAATCTAGTCCTAATTTTTGGGGATTTTTAATAAAATTGCCCAGCACCGCACCGATCATTGTTGCACTAACCCAGGCTGCATAAGAAATGATATTTTCGGTATTAAACCAGGTAAAATTCATTTTCCCGTTTGTATAATTAATTTTATTCATAGCTAAAGCAAAGCTTTCATCAGTTAAAAGCGTACCAATTAAAACGCCCTTACCCAAACTATCTTTTTTAAAATAGGGCACAACAGTCGTACTCATTAAAATCATTCTTGAGTTGACCATAAATGCAGCAAAAATAATTGAACCTATTGGACTACCCACCGCCAGCATACTAACAGTAGTAAATTCTGCCGAGCCAGCGTACATAATAAGCGACATTAAAATTACAGTAATAGTCGAAAAACCAGTGGCTCGACCGATCACGCCAAAAGCAGTTGCAATTCCCAGATAACCACAAACAGTTGGAATAGTATCAGACACAGCAGCACGTTTTGATAATGAACTTCCCATATAACACTTTCTTTAATCATTAATACAAAATATTAATTAACCTAAATTCAAATATTCTGGTCTTTAATGCTAAAAAAGCACATTCGTTTACATTTTAAAGGTCTGAAATTAAAAAACTAGCGTACTTGTTAACAGCAACTAGTTTTTATCATAACTTTATTCACTCTTATGAGACTTAGTGAAATCAATTCCGCGGTCTTTAAATACTTGTTTTGCAACAGTAATCGCATTCAGGACTTTAGGAAATCCGACATAGGGAATAGTTTGAATAAAAGTTTCAATTATTTCTTCAGGAGTTAAGCCAACATTTAAGGCGCCATTAATATGAACATTCAATTGTGGTTCAGTGTCACCTTGCGTCAACAAAGTTGTGATAGTAATCATTTCTCTTTGCTTCAAATCTAAAACTTTCCGGTCATAGATGTCACCGAAAGCAAATTCAATAATATAGCGGCCCACATCTTCTGATAAGCCAGCAAGTGAATCAATAACTGACTGCCCTCCTTCCCTGTCCACTTTCTCTAAATTTTCCAGACCCTTTTGATAGCGTTCATCGTTTGTCATAGTTTTCTCCTTTTCATTTTGTTTTCTGATATTTAACAAGTTTCAGAATAATTGCTGGAGTATAGTCCATGTCAACTACTTTTCAAAAAATTTTGAAGTAATAAAATATGACGATATACTATTTATTGAAGTCAAAATTATTTTTGAAAGGAAATTAGATGAAGTATTCAATTGGTCAATTTTCAGAACTTAGTGGTTTTTCAATTGACACATTACGCTATTATGAAAAGCAAAAATTACTTTTCCCGAAGCGAGATGAGAACAATCGCCGGGTTTATAGCGAAAAAGATGTAGCTTGGACCAGTTTTATCTCACGCTTAAAAAAGACAGGCATGAGCATTAGAGAAATGCAAAAATATGCCAAATTACGTTATGCGGGCGATCAAACTATCCCCGAAAGATTAGTTTTATTATTTAATCAATTAGATAATCTACATGAAGAAGAAAAGAAAATTGAAGATAATATTGAGTTTGTAGAACAAAAAATCAAAACCTACCTCAAGACAATTGGAGACTTAAAGGAATAAGAGTGGGATTTTCATGAATTTCAATCTTATCTTATTGAGATAATTTAGAATTAAAAATATGGCCTCCGAAATTGTCTTAATTTAGGGGATCATATAGTCTTATAATCTGTTTTTAAATTAAACGCAGAACCGCTAGGGAAATCATTCCCACTATCACAATGACTAATAGAGACTTACTAATGACTGCTGCTACAAAGGTTGGCAGAGATGCCAGGACATACTGCCAATTAAATTCAGGCAAATGACCCGGCCTAGCGATAATTAAATTACTAAACCAGAGTGCAGCCATAATTACTATGGGAACAAAAGAAAGAAATTCAACCAACTTTGGCGGCAATGAGAATTTTTTCAATAAAACAAATGGTATCACTCTTGAAAGCAAAGTGGTCACTCCGCACAAAACAATCGTTATTAAGATATATTTAGAAGAAGACATGTTTGAGCACCATTCCTAAACTGCAGCCGATCAAAGTAACAACTATTACTACTAAATTAGCGGGCAAAACAATTGTCAATAAGTAGGTCAGCGCAAAAGATATTAATATTACAATTATCTGTAATATCTTATTAAGGTTTTTGTCACCCAGCACTTGCAAATAAAGTAGACCGATAAACATTGCTACAATGGCAAAATCCAGTCCTAACTTTTTAGGGTCTGTAATAAAGCCGCCTAATATAGCACCGAGAAGTGTTCCAGCTTGCCAAGTCAAATAGGAAATAATATTGACAGTATTAAACCAGGTAAAGTTTAATTTACCATTGGTGTAATTTATTTTATTCATACTAAGAGCAAAACTCTCATCGGTGAGGAAAGTTCCAATCAAAATATTTCTTTTTAAATTTTCTTGTTTTAAATAGCCTGCGACAGTTGTGCTCATCAGGATTACTCGTGAATTAACTAAAAAAGACGCTAATACAATTGAGGCTATAGGGCTGCCGGCAACCAGCATATTGAGAGTTGTCAGCTGAACCGATCCAGCGTAAATAATAAGTGACATTAAAGATACTTCGATGGTAGAAAAGCCACTTGCCTTACCGATAATTCCAAAAGCTACACTGATACCAATGTAGCCAAATATAGTAGGAAGTGCTTCTTTAATTGCTGCTTTTTTAGTTAGGTAACCGTCCATTGCTGCACCCTTTTCTGCAAGCTGTCTAAATAAAATATTAATTAAGTTAATTTTAAATTAATTTGTAGCTTAACATTTATTATTATTTTTTACAACATTATCTTTTTCATTGCACGATAATTAAAAATGCAGAATACTGACTATTACCAAGTTTTATGGATAAACAACAAGTTGAAAAAAATTTTAGATAAGGTATAATGTTATTCGTTACGGAGAGTTGGCAGAGTGGTAATGCACCGGACTCGAAATCCGGCGAACCAAGTTTTTCCTTGGCGCGCAGGTTCAAATCCTGTACTCTCCTTTTATTTTGTTCTGTAATTGCTGCTATTACAGACTTTTATACGGAAAAAGTATTCAAAAGGTGTCCAAGTTCTAATTTAAAAAAATAAAGTCTTTTTTCAAATCCTTCTGAAAAAGAGCAAATGAATAGAATCAAGCTTTATAACCAAATCTGTTTTCGGTATTAAAAAAAGCCAGTGAAAGAAATTACTTTTACTGGCTTCTCTTTGTATCAGCGTCACAACTGTTAAAGTTATCCAAACTTAATCTTATAATTAAAAGACTCTGACTTTATGTAAATATTTGTATTGCAATCCTAGGCCAAATATTGCAACCAATGCTCCTAAGAGGTTTGCCGCCAACCAATTGATTGAATTGCCCTTGAACAGACACACTGCAACCCATGGTACAATGGCTATCAGATAGCCGCGCGCAGCCGTCATTAATAAAGTACCCCACTTAAAGCCTTTACTTATATTATTTGTAACAACTTTATTGTGTAAAAACCTTTGAAATAGAACTGTACCCAATACTATTAAAATAGTAATTAAAACAAATTGCCAAGCTTCAAATTTAACTAAGATGAATTCTTTATAGGAAAAATGATTTGCCAAAAGTGCAAAACCACACGCAATATCAAAGAAAAAGCCTTGGCTAACATAACCCTTTTTGCAACTATTAACACTAAAGTCAACAGCATTTTTGCAGGTCTTGCTTAGTGATTCCTTTTGCCTGTCAATGACTTGATGATTAGTTAGGTAATGATACTGACAGGTTAATCCAATCAAAGCTACAACTAGACCAACCAGCAAAGAAATAAAGAGGTTAAATCTTCCCTGAGTATGCATACTGAGAGCTAGTAATGGTGCGTTTCCAATTACGAAAGACCTAATCCCAGTTGAAATCAAACTAGTATTTACGAAAAACGATGTCATTTTTTGGGAATTA
>CAMLHK010000014.1 GCA_946479925.1 uncultured Lactobacillus sp. | reverse complement strand
GATGGTGAATATCAGTGGTAAAATCACGAAAATTGACTAAGTTGAGCTGCCATTTGCCATCATCTAGTCCACGCCCAAGCATGGAAGTCGTCAGCGGTGTAAACATGTCAGGAAAAAGCGTCAATACATTAATCTTCATTGCGTAATCCTTCCAAAAGTTCTACAAATATCTTTTTATGTGCAATATCTATTTTCTTAACTACTTCATCAATATAGGGGATTAAATATTCATTACCATTTTGTTCGGTAACTTCCCAGACATCGTTTGCACCGGGAGTCTCAATACCGGTTATTTTACCTAAATCATTGCCTGACTGATTATCTATGATTGCACAACCCAAAATATCGCGGTAATAGTATGCGCCATCAGGCAGGTCATGTTGATTTTGCTTGCTGACAACTAGCGTTTTTCCTAGCAATTTTTCAGCGCTATCAATATCAGTTATTTCATTAAATTGCACTAGCCAAAATTGCTTAAAAGGTCTACCGCATTTAACAGTTAATTTGGTTTGCGTATTATCCTTTAAAGCTAGTTCTTGGTTTGAGGCAAAGCGTTCTTCAGGAAAATCAGTAATCAGAGCAACTTTTACCTCTCCTTTTAGTCCATGGGTAGACAATATATGCGCAACATCATAAAATTGCATAGTTTCTCCTACTCAAAGAAAAAAGCTTGAAGCAGTTGACTTCAAACTTTTAATAAACGATTCACTATTTATTGAACTTTGAATCATGCAGCTTCTTCATTAAGCCTGCACCTGAAAGTAGTGAACGTACAGTATCTGAAGGTTGTGCACCCTTCTTTAGCCATTCAAAAATTTTATCTTCATCTAATTTCAATTCCTTAGGAACGGAAACTGGATTATAATAACCAACTTCTTCAATAAAACGACCATCACGTGGCATTCTGGAATCAGCGACAACAATTCTGTAAAATGGCTTTCTCTTGGCACCCATACGGCGCATACGAATTTTTACTGACATAAAATTATTTCCTCCTAAAAGTTACGTTAAATAATATAGCACGTATTTTTAAAGGTGTAAAGTGTTTTTACTTAACAGGTGCTTTTTTTTTATGAATGATACCTCTTGACCTTCATCCGTTTTTTCTTATTCTTCTTAAATTTCTTCCCCATGTGACGCATAGCCATCCGCCCCATTGGTGAATTCATTCCGGGCAAATTATCCATTCCCTTAAAATTACCCTTGGTAATTTTACTCATCATATCCCGAGCTTGTTTAAATTGCTTAATCATTCTGTTGACTTCAACAATTGGCCGACCGGAACCAGCTGCGATTCTTCTTCTGCGACTTGGATTGAGCAATTCGGGATTTTCTCGTTCTTCTTTAGTCATAGATGAGATGATCGCTTTTATGTAGACAATTTGTTTTTTATCAAAATTAACATTTTTAAGCTGGGGATTGTTAGCCATTCCTGGAATCATCTTCATCAATTGATCAAGAGGACCCATTTTTTCAACTTGTTCAATCTGATCGACAAAATCGTTGAAATCGAAGGTATTTTCCTTCATCTTTTCAGCAACTTCTTCAGCCTTTTTAGCATCATAATCCTGCTGGGCTTTTTCAATTAAAGTCAGCATGTCGCCCATGCCCAAGATTCTTGATGCCATCCGGTCAGGATAAAACGGCTCTAAGTCAGTTAATTTTTCACCCTGTCCGGTATAGATAATCGGTTTCCCAGTAACCGCTCTGATTGACAGTGCAGCACCACCACGAGTATCACCGTCAAGTTTGGTTAAAATCACGCCCGTAATATCCAAGCGACTGTCAAAGCCTTTGGCCACATCAGTTGCTGCTTGACCTGTCATTGCATCCACTACCAGCAAGATGTTGTCTGGCTGAGCAACGTTTTTGACTCGTTCAAGTTCTGCCATTAATGGTTCATCAATTTCCAAACGACCAGCCGTATCAATGATGACATAGTCATTTTTATTTTTATCAGCTTGGTTTAACCCATTTTGGACAATTTGAGCGACGTCTTTTTCGTCTCTTTCACTATAAACAGGGACTTTTAACTGGTCACCAATTTGCTCAAGCTGGTCAATGGCGGCTGGACGATAAACGTCGCCTGCAATTAACAGCGGCCGCGCTTTTTCTTTTTGCATTAATCTGTTAGCCAACTTGCCAACTGTGGTAGTTTTACCAGTACCTTGCAATCCTACCATCATGATAATAGTGGGAATGTGCTTAGACTTGTTTAAGGTTACGGCACTTTCCCCCATCATCTTGGTTAATTCGTCATTAACGATTTTAATAACCTGCTGACCGGGATTAAGGCTTTCCTGAACCTCTTTTCCTAAAGCTTCTTGTTTAATCTTTTTGATAAAATCTTTAACAACCTTAAAGTTAACGTCGGCTTCAAGTAAGGCTAGTCTGATTTCTCGACTGGCGCTATTGATATCTTCTTCAGATATTTTCCCTTTACCGGTTAAATTTTTTAAAGCCTTTTGAATTCTCTCACTTAAATTTTCAAATGCCATAGAATTATTCTCCCCTCAGTTGGTTTATTAAATCGGTAGTTATTTGCAAAGCTAGGTCTGACTTCCCTTTCTGAAGTGCAGTCGTAACTTTAAGCAATTTGTCTTCTATCATGTTGTAATCTCTTTGCATGTGCAATTTATCTTCGTATTTTTTAAGCAGGCGCCGGCAACGACGCAAATTGTCGTATACGGCTTGACGAGAAACTTGATGGTTAAGAGCTATTTCTCCTAAAGATAGGTCATTATAATAATAATCTTCAAAATAATCTTGTTGACTCTTGGTTAAAAGACTACCATAGTATGCGTATAGATCGCCTAGCATTTCATTTTTTTCAAGTTCGTCCATTACTCTCACCTTGAACCAGTATAGCAAAAATGTCAGAAGTTGACGATCTTGAAAGCCAAAATTTAAGTAAATGAAAAATATAAATTCTTGCTTTCTGAAATGTAAATCTGTATCATTATTTTTAATTTGGTTTTGGGGATACCTATGTCAATTTTGAATAAATTATCCCTTAAAATTCTAAAAACGGTACATATTATTATATAATTTCGTACCGTTTTTTATTTGGAATCTCTGCCAAAATATCTGAATGAGGTAAGTTAGTAACAACTGTTTAACCCGTTCGCATTTAAATATTAGCAAGTGCTTTTAAAAACGCAGTGTATTTTCAAACAAATTATAAACTAAAGTTAAGGGGTAGTTTAATGTGAATTTATGGCAATTAATGAATCGCAAAGAAGATCCGGGCATTTATCAAGAAAAAGACGGCCACTTAGTTAGAACGCTCAAGGTGCGTGACTTCCTGGCACTTGGTGTGGGCACAATTGTTTCTACTTCAATTTTTACTTTGCCAGGAGAGGTTGCGGCTTTACACACCGGTCCAGCCGTCGCCATATCATGTGTGATAGCATCTGTTGTCGCTGGTCTGGTAGCGTTTGCTTATGCAGAAATGGCTGCTGCTATGCCTTTTGCAGGCTCTGTTTACTCATGGATTAATGTCATTTTCGGTGAATTTTGGGGCTGGTTTTCAGGCTGGGCTTTACTAGCAGAGTATTTGATAGGAATGGCTTTTATCAGCTCCGGGTTGTCAGCTAATTTGCGTGCACTAATTGCTCCACTCGGCTGGAAACTACCTGCTAGTTTAGCTAATCCATTAGGTGTCAATGGCGGTTTATTAGATTTGGTCGCTCTATTAGCCATTTTATTAGCAGCCTTTCTAGTTAGTTTTGGCGTTTCTAAAGCCTCTAGAGTTGAAAATATTCTAGTAGTTGTCAAAGTGCTCGCTATTTTACTTTTTGTCGTTGTTGGCTTAACAGTTATCAAAAAAGCTAATTTTATTCCTTTCATACCTCATTATCGCGCCACAAGTCACGGCCCTTTTGGAGGTTGGCAAGGAATCTATGCCGGAGTTTCAATGATTTATATCTCCTTTTTAGGCTTTGATACAATTGCTTCAAACTCAGCTGAAGCTGTTAATCCCCAAAAGACTATGCCACGTGGAATTATCGGCTCATTGTTAATTGCGGTGGTGCTTTTTGTGGCTGTGAGCCTGGTTTTAGTGGGTATGGTTCCTTACCAGCAATATTTAAATTCTGCTGAACCAGTCGGATACGCTTTGAGAACAGCCGGTTTTACTCACATAGCCACCATAGTACAATCGGTTGCTATTTTAGGGATGTTTACGGCTTTGATCGGCTTATGTATGGCAAGTTCCCGTTTAGTGTATTCATTTGGCCGTGATGGTATGATTCCTAATAAACTAGGCAAGTTAAATAATAATCACCGTCCCGCAAACTCATTATGGACTGTGGCGCTAATTGCGATTGTTATTTCAGCTTTTATTCCTTTTTCATTTTTAACACAATTGGTTTCTGCTGGTACTTTAATAGCATTCATGTTTGTTTCAATCGGTATTTACCGTTTGAGACCACGTGAAGGAAAAGATATCGCCGACCCGGCATTTAAAATGCCCTGGTATCCAGTTCTGCCTTTCTTAGCTTTCCTTGGCTCTTTTGCTGTTTTTTGGGGATTAGATCTGCAAGCAAAGAAATACATGCTAATCTGGTCACTAATAGGGATTGTTATCTATTTTGTTTATGGTATTCGTCATTCAGCCATGAACAAAAACTCAAAGAATTAAAATTATTTAACTTATAGCTAACAAAAAAGTCTGGAAAGTTTTTTCCAGACTTTTTTAAATGTCCAAATAGCAGTTACAGGTTTTCATCCATATTAAAAGTTAATTTTGACATATTAATTGAGTCAATCATCATTTGTGCCCATAATTTTTCAGACCGTTTTCTGGTATAAGCAACTGTCTCTTGGTTTGCTTTGGTCAAATATGTAGTCAATTCACTGCCATTTTTAGTTCCTGCTGCTTTAATAACATCGTAAACCCGCCGACGATAATATTGGTTCAATTCGTTAAGGTAATCTGTATCCAATTGCACAAATTGCGGATAGTGGGTTTCTACCAAAGCTGCCAGTGATTTATAGTACCACCAGGCATCGTTAAGATTATATGTCATAGAAGTATTATTGTATGAAGGATCCGTGTCCTTCATATTAGCAAAAAATGGTACAAATGGTGTGAAAGTTGGACCACCAATGCACAACCACATAATAGCAGCTTTATCATGATCAACATCATTTCTAATTTGCAAGATATGAGAATTTTGGGTTCTGTTTAATCCAATTGGCCGAAAACGGTGTTTTTCCTCCTCTGTTCCTTTACCAAATGGATCATAAGGTGTGTTTTGGTAATGACTGCCGAGGACAAATTCAATATCCTCTCTGGTTATTTTCTTCGCCGCACGCCGAATGAATGGTAAATCACCGTCAGTGGGTTCTTGTTCAATTTCAGGGTTAAAATATTTTTGACCGTACCATACGCGGTTAGTATTATAAAATCGATCTTGCTGACTATAGGTACCAAAAATATGACGGAAATTCCAACCTTGATGATCAACGTTTAAATGATGTTGCGCCACAAACTCTTGAATGCCTTCGCTCCACATAAAGTTGTCCGAATCATCAAAATCAACTTGTTCGATTGAAACCCGATTGGCTGCTATCGCATAGGCATCATCTGGAATACGCTGAGCAACCCAATGATGGCCCGTAACTATTTCCATATACCATATTTCATCTTTATCACTAAAGAGAACTGAATTACCTGCTGGCGAACCGAATTTGGCAATCAGTTTCCCTAAATATTCAACTCCGTTTCTAGCAGAATCAATATATGGCAGCACAACAGATTGCATGCAATCTTCGTCAAGCCCGTCCTTTACCAGTGGATCGAAAGCCAGTGCACGTTCATTGCCATATGTCGATTCAGTACAGGACATAGCAACATTCTTTTGATTAATGCCGCTCTCATCATAATAGCCGCGATTTTTATAGTCAACGTTAGGTACAGCTGGAACCGCCTGAGCGTTTTCCGGTAAGTCTAACTTAAAATTGTTTAACCAAGACTTAATTTTTCGCCCAGGTTCATTTTTAGCGGCAGGTCTGATAATGAACTTTTGCGGCGTAATAGGACGAAAAGTATCATCATTACGAGCAATCATAGTTGAACCATCAACCGACGCATTTTTACCTACTAAAATTGTTGTACACGCACTGTATTCTTTCATTAAGTATCTTCCTTTTGCACAAATTTTATTCTTAAATTAAATCATGAAATAGTCCAACTGCATAATTTGCAGCATCAAAATCTGCCAAATCGCTTGCCTTTTCACCTAGACCAACTAATTTTACCGGCAACTTCATTTCATTTCTAATTGCTAAGACTACCCCACCTTTTGAGGAACCATCTAGCTTAGTGAGCACCAAACCTGTTAGTTTGGTAGTTTTATCAAAGTCTTTGGCCTGCAATAATGCATTTTGCCCCGTTGAACCATCAAGTACTAAAAGAGTTTCAGTAGGTTCTTCTGGAGCTTGCTTTTTTATTGTTCTCTCAATCTTTTCCAGCTCGTTCATTAAATTCTTTTTATTTTGCAATCTACCAGCTGTATCAACAAGTAAAAAATCATAATTTTCTTGCAGTGCCTTTGTCGTGGCGTCATAAACAACAGAAGCCGGATCGGCTTGTTCCTTGCCAGTTACAACAGGAACACCAACTCTTTCTCCCCATTCAGACAGTTGTTCAACTGCACCAGCTCTAAATGTATCAGCTGCAGCTAAAAGAACAGACTTACCTTCATCCTTAAAACGTTTTGCCAATTTGCCAATTGTAGTGGTTTTACCGGCGCCATTTACTCCAACAAAAAGATAGATATTTGGTTTACCGTCATTATGAACAGTTAGCTTTTCATTTTCTGAATTACCACTTTCATCATAAAGGTCAACTAATTTTTCTACTATCACCTTTTTTAAATCGTCTCGAGATTTGGCTTTTTGCAATTTAGCTTCATCACGCAGTTCATCTGTCAGTTCTTCAGCTGTTTCATAGCCAACATCAGACTCAATTAGTAGCTCCTCCAAATCGTCAAAGAAGTCTTCGTCAACTGTTCTAAACTGTGCGAAAAAGCGATTTAATCTAGCACCAAAACCTTGATTCGTTTTCTCCAAGCCTTTTTCATATAACTCAGTTTCATCCTGATCTTCGCTAGCTGTTTCGTCCTCAGCTTCTTCATTTGGAGTCTGCTCCAGCGATGAAGTAGTAGAATCTTCATTTTGCTTTTCAGATTCATCTGTCTCAGCAGAATCTTTTTCTACTGACGCTAAACCATTATCACTCTCTTTAGCAATTTTAGCTTTTTCATCTTCTGCTTGGTCAGCGGAAACGTCTTGATCCTCTTTAGGACTTTCGTTTTTAGGCTGAGCACTATTTTCGTTGTTTTTGGTTTCGTCATTTTCACCAAACAATGATTTTTTTATTTTATCAAATAAACCCAATTTTATTTCACCTCATTTTTTAATTCTTTTAAAGAAACGGATAATACTTGTGAAACTCCTGATTCTTGCATTACAACCCCATAAAGCTGATCTGCTCTTTCCATTGTGCCCCTTCTATGTGTGATTACAATAAACTGAGTATGCATGTCATATTCTTCTAAAAAGTTGGCAAAGCGAGTGACATTAGAGTCGTCCAACGCAGCCTCGACTTCATCTAACACGCAAAATGGCACTGGCTTAACCTTCAGCATGGCAAAAAGAAGAGTGATTGCGGTCAATGCCCGTTCCCCACCAGAAAGTAAACTGAGTCTTTGCAGTTTCTTTCCTGGTGGTTGAGCTATAATTTCGATACCGGTAGCTAATAAATGATCTGGGTCAGTTAAGACTAGCTTGGCACTACCGCCCCCAAAAACAACTGGGAATAGTTCACTGAAGCTTTTAGCTACAGCAGTGAAAGTTGTTTTAAACCGATTACAAACCTCTTGATCAAGTTCTGACATTGATTCTTCTAAATTATCTCGCCCTTTTAGCAAGTCATTTTGTTGAGCATTAAGAAAATCATACCGTTTCTTAACATTATCATACTCTTCAATTGCTTTTAGATTAACTGGCCCGATATCAGCAATAGACATACGATGCAATTTCACATCTTTTTGCAGTTGGGCACGATTTGCTTCGGTATTTTCCTTTTCTGCTTGATTCAAAGCTGCTTCATATGTTAACGAGTAATCAGAACTCAGGGTATCTAAACGCTGGTCTATCTGGCTATTTAATTGCGCTATTTTGACAGAATATTCTTTTTGCTCGGCAGCCGCATCTTTACGCAGATCATAATTTCGGCTTGCCACCTGATCAAGCTGGTTAATTTGTGCATCATACTGGCCTAGTTTAGAACTTAGACTATTAAGCTGCTTTTGTAATTTCTGCTTCTTAACGGCGCCATCATTTTTTTCCTGCTCAAAAGCTGTCTGTTTTTTATGATCAAGAAGATCATTCTGCTTAAGTTCATTTAATTTTTGCTCTAAAGTAGCAATTTGTTTTTGCTGCTGCTTTGCATCACGCCTTTTTTCAGATATTTGTTTTGCAATATTTTCCAATTTGTTGGCATAAACAGCAATCTGGGGATCAAGCTCGTTCAACTTAGTTTGAATAGCATGATTTAATTCAGTAAAGTTTTTAATTCGCAGTTGAAGATCACTAATTTTTTGCTTTTGCTGAGAAATATCTGTTTGAAACCTCTTTTTTTCCTTTTCAGCGAGACTAATCTTTTGCTTAGTGGAATCAATTTCCTGATTGCGTTCTTCTTTTTGCTGTTCAAATAAACTATTAGCAGCCTTTAACCTGTTAACTTCTTTTTCCTGATTTTGATACGAAAGTGCTGTCTCACCTAAATTCTGTTTCAGATTTTGGAGCTTTGCTTGTGCATCTTTCACTTTTTTACTTAGAACATTGTTTTTGTCATTGGCAACAGCTAAATCTGCTTCTTCAATTTCTATTTGCTGCTTTAATTTATTAATTTTTTTCTTTAGTTCACCAAGTTCTGCCGTAGTTTGAAGCGGAGAATTACTTTTTTGATTACGCACTCCTCCTGTCATTGAACCACCAGGTGAAATAACATCGCCATCAAGCGTAACAATACGATAGCGAGAAACGCGTTGCCTAATTTTCAGCGCATTGTTAATGGTATCAACTATTATGGTATTACCAAGCAAATAGTTAATTGCAGGCGTAATATTTTGACCAGGCAAACTTTTTACTATTTCACTTGCAATACCCTGAAAGCCAGAGAAAGAAGAAATCGTATTAATCGTCGAGGAAGGGATCGAATACTCCCGCAAGCCATCAAGGGGTAAAAAAGTAGCTCGTCCAGCACGATTTTCTTTTAACTGGTTAATGGCATCCCGAGCATCCAGTTTTGTTGCAGTTACTAAATTTTGAACTCCATTACCCAGAGCCGTAGCCATGGCAACTTCATATTTTGCAGGAAAAGTAATTAATTCACCCACAGCCCCTATAACACCATGGTAATCTGCTAAATTATTTAGCACATTTTTAACACCATAAAAATACCCTTCGTGACGTTTACGGATATTTTCCAGTGCATCATGGCGTGCCCTTAATTGACTGAATTGTTGGCTTTCTGTAGAAAGAGAATTTTGCAAAGTCAATAAATTATTTTGCGTTAGTTCTTGCTCTTCAGATAGCTCCTTTACCTGTTGTTTCTTATTTTGATAATCTTGTTTAAGCCTTTTGCCTTCGACCTGAAGTCTATTAAGTTCAGCTTTTTCTGTTTTTAGTTCGTCAGAAACATTTTCTGTTTGCAGTTGGGTATTATCACTAAGCTTTTTTAGTTCAGAATTAAGATAAACAATTTCATTATTATTAGAAGTTTGATCTTGTAACAACTGAATATAATTTGATCGCAGCTGCTCTAAATTTTGGTTCAGTTGTTCCGGGTTTTCTTTAAGCTGGGTCGTTAGCCCTACTCTCTTATTATTTAGCTCCTCTTGTTCTCTTTTTAGATGGCTTTCTTCTTCAAGCAGATTAGTTGTTTCCTTTCTGCTACTCACTACCTGCTCTTTTAAGTCGCTTAATTCGGACTGATATTCTTTTTTAGTAGCTTCATTATACTGTTTGCTCTGCTCGGAAACTTGCAAATGCGTATTTATTTCGGAAAGCTTTTTTGTCAACGAAAATAAATCATTTTGGACTTGATCTTTTTGAGCATTTAAAGTCTGAAATTCTTTTCTTTTGTCAGCTACCGCACCCTGAGATGTCTTAACTTCTTGATCTAATTTTGTTAACAGATTTTGATTTTGGTCAGCTTTTTCTTGCACAGTTTGTTTTTGTTTATCTAAATCTTGAATCTCAAATGCTAACAAAGTTTTTAGTTCCTGATCCAGACCTTTTTTCTGAAATTGATATTCCTTTGCGAGAGAGCTTTGTTCATGAAGTGGCTCAATTCTCTGCTCCAGTTCTTTGACTAAATCATTGATGCGCACCAAGTTATCTGTTGTCTGTTGTAATTGAACTTTTGCTTCTTCTTTTTGCTTTTTAAAATGTAATACTCCAGCTGCTTCCTCAAACAGTGAGCGCCGCTCTTCAGGACGGGAATTTAATACTTGATCAACCCGTCCTTGTGAAATGATGGCTAAGCTTTCTTGTGAAATGCCAGAATCCAGAAACAAAGCTCGGACATCTCGTTGTCTAACACTTTTTTTATTTATTAAATATTCGTTATCTCCCGACCGTAAAATTCGCCGAGTTACAATTACCTGCTCATCCTTAAAATTAAGTTCACCTTTTTTGTTGTCAAAAATAAGGGAAACTTCAGCGTGATTGGCCGGCTTACGAAATTCACTACCCGCAAATATCACATCTTTCATGTTTGAGCCCCGCAAAGACTTGGCGCTTGACTCACCCATGACCCATCTTATTGCTTCGGTAATATTGCTTTTACCACTACCATTAGGACCAACTATGCCAGTAATACCAGTATCGAATTCTATTTTTGTTTTTTCGGCAAAAGATTTAAAGCCGTCAATTATTAGTTCAGTTAGTGGCACACACTCATCTCCCTAATTAAGCTTGTTTAAAGCAGTTTTCGCAGCCTCTTGTTCTGCAGCTTTTTTATTATGGCCTTGCCCTTGAGACAATACTTTGCCATTGACAACTAACTGTACAGTAAAATTTGACGGCAGCTGTTCTTCTTTCAGAACTTCATATTCAATCTTTACTGGTCCGTTTTGCTGCAATAATTCTTGTAAATCAGTCTTATAATCACGTGAAGCATCAAATTTCCCAGCATCAATTAATGGATACACTGTTAAACTCAAAAAATGTTCGACTGCTTCCATGCCCTGATCAAGAAAAAGCGCTCCGTTAAATGCTTCAAAAACATCCTCTAGCAGTGTCTTACGAGAACGCGCGCCAGCTTTTTCCTCACCATGACCTAGATTAATTTCAGCCGGAAAGCCAAATTTCTGAGCAAATTCCGCAAAGCCTTCAGTATCAACAATATTAGAACGCATCCTGGTTAATTCACCCTCATTAAGACTCGAAAAATTACGATAAAGGTAATCAGATATTGCTAATTCTAAAACTGCATCCCCCAAAAATTCCAACTTTTCATAATCACGAATGCCGTCTCCAGGATGCTCGTTGGCATATGAAGAGTGGGTAAAGGCTTCTTCTAATAACTTCTGATCGTTAAATTTAATTTTATATTTCTTATCTAATCGATTAATAAACTTGGTACTAACCATTCTATCATCTCCTTAATAACCTAAATTATACCAGTTTTTAAGTATAAAAAAGAAAACTATTGTTTCAAAAAAACAATAGCCTTCTAATTTTTATTCTATATTAACTTTTATTTTGTATAAGCAACCTTGTACCAAAGTGGATGCCCATTATTTTGCTTGGATGGTTTTTGTGAATAACCGGTAAGTTTGCTATTAACGGCATCAATTTGATATGCATTGTAAAGTGGAACAACATAAGCCTGATCAAACATGTATTTTTGCCATTCATGGAATTTTTCTACACGATACTTATGGTTAAACGCCTTTTGAGAATCCATCTCTTTGATTAGTTTCGTATTTTCTGGAGTGACAAAACGTGAATAGTTGGACATTGTCCCTTCACTGTACATTTGTTCTTGAGAAGGTTCAGACGAAAGACCCCATGCAGCCATAAACATGTCAACGTCAGGTGAATCATGTTGAACTTTATCATAAAATGAATTAAATTCTGTCAAGCGGCCACCAACTAATTTAACATTTAAACCAATCTTATTCCATTGTTGAATGAAGTTTTGCATGATCGGTTGTTGAATTGAATTACCAGACATAGCCATGAAGTGAATAGTTAATGGCTTGCCATTAGGTTGTACACGCCATTTACCTTTTTTCTTGTAGCCAGCTTTGTCTAAGATTTGATTGGCCTTCTTAATGTTATAAGTATAGCCTTTTACGCTTTTATCAAAATAATCACCAAATTGTGCTGGAATCAAAGTTGGAACTTGGAAGCTTAAGCCGTCAGTATAATGTTTATAAACAGCATCAGTATTCATTGCATAAGCTATAGCTTGGCGTAATGCTTTGTTATTCATTTTGGCATTCGGATTCATCACATTCTTTGATTTTTTACTATCCCATTTACCAACCTTAAAAGCTAAATAACTGTAATATAGAGGAATTTTAGCTACAAATGTGACATCCTTAGTATCCTTAACTTGTTTCCACTGACTGTTAGTAACCCTGATAATATCAAATTTATGATTTTTAATTGCTTGTGAAGCAGAGTTTGGAGAAACAACTTGGTAAACAATTTTGTCTAGTTTTGGCTGACCACGCCAATAATATTTATTTGGAACCCAGGTAACAGATTGACCACGTACAATTTTATCAAGCTTATAGGGACCAAAGAACAAAGGATTCTTTCTCAACTTATCTGAAGATTCTAGTTTATCAAACGGAACATCTTTTAAATAGTGATACGGTGCGGCTGCCTCCCAAATATAGCCGTTACCACTATAATACATACCAGGCTTTAATTCTTTGCAGTGCAGCACTACAACTCGTCCATCTGGACCGTCAGGCATTTCTATTCCTGAAATTGTTTTGGCCTTACCTTCATGATATTCCTTCAAGCCATTGATAATATTGAGTTGATTGGCATATCTTTGAGATTTAGTTGCTTTGTTTGCAATAATCTCATATGCGAATTCTATATCCTTGGCAGTTACCTGTTTGCCATCAGACCATTTAACACCCTTTTTAACTGTAATAGTGGCAGTATTTGCTTTACGATCGAGTTTAAGAGTAGCTGGACCCTTGTCGTTTATCTTGTAATCATCATCTGTTTCAAATAATGATTCTTGACCAGGACTTGCAACATCAGCACTCGGTTGATCCATTTGCAATTCTTCATTAAAGACGCCGGTGAATGGTGTATCAGTTATTTCAGCAACTTTAATTGTTCCACCCTTCTTGGCAGTCTTAACTGGGGTTTCAACTGGGAACTTGCTGGCAGTCTTAGCTCCCTCATTGCTGGCGGTCTTATTGCTCTTGCCACAAGCTACCAAAGTTAACGCAGCTGCGGTTACAACTCCGACTGAGCCTAAAATTTTTCTTGTTCTCATCATACATGTCTCCTTTATATGCAAAGTTAATAGTATTTTGGAAACAAGCTAACAGATAAATGTTAACATTAATCATTAAAAAAGCAAGGCAAATTCAAAAATTATACTATTTATAAATAGTAAAGTAATCAAAATACATATTATTTAAATAATAGAAATTCTTTCAAATGTATAAGTCAGCCAATACCAGAAAGAATTTAGATTTAAAAGCTTAAAAATTTAATTTTAATAATGTGTTATCAAAAATTATTTTGTAGAAAATCATAAAAAGTGGTTTTTAAAGAAACTAAAAAAATACCAAACTATTTTGCTAGCTTGATATTTTTATTTAAATTCAATTATTTAACATAACCAACTTGGTACCATAACTGGTGACCATTGTTATTTTGTGATGGTTTCAAGGAGTATCCAGTAATCTTATCATTTACAGCATCGATACCATAAGCATTTGATGTTGGAACTACATAAGCTTGATCAAACATGTATTTTTGCCATTCGTGGAACTTTTGAACACGGTATTTATGATCAAAAGCCTTTTGAGAATCAATTTCATCAAGTAATTTACTGTTTTCTGGAGTGACAAAGCGTGAGTAATTGGATGGTGTTGCTTCTTTGTAAAGGTCAGCTGGAGATGGTTCACTTGAAAGGTTCCAACCTGCTGTAAACATATCAACAGAAGGATCATCGTGTTGCACTTTATCATAGAATGAATTGAATTCTGTCAGACGGCCACCAACCAAAGAAACATTTAAACCAATTTTATGCCATTGTTGTAAATAATTCTGTGCAATAGGCTCAGCCGTAGCATTTCCAGACATTGCCATATAATGAATCTTCAATGGCTTGCCATTTGGTTGAGTACGCCATTTACCCTTCTTCTTATAGCCGGCTTTATCCAAAATCTCGTTCGCCTTTTTCAGATTGTAGGTATAACCCTTAAGATCCTTATTATAATAATCACCAAATTGCGCTGGAATCAGGGTAGGTACTTGGAAAGAAAGTCCTTTAGTATAGTGCTTATCAACTTCTGCAATATTCATCGCATATGCAATAGCTTGCCGCAATGGCTTATGATTCATCTTGGCATTTGGATCCATAACGTTTTTGCCCTTTTTGGCATCCCATTTACCAACTTTAAATGCTAAATAACTATATGACAAAGGAATATTGGCAATAAAATTAACATTCTTAGTCTTTTTAACTTGATCCCATTGTGAATTTATAACTCCAATGATATCAAATTTGTGACTCTTAATGGCCTGACTGGCTGAATTAGGATTAATAACCTGGTAAATGACCTTATCTAGTTTTGGCTTACCACGCCAGTAATATTTATTTGGTGTCCACGTTACTGATTGACCACGAACAAGTTTGCTAACCTTAAATGGGCCAAAGTACAAAGGCTTTTTCCTAATCTGATCAGATTCCTTTAGCTTACTAAAAGGAACATTCTTTAAGTAATGATATGGAGCCGCAGATTCCCAGAAATAACCGTTACCACTGTTGCTCATACCTGGTTTTAATTCAGGATAGTGAATTACAATTGTTCTACCATTAGGGCCATCAGGCATTTCAATACCTGAAATTGTTTTAGCCTTGCCATCATGATATGCTTGTAAACCTTTAATAGTGGCTAACTGGCTGGTATATCTTTCTGATTGAGTAGCTTTATTAGCGAATATTTCATAAGAATATTCCATGTCTTTAGCATTAACCTGCTTCCCGTCTGACCACTTAACACCTTTCTTGATAGTGATTGTGACAGTCTTATTTTTATGATCCAACTTCATGGTAGCTGGACCCTTATCGTTAATCTTGTAGTTGTCATCAGTATCAAAAAGTGATTCTTCACCAGGAGAAGCAACTGAACTGTCAATTGCACTCATAGCTAACTCATCAGAAAAAATTCCTGTGAATGGCGTATCAGTTTCCAAGGCAACTTTAACAGTTCCACCCTGCTTAGCTTCCTTCTTAGGCACTGCTTCTGGGAACTTCTTAGCTGTTTTAGCATTAGAATTGTCATTGGCCGTATTATTAGATTTACCACAAGCTACCAGCGTTAAAGCAGCTGCTGTTACTACCCCCAATGATTTATATAAATTAGATTTTTTCATCTCTACATAACTCCTTTTTATTATCAGGAAAATTTAATTTTCAAAACAAGTTAATAATTAAATATTACCACATAAAATTAAAAAAGCAACGGTTTATTCATTTTTATTTAATAGATATTTATTTCAAAAAGAGCAATTTCTGATATTAATTGTTGCCGTAAATACCTAATACTTACTTTTTTCAGTCTTTATGGGGTAAAAATTAAACAGTTTAATGTTGAAAATTTTGCTATAAAAATTATTGATAGAGAAATTAGAGAAAAAACTGCTAATAAATAATATAGCAAACTCACGATATTATCTATTAGCAGAGATTTTAAAATATAATTGTTAAAAATTAAGTTTTAATTTTCCCTTTGCCGGGCGTCACCAGCTCTTTGTAAAGCACGACCAACATAATTGATACTTAAGGAAATAGCTAGTAACAATATTGTAGCCGGCAACCATAGCCAAGGCCTGTTGACAACGTTAACCGGATCGTTGGCAAAACCAATTAAAGTACCCAAGGAAGGAACTGTAGGCGGTAAGCCGTAGCCAATAAACGACAAGCTGGTTTCAATACCGATGTTACCGGCAATTGTTAGTACGACATCGATAATCAGCATAGAGCCAATGTTTGGTAGGACTTCTCTAAACATTATTTTCAAGTCTGATGAACCAGAAGTTTTTGATGCCAGAACATAGTCTCTTTCTCTTTGAGAAAGAACAAATGCTCTAAAGTACCTTGCCGTACCTGTCCAGCCAAAAATCGAAATAATCCAAACTAAAGTAACAGGACTGTAATGCGGTACAACAGTTACCAAGACAATTTCTATAGGCGTTGCAGGCAAAACCTGCACAAAGTCCACTATTCTCATAATGACTGCATCAATATAGCCACCATAATATCCTGAAACGAGACCGACAATTAAACCAACAGTCTCACAAACAGCAGTAACCCCTAATCCAATAAGGATAGAATTACGACCACCCATAATTAATAGATTGAGAACATCTCGTCCACCATCATCCGTTCCCAGAATATGACCATCAGTGAACCAGCCTGTATAAGCTTCAATTATGTTTGCCTCAGTGACTTTATCAGAATTCAGAAATAATGAACCGCCAAAAGTTAATAACAAAATTAAGACTATCACTATGAAGGCAGTTAAAGCTTTCTTGTCCTTTACAACTTCTCGTACAACTACTCTAAAACTTGAAGCAGGAGGAGAAACTTGCACTTTCTTGGCTTTATCAGTCGAAGTGGTTTTATTTTTTTTCAACATTTGTCTCCCCTTCTTTATTTTATCCTAATTCTTGGATCTACTATACTCATTATAATATCTGATAATAAATTACCGAGTAGAGTAAGAAAACCAAAGATTAAAATTAATGCAGTTAGCGTAGTATAGTCACGCTGTTGTATTGAGTCTAAGAACAATTTTCCCATACCAGGATAACTGAAGACAGTTTCAATAATCATTGAACCACTTAACAGACCAGTTATAACTGTACCAAATGAAGAAGCTATTGGTAACAATGAATTACGCAAAATGTGTTTATTAAACACAACCTTTTCAGGAACCCCTTTACTGTGAGCCGTTCTAACATAATCTTCAACTTTATTATCAACAATTCCCGTTCTTAAATATTGTACGATTCCAGTAGTTGTTATCAACGCACTCAAGATAGCTGGAAAAATGATATGGTAAAGCTGACTACCCAATGTACCCCAGAAACCAGAAGCATTAGGAGAAACCGAACCTGAAATAGGAAACCAGCCTAGGAGAAAGCCAAACAGCCATATACCTAAAATGTAAAATACAAAAGCAGGAATAGCAAAAGTAACATAATTAAAAATTTGTACAGCTTGGTCTTGCCATTCATCCTGGTGTTTACCAGCAATCACACCAAGAGGTATTGAAATACTGTAACTAATTATTGTTGTTAACAGCGAAAGCCAAAATGTATTTACAGCTCTATCGGCAATTAAAGAGGTCACCGGAACGTGCTGTATATAACTGGTACCTAAATCGCCTTTAAAAATATTACCTACCCAACGAGCATATTGAACAGGGGCCGGATCATATAGTCCGGCAGCTCTTTTCAGAGCTTCTAGTTGCCTAGGGTCAGTATTAGGATTAATTTGTCCCGTGAATGGGTCTCCCGGCATCATTTTTGCCAAGAAAAAGACTAAGATGCTTAAAATGATCA
The DNA here is from genome assembly GCA_946479925.1 of uncultured Lactobacillus sp. Classification (GTDB taxonomy): domain Bacteria; phylum Bacillota; class Bacilli; order Lactobacillales; family Lactobacillaceae; genus Lactobacillus. The sequence continues at coordinate 7,508 of CAMLHK010000014.1, read as the reverse complement.
ATTGTGGGATCATAATTAAAACACGTCTTAAAACAGTTTTCCACATGATTATGCTCCCTCCTTATCATTTGTTTCTTCTTCGACTATTTCTTTTTCAGGTAAAGCAACTAAATGATTATCTGATACATGCTTAAGTGGAAAAACACGGCCATCTTTGTCATACCACTTACTTTGATCATTCTGAAATTCTTGTTCAACTTCTTGACGATGCTTCTTATGTTCATCTCGGTGTTCAACATCGACTTGCGGAATAGCAGAAAGCAGCCTTTTCGTATAGATGTGCATTGGATGCTGATAAATATCTTCTCTTGAACCAATTTCAACCAAACGACCACGGTGCATAATAGCCAAATTCTCAGACATATGTTTAACGACACCTAAGTCATGAGAAATAAAGAGATAAGCAATATTGTACTGCTGCTGAATATGCTTCATAAAGTTTAGCACCTGTGCTTGAACTGATAGATCTAAGGCACTTGTTGGCTCATCAGCGACAACCAGACGTGGATTAGTAGCAACCGCTCTGGCTACGCCAATTCTTTGTCTTTGACCACCGGAAAATTCGTGCGGATATTTATATATTGAGTCACTCGGCATACCAACGATGTCAAGTAATTCTTGCACACGGTCACGTTCTTGATCAGTTGTTAAATTCTCAAAATTGCGTATTGGCTCTGCAATAATATCCTCAATTCGTTTTCTCGGGTTTAAACTTGACAGAGAGTCCTGAAAAATCATTTGGACGTCTTTATTGTAATTGAGTCTGTGGCGATTTTTAGATTTGGTAATATCGACACCCTTATATATAATACTGCCACTAGTAACAGGTTCAACTCCAACAATTGCCTTGCCAGTAGTCGACTTGCCTGAACCAGATTCACCTATAAGTCCGTAAGTTTCTCCTTCGTTAATAGTAATACTAATATCATCAACGGCACGAACATAATCGGTGATACGATTCCAAAAACCAGATCTGATAGGATAATGAACTTTTAAGTTTTTTACTTCAATAATTTCTTTAGCCATAAACTACTCCCCACTCACTTCATCTTGAAAGTGGAACGTCTTCCAGCAAGTACATCTAACCCAATGCCCTGGTTCAACTTCATGCATCACTGGATTTTCCTCATGGGCACTTGCAGGTATCCACGGTATTCTAGCAGCAAACCTGTCACCTTTTCTAGGCATATTTTGCAATGATGGAACTGTTCCTTGAATAACATGTAAATCTTCTTCTTCATCTTCAGATTGAGGCATTGAATTTAACAAAGATCGGGTATAAGGATGAAGTGGATGTTCAAAAATTGTTTTGACATCAGCTTTTTCAACTATTTGACCACCATACATAACAGCAACTTCATCAGCTGTTTCAGCAACTACTCCCAAGTCATGAGTTATTAAAATAATACCAGATTGAGACTGCTTTTGGATATCTTCAAGCAAGTCCAAAATTTGTGCTTGAATAGTTACATCAAGGGCAGTTGTAGGCTCATCAGCAATGATAATTTCGGGTTTACATGCAACAGCCATCGCAATAACCACACGTTGCCTTAATCCACCAGATAATTCAAACGGATACATGGCGTATGTTTCTTCAGGTTTCGGCATACCCACCTGATTAAAAAGCTCAATTACACGTGCATGACGTTCTTTCTCATCCATATCTGTATGGTAATACAATGTTTCTGCTACTTGATCACCAACTCTCATTAGTGGATTTAAACTGGCTAAAGGATCCTGAAAAATCATTCCGATTTTATTCCCACGAATTTTATCAAACAGTGATTCATTTAGGCCTACTAAGTTCAATTCATTATAAAGAATATCACCAGTTACTTTAGTGTTTTTATGGTCATATAAACCGATAATACTAGATGCGATTGTACTCTTACCACAACCAGATTCACCTACAATTGATAAAATTTCATTCCTTTTCAAAGTTAAATTAATATCATCTGCAGCATCATAAAATTTCCCATTTAAACGATATGCTGTATGTAAATGCTGGATATCTAGCAAGAGATCACTTTGTTTTTCCAAAGGTCATTTCCCCTCTCAAATCTTCAATGAATTTATTAAAGATATTTAATAAATTTATTTAATTTCTAATTATAACCGTGAAACAAATTGTATGCAAACTAATAATTGAATTTTTTTAAATTAGTTTTGATGATTTGCAACGTAATTAACAGCATCACCAACAGTTTTAATTTTTTCTGCATCTTCATCAGAAATCTCGGCGCCGAATTCATCTTCTAGTTGTAAAATGAATTCCACTAAGTCAATGGAATCAGCGTCCAAATCACTAGTGAAATTAGTTTCATCAGTTATTTTTTCTTTATCAACTTCAAAATTGTCTGCTAAAATATCCCGGATTTTATTAAAAATTTCTTCTTTACTCATGTTTCTACTCCTTGTTGTTACATGCTTTCGTTAGCAAATTCTGCTTTAAAATTATCAATTATTTTTTCCTGTAAAATTTTATCAATTTGCTTAATTGTAAAATATACAGCACGCTGATCTGAACGACCGTGTGTTTTAACTACAGGAGCATTAACTCCAAGTAAAACTGCACCACCATATTTAGCTACATCAAATTTTGAAATTAAACTTTTTAGTGCCTTTTTTATCATCAATGCGCCTAATTTAACAAAAAGTCCATTATTGAGCAAACTATCTTTTAACAGGTGGATTAAAACACCAGAAGTGCCTTCAATATTTTTTAAAACTGCATTGCCTGTAAAACCGTCTGTCGCAATTACATCAGCTTTACCATCCAATAATTCGTTACCCTCAATATTACCTATAAAATTAAGCTTGCTATTCAGCAATAATTGATAGGCTTGTTGATGAACATCATCACCTTTATCATTTTCAGACCCATTATTAAGCAGGCCAACCCGGGGATTTTTTATTCCTCTGACTTTTTCAGCATAATATGAGGCCATTTTAGCCCAAGCCAGCAAATATTCCGGTCTGCTTTTGGCATTTGCACCAACATCGATCATATTGAAACCATCATCAGAATTTTTCACTGGCAGGGTCGGCATAAAACCCGGACGAGTTACTCCTTTAATTCGTCCTATTATAAATATACCACAAGCTAAAATGGCACCCGTATTTCCTAGTGAAAAAAGTGCATCTGCCTTGCCCTGCTTCACAAATTGCGCCGCCACGACAAGTGATGAATCCTTTTTAGACCTAATTGCCTTAACTGGTTCATCTTCATCATTAATTATCTGAGAGGTATTAATAACCTCTGTTTGACTTTTATCTTCACCTAATAGTTGCGTTATTTTCGCTTGATCGCCAAAAAGTATAAATTTTGTCTGCGGCAATTCTTTTTTTACCTGCAATACTGCTTGAATAATTGCTTCAGGAGCATTTTCTCCGCCCATTGCATCAATGGCAATAGTTCTCATATTATCCTCAACCTTTACTAAGTTCTTTTTTGTTGTAATTGCTTATATTCTAACACTTGTTTTAAAGTTTTATTTTCTGATTTTTGCAAGAGAGGATCATTTTTAATCAATTTTTTGGCCTCTTTTTGTGCCACTACCATGGTATTGTAATTGTTAACAACGTCTCCTACCTGAAATTCAGGTAAACCAGATTGTGCCTTACCAAAAAGATCACCTTCACCGCGCATCTTTAAATCTTCTTCAGCTAACTTAAATCCGTCAGTAGTGGATGCTACAATTTTCATGCGGGATTTACCTGCTTGGGTATTGGGATCAGCTAAAAAAATACAGTAACTCTGAGTTTTTCCCCGACCAATTCGTCCACGCAACTGGTGCAGTTGACTAATGCCAAAACGATCAGCATTATAAATAACCATCATATTAGCATTAACAACATCTACTCCTACTTCAATTACGCTAGTAGTAACCAAGATATTAATATCACCTGCGGCAAAAGCAGCCATAATGTCGTCTTTTTTATTTCCTGGCATTTGCCCATGAAGTAAAGCAACTTTTTCATTAGGAAAGTCATGACTCAGCTTGTCATAGAGCTGTTCAGCATTTTTTAAATCCAAGGCTTCCGATTCTGAAATCAAAGGTGTGACAGCATATATTTGGAATCCCTGCGCTAATTGCTCATGCATCAGTTGATATACTTGATCCATTTGCGTGCTCGTTTTCCACCAGGAAACTATCTTTTTTCGTCCTGCTGGAAGGTGGTGTATTTCGGAAATAGTCATATTGCCATACACTGTTAAAGCTAAAGTTCGCGGAATTGGTGTGGCTGTCATTGCTAAAACGTCAGGCAAATTTCCCTTATTGACTAGGGCTTGTCTTTGATTGACACCAAAACGATGCTGCTCATCAATAATAACTAATCCCAATTTTTTAAAAATCACACTAGATTGAATTAAAGCGTGAGTACCTATCACAACATTAATAGTGCCATCAGTTAGTTCATTATAAATTTCTCTGCGCTCCAGTGTTTTAGTAGAACCCGTTAAAAGAGCACAGCGAACTCCCATAGGTTTCAGCAGCTCATCAATCTTTTTAAAATGTTGGGTTGCTAATATTTCCGTTGGAACCATCAGGGCAGCTTGAAAGCCGGCTGTCACCGCTGCAAAAAGTGCATATACGGCCACTATTGTTTTTCCAGAACCCACATCCCCTTGCAACAGTCGCTGCATTTGAACTGGAGAAAGCAAATCCGTAAAAATTTCGTTAATTACATGTTTTTGATCTGCAGATAGTTCAAATGGTAGTGACTTAGTAAGCTTGGCAATTTCATCTAAGTTATACTTTTTAGCAATCCCCTTATTACGCGGATTGTATTCAGTCAACTGGGCTAGTTCAGTTTGAAATATAAAAAACTCTCTAAAAATGGCACTTCTTTTAGCAACCTGAGATTCTGTAGCATTTTGTGGATGATGCATTTCTTGTACAATACTACTTTCAGGTAGCAAGCGGTATTTTTGCCTTATCTTAGTAGGGACTACATTATCAACTTCAGCTAAATAATCATCTAAGGCAAGATTGATTAAATCTATTAGTTTTTTTTGCTTAATTTGCCGGTTTACTGAATAAATGGGTGCCATGCCACTGTCATTTTCTTTTGCTGCAACGAACTTAAAGGCAGCCAGGCTTTGTCTAGCAGAATTATACTTACCGTAAATTGCTACTTCTTTGCCAATTTCAATTTTTTCTTTTAACCATGGTTGATTAAAAAAATTGACCATGATGACATCATGGTCAATTCTTAACTTAAAACTAAGGCGGCTTTTTTTATATCCAAACCTGGTTACAAAAGCATCTGTTGCAACAATTCCCTTTAGCATTACCTTTTGACCATCCATGATCTGATCAAGAGGAATCGTTTGAAGTTCATCATAACGAAATGGAAAATAATACAACAAATCATAAACGCTATAAATTCCCAAACTTCCAAGAGCAGCAGCAGTCTTTGTTCCCACACCTTTCAAATCGGTTACTGGAGCAAAAAGTTCTTTTGCTATCATAATTACTCAACGGAAATCAGGAAATTATATACTGGCTGACCACCATCATGAAGCTCAAATTCAAGGTCATCATGCTTTTTCTTTAATTCATCAACGAGCCTTTGTGCTTCGTTTTTATTAGAATCACGCCCATACATTATTGTGATAATTTCTGAATCTTCATCCAGCATTTTTTCTATCATAGAGGAGGCAGCAACAATTAGATCAGAAGCCGCTACTTTAATATCTCCATCAATTATTCCTAAAAAGTCACCTTGATGAATTGCTATATCATTAATCGTTGTATCACGGTTAGCTTTAGTAACTTCTCCTGAAACGACTGTATCAAGTGCATCAGTCATGTTAGCAACATTATCGGCAAGAGAATCATCCGGATCAAACGAAAGCATCGCCGTCAAACCCTGTGAAATAGTTTTAGTAGGAACTATACCAACAGGAATATCACTAACTTCTGCTGCTTGCTTAGCCGCCATAATAATATTACCGTTATTTGGCATTACAATTGCTTTTTTGGCACCAGATTTTTTGATTGAATCGATAATATCTTGAGTTGAAGGGTTCATAGTTTGTCCACCAGAAATTATCCGGTTAACCCCTTCACTTTCAAACAGCTTACGAATACCATTACCTGAAGCTACGGCAATAACAGCAAAATCAACGCTTTCCTGATTCTCTTCATTGTTATTGACAATAGTTTCATGTTGAATTCGCATATTATCAATCTTTATTTTTCCTAACTGACCAAACTGACTGCCATATGCAAAAACAGCTCCAGGTTGCTCTGTATGAATATGAACCTTTGCTACTTCTTCATCTGAAACAGCTAAAAGAGAATCACCAAGTTTAGACAAATGCTCTCTAAATTCATCTAAATTAAAGGTTTTCTTTGCCGGAACGTCAGCAGTTAAATCAACCATAATTTCAGTACAGTAACCATTAGCAATATCTTTAGTGGAAAGCTGAGATTGGACAGATTGATGATGCATTGCATTAATCATTTCATCCATTTCCCCTTCGTCAGGCTGGTAACGATCAGCAAATTCTTCGCCTAGAAGTCCTTCAAGAAATCCTTCATAAATAAATAAAAGTCCTTGTCCTCCTGAGTCGACTACTCCAACTTGCTTCAAAACCGGTAGTAAGTCAGGAGTTGATTTTAACGCTCTTTTGGCGCCTTCAACAATCGCTTTCATGACTTCTGCAACATCATCGGTTTCATTGGCTTTATTAGCACCTTCCTGAGCACCAATTCGGGCAACAGTCAAAATTGTTCCTTCAACGGGTTTCATGACGCCTTTGTATGCAGTGGCAACTCCATTTGAAAAAGCGTTGGCTAATTCTTGTGCATTAAGTGTTTTCATGCCCTGAGTGGCTTTATAGACCCCTCTAAATAGCTGAGAAGAAATAACTCCACTATTACCTCGAGCTCCCATTAGCATTCCTTTTGCGAGGCTTTCTGTCAAGTCTCCCACGCTGTCACTATTATTTTGAGCAACAGCCTTTGCACCACTTTCAATAGTTAAATTCATATTTGTTCCAGTGTCTCCATCAGGAACCGGGAAAACGTTCAAAGAGTTGATAAACTCTGCATTGCGTCCAAGTCTGTGTGTGGCAACGCGAACCATATCTCTAAATTTTTTACTGTCTATTTCCTTTAAAACCAATATTTTTAACCTCCGCTTGAGTTATTCGTCAAGCACTTTAACACTTTGAACGATGACATTGACAGCTTTAGTTTCAATTCCAAGTTGATTTTTCAAATTGAATTTAACACTATCCTGGACATTGCGGCTTACTTCAGATATTTTTAGACCATAGCCGACAATTATATAGACATCAACTGTAATCCGATTATCTTCAGATCTGACAACGACACCACGTTTATAATTTGCTCGATTTAAAATTCCGTCGAAACCGTCACGGATAGCATTTTTTGAAGCCATGCCAACAACGCCGTAATTGGATGTAGCCGCACTTCCGACAACAGTTGCAATCACTCCATTTGAAACATCAATCAAACCGTTTTTTGTTTTGA
>CAMLHK010000013.1 GCA_946479925.1 uncultured Lactobacillus sp. | reverse complement strand
TGAGTCTATGGCAAAATTTAAAGCGAAGATTTACACGTAATTAAAAAAGTTCCTAAGTAGATATCTACTTAGGAACTTTTTCTATTGGTTTTTAGTAAATGAGTTGATTTTACCCTCAATACGTAAATAATCACGAACTTTATCACGTAATTCAGTTACTGCTGCTTCAGCACGCTTTTTCTGTGCAGGAGTAATACCTTCAATAATTAAAATCGCATTGGTTGTTTCTTCGGTCAGCATTGTTCTTTCACCGTCACGCCAGTTCAGTGATCGACAAATTGCGCCAGCTTCATCATAATAAATCACTTCTCCATCGCGAGGAGGATCATTTTTAGTCTCACCAATTGGGAAAAATTCTTCATCACCTTTTGCAATTCCTAGATGCATTGGACCTACTATCTTATCGAGGTCTTCACCACCGCATGGTACGCCATATTCAAGCGAAATACTGTTATAGATGTCGACTAATGGATTAATTGGGGAAAAGGTCCTTCCTTGGGAAACTCGTTTTAATAGAGCTTCAATTGAGGCACGAGCTCCCTTTTTCTTTTTAAATTTAGTCAGTACCATGCGCCAATCGGCTATTATTTCGTTATCCTTAAAATCAGCTGCAGATAAGAATGATTTTGCTTCTTCTTCAGCATTATTAAGCATAGTTTGATAATCACTCTGATCGGTTGGTATTTGGTTGTTCAGTCCGCTTAATTCGATAGTATAAATTTGAGCATCTGGAAAAAGGTCCCAAAAATCATTATCAACGATAAGTGCTGTCATTATAATTCCTCCTAATAATAAAAAAACTTAGTAAACTCTACTAAGACCTAAAGAGTTTACTAAGTTTTGTCACCCGGTGGCGACTTGATTATATAAATAAATTAAATTTTATTACAAGGGATAAGCACATGCAAGAATCAAATTTTATTTTGCTTTTTCTCTTTGCCATATTTTTGCTACAGTGGATAAGAGAATAAAGATCAAAATAGCTGCAACCATTGATACACGATTATTTGGCAAAATGAGTAATAAAATAATCATCATGATAAAAAATAGTAAAGTTAAATAATCCAAATAGGGAAATCCTGGCATTTTAAAATCACTTAATTTGGTCTCTGGGGTCTGTTTGCGATATGCAATGTGCGTCAGTAGTATTAAGCACCAGATTATAATAAACATGCTGGTAGAAGTAGAAGAAATGAAATTAAAAGCCTGGTTGCCAATTAAGATAATGACAAAGGGTGAAGAGCCATTAGACAGGCGGATAAAATCAAACCGTTTTGAGGTAATTGTCTTCTTAAATGACCAAAGGTCTTGTTCCACTTGCCTTTTCCATTAAAGGTAACAGAAAAAAGTAATCGTCCCGCACTATACAAAATACTATTGGTTGATGAAATGGCCGCAGAAATCACAACGAAATTAATGATTGAATCAGCGTTACGAATGCCAGTTGCTGCAAGAGTCTGTACAAAAGGACTGGAACTAGTTGAAACCTTATTCCAAGGAATAACAATTAGAATTGCAACAATTGCCAAAACATAAAACAAAATAATTCGTAGTGGAACTTCATTAATTGCTTTCTTAATTGTGACTTTAGGATTTTGTGCTTCGGCTGCCGTCAGACCAACCAATTCAACGCCAACGAAACTAAAAATTACCATTTGAAATCCAGCGAAAAAGCCGGAACTTCCTTTAGCAAAGAAGCCACCATTATTAGTTAAATTCGCGAAAGTTACTGGTCCAAAACTGGTTTTTCCACCAGTAACGGCCAAATAAGCTACCAAAATGACAAAAGCAATCACAGTAACAATTTTGATGATTGCAAAACTAAACTCTAGATTTCCAAATAGGCGAGCAGAAAGTAAGTTAATAAAAAGCAGGATAGCAATTGTAACCAGACCTGGAATCCAGGTTGCCAAATGTGGGAACCAATATTGAAAATAGATTCCTAAAGCTGTCATTTCAGCCATTCCTAGCGTGACCCAACTAATCCAATACAGGTAACCGGAAATAAAACCGATATTTTTACCTAAGTATTTCTGAATAAAATCAATGTAGGTGTGCTTGGATAGGTCGGAGACAATTAATTCGCCCAGGGCCCGCATCAATAAAAATAAAAAAATACCGACAATCATGTAAATTAAAATGACGCTTGGACCGGCCATTCTAATACTGTTGCCGACACCCAAAAATAAACCCGTGCCAATTGTACCGCCTAGTGCAATTAACTGAATATGGGCATTGGTTAAGGTTCGTTCATAACCAGAACTATTATTTTCGTTTTCGTCATCCATCTAATCACTCCAAATTCTAGATATGTATTTTCATACCACAATAATCGATTATAGCACTAGCTTAACTACCTTAAATTATTAGTATTAAAAAAAGATGAAAACAGTAGTATCATGGAATAAAATAGATAGGTAAAAGGAGTGTTATGGAAATGTTTACAATTGCTAAGTTTTTGTTTGCTGGCCAAGAAATAGAGTTAGTTTTACCTGAAATAAAGCATGCACAAGCGCTATATGAAATTATTGTTCACGATCGAGTAGAACTGGCACACTTTTTACCATGGGCTGATAAAATTAACGTAGTTGAAGATGAAATAGATTTTATTAAGCAAATGCGTAGGGAAACCGCAGAGTATAAGAAACTTGCTTTAGTAGTTCTAGTTAACGGCGATGCGGCTGGAATGCTTGACCTCCATAATATTAAAATGAAAAATCAAAGTGCGGAAATAGGCTATTGGTTGGGGCAAGCGTATCAGAAGAAAGGAATTATGACTCAAGCAGTTAAGAAGCTGGTTGAAGTATCCTTTAATCAATTAGGATTGCATCGACTTAGCCTATTGGCTGACCATGAAAACAGGGCTAGTTGCGCAATAGCGGAAAGACTTAATTTTGCCCATATAGCATTATTACCGGATGAAGTAAAATATCATGGTGAGTTTCGAGATATGGAGTTGTATACCTTAATAAACAAAAACAGCTTATAGTAGCTATGTACTATAAGCCGTTTTATTACTTTTCTTCGTAACCATTGGGATGTTTTTGGTGCCACTGCCAAGCACTTTCAATGGCTTCTTCTGCACTTTCATGTTGCGGTTGCCAGTTTAAGACGGATCTTGCCTTGTCCGAATTAGCGATTAAACTGTCGGGATCTCCAGTTCTTCGTGGTCCGATTGTATAAGGAATATCTATTCCGGTAACACTTCGAGCTGCTTGTAGAATTTCGAGATTGGAATAACCATGTGCGGTTCCCAAATTGAAAACATCTGAATGATCAGTTTTCATTAAATATTGAAGCGCTAAGATATGAGCATCGATTAAGTCGTTTATTTCAACGTAATCGCGGATGTTAGTACCATCCTTAGTATCATAATCATCACCAAAAATAGTAAATTTTCCGTCTCCAGTAATAGCACTACGTAGAATATTAGGGATTAAGTGCGTTTCAGGTCCGTGATCTTCACCGTAATTACCGTCTGTTGAAGCTCCTGCGACGTTAAAGTAGCGAAGAGCAACAGACTTAATACCCTCAGATTTATCTGCCCAGTGCATGATTTTTTCCATTATTGCCTTAGTATCACCATAAGGATTAATTGGATTTAGAGGCGAATCTTCTGTAATTGGTAACTTCTTGGGGATGCCATAAGTTGCAGCACTTGATGAAAAGACAAGATGCTTAACTTGTGCATCTTTCATAGCTTCCAAAAGGGCAATCATACCAGAAACATTATTATCGTAGTATTTAAGTGGCTTTTTAACAGATTCAGGTACAAGTGAGTAGGCAGCAAAGTGCATCACTGCGTCAATTTTTTCTTCACGTAAAATCTGACTGACTAAGAATTTATCTTCGATATCACCTTGATAAAACTTGGCCTTGGGATTAACAGCTTTTCGATGGCCTGTGTAGAGTGCATCAAGGACAACAACATCATAGCCTTGTTCAACTAAATGCTTGACGGCAATTGAACCAATGTAGCCGGCCCCGCCAATAACTAATACACGCATAATTTCCTCCATTAATATTTTTATAGACAGTTAAATTCTAGCATAGTGCAAGAGAGGTTGCTGTAATATTTCTGCTATAATGTTTTATATAGCAAAGTAAAAAGTTAGTCAAAATAGTATGGAAAGAAGTAGTCAAATGATTCATAATGCAACAATTGATCAACAAGTCAATCATCGATCGATTCGTAAATTTAAAGATCAACAATTAACTGAGGAGCAGTTAACGACTTTATACACAGTTTTTCAACATACTGCGACAAGTTTATTTATGCAAAATGCAACTCTTTTACATATTACTAATGAAACTAAACGAGCAAAAATTAGAGAATTGTGCGGGCAAAAATATGTTGGTGCACAAGGAGATCTCTTTATTTTTGTAGTTGATTTATACCGAAATCAACAAATTCGGCAGCAGTTAGGTAAGGATGATGGTCGCCTTCACACTACTGACATCTTCTTCCAGGGGCTGGATGACACACTGCTTGCTTGGCAAAATGTGGCTAATGCTGTGGAAAGCATGGGCTTGGGTTACGTGCCACTTGGGACAATTAATGATCATCCACTGGCGATGCTAGATGTGTTGGACTTGCCTAAACTGACTTTTCCAGCTTTAGGGATGCAAGTAGGTGTGCCTGATCAAGAGCCACAATTAAAACCACGTTTGCCACTAGAATTTACTACCTTTGAAAATGAGTATCCGCGTGATTTTGCTGTGGATAATTTAAAAGATTACGATCAAGTTGTCACAATTTATTATGATTTGCGTGATACAAATAAACGAATTGATTCGTTTACTAAACAAATTACGGGTGAAAAGTTAAATACAAAGGCAATTGACCGTGATGAGTTACCTGAACTTTTACACAAGCAAGAATTGTGCTTAGACTGGAAATTAAACTAAAATTTGATTTTTGTGGAAAAGTTGCCAGTAGCTTATGTAGTCTACTCTAAATAAGAAAAGTCGTGCATTCAATTGCACGGCTTTTCTTGTTCTGGTATAATTTATACGTTGTAAAAAGCGCTGATTTAGCTCAGTTGGTAGAGCGTTTCCCTCGTAAAGAAAAGGTCGCCAGTTCGATTCTGGCAATCAGCATATTATTATATAATTAAATTTGATAAGTCTTGATTACTGGCGTTTTATGTTAGTAGTCGAGACTTTTTTATTTAGAACTTGTGGACAAAAATGGCACACGTTTACAAACAGTATGCCAATTTTTTTGATATAAAAATTTAGCAGCTAATATTAACATAGTCAAGGCTTGTAGTGTTAAATATCATGCTTTCAACACTACATATAGTATTGCACTGAGATTATTTTGTGATATATTGTGGTTACCAAGTAACAGGATAGGCTACTGTGTACGTATTATTAATGTAGAGATTATTTATGATGCACTAAATTTATAAATCAACCGTATTAATCGCTTGGTACCTTGGCTAGCTATCCATAATTATTTTTTAATACAATATAATCATAAATTATATATACTATGAAAGGCGTACTATAAAAAGTAAAGTGTGCAGAGTTTAAAAGGAGAAGTGGGAATAATGAAATACAGAAAACTTTTGGCAACATTCTTAGCTGCGATTGGATTAATAGCAGGATATCAAACAGCAAATGATGCAACTATAAAAATTGTTGCGGCTGAATCCGAACAGGTGACCAAGGCCAGCAAACCAAAACGATTAAAGATATCGCCTAACAAAACACAAGCGACATTTATAAAGCCGTGGTCATATCAAGAGGAAAGAAAACTAAGTTTGTTGGACTTAGATAATTTAGGTCGTGCCCAAGGTAGTCATATTCAAGTAAAACGCTCAGAATTGCCCACGGAACCCCGTGCACCAAGACTAACTGTTAACCCAAGTGGTTGGCATAATTATAAAATTGAAACTACTAAGAATGGCAAACCATATACTGCTTGGGCTTTTAACAGAGGGCATTTAGTTGGTTACCAATTTTCAGGTTTAAATGATGAAAAGCGTAACTTAATTACAGAGACGGCTTACTTGAATCAAGGATCTACTACTGGTATGGATGATACTAATTCAAAGGCAATGCTCTATTATGAAAACCTTTTACGCAAGTGGATTAACGAGCACCCCCAAAGTAAACTCGACTATGCTGTAATTCCTTTATATTATCAAGATGAATTAGTTGCTCGTAAGGTGCTATTAAGCTTTGTTGGCGTTACTCCGGCAAATCGACAAACTAAGATTAAGTTGCCTATAAGTGGACTAAAAATGAAGGGCAAAGTAACCCAAGTAATTTTAGATAATGATTCTCCGCTGCTAGACATAGATTATCTTACTGGTGCTGCTACAGTTCTTAATAGTGAAAAATACTTACGGCGCGAAGCTGTTCGACAAGAAAGTTTACGTCGTGTGGAAGAAAGTAACGACACTAATTTTGAAAACTAGAAGTGCTTTTTGAAATAGACTTGGAATTCTAATAACTAAAAAGACTATTTAAAGTACTTTGCAGTGTCTTATTAGATATTGGTAGTAAAAATAAAATCCGCAAATTATATAAAATAATAAGTCCTTATAGTGGCAGAAATAAAAAGCAAGTTTTGAAATGGCCCCCAAATTTGAGGGCTATTTTTATGGCTAAATTATCTAAGCGAGATAAAATTGAAACCTATCAGCTTTGGTAGGAGTGCTGCTTTCAATCTCTTTTCCTGGAAAAGTGTCTGAACAAAATATTTAAAGATAAAATAAATGTTGGCGGGTACATTACTTTGGGAGTTACTTTCTTACTGGGAAGAATTGCCAATAACCTTATTTTAATTGGTATCGGTAGTCTCCTTTTACATAAATATGAATTCAATAGAGTGGTTTATAACCCTGTATTATTAAATTTGCTTCACATTAAAGTTCTTTTACTTTTGGGTGTGTATGTTGCTTTATAATTGGTATTATTTGTATACTGTCAAATCTAGGTAACAAATTTAGGTAAAGAAGTTATGTCTAATTCTGTAAAAGAGGGCTAGTAGAAATGATTAAGAACAGTGAAGATAAATGGCTAGGAAAATGGATAAGTTCAGATTTTGCTGAGGTTAGTAAAGAGCCAGAGTTTTCTTTGGCTGACATGTTTGGTGGTAAAAAAGCACCGATTCCACAGCCTGTTGATGAAAGACTACATGCGCCAATAGTTTTCAAGAAAATTTTTAATATAGAAAAAACTATTAATTCTGCAAAACTAGAGATTACTGCACAGGGTCTGTATCAAGTATATTTAAATGGGCAAAAAGTTGGTGATGCCATTTTTACTCCCGATTATACGCAATACCAAGAATATTTACTATATCAAACATATGACGCAAAAGATTTATTAGTCAGTGGGCAAAACGTGTTGACAGTAGTTGTAGCAGATGGTTGGTATGCAGGTAGAATAGCTGTTTCTGGAGAAAGTCGTCAGTTTGGTGATCGATTAGCTTTATTGGCAGACCTAACCGTTGAATATAAAGATCACAGCTATTTAAAAATTGGTACTGATTCGTCTTTTACTGTTGATACCGGAAAATGGCGTTATGCAGATGTTGTTATTGGTGAAAAGCAAGATCTGCGTATTAAAAATAAGCTAGCTACTGATACTCCTTTTGCTAAGAGAGCAGAAGTGATTGATGCAGATTATGAACGCTTATCCCCACAATTTGGTCCGCTGGTAAAACGAATGCAAACTTTAAAAGTAAAAAAGATTTGGCAAGAAGAAAACAAGCTAGTAGTTGATTTCGGTCAAGTCATAACGGGACGGATTCGGATAACAGCAACTTTTAAAAAGGATGTTGACATTAAGATTGAACATTCTGAAGCCTTAGATCAAGATGGTCATTTCTTTAAAAATATTATTGGCCGTAATAAGGATCAAGAAGATCATGTGATTGGAAATGGTAAATTGACAACTTTTGAGCCTGATTTTACATATCATGGCTTCAGATATATTAGGATTACTGGCCTTGAGCAAGCAGATATTCAAGATTTAAATGCCATAGTTATTTTTAGTAACATGAAAAGAACTGGTGAAATAAGTACTTCTAACCAGCAAATAAATCGTTTACTACAAAATATTAAATGGAGTCAGCAGGGAAACATGTTGTCTATTCCAACTGACTGCCCGCAGCGTGAACGTGCTGGTTGGACTGGAGATATGCAAGTCTTTGCACCAGCTTCTACTTTTTACTACAACACGGAAAATTTGATCCGTCGCTGGCTAAAAAACGTTCGGATTGATCAGCAAAAAGACGGGGAAATTATTGATTACTCACCAGCTCCAGCTAGTTTTTATCAAAGCACGTTGGATTTTAAAGGCAGCCTAAGTTCAGCTGGTTGGGGCGATGCAATTATAATGGTCCCATGGACTTTATATCAAAGATATGGTCATAAAGAGATTTTGACCGAAAATTATGCTGCCATGAAGAAGTGGCACAATTATAGCGTCAAAAGTGCTGCCGCTGATAAGAGTGGCATTGATCGCTACATTTGGGATACTACATTCCATTATGGTGACTGGATGCTTCCAAGCATGATGATTGGAGATCCTAATCCAATGAAATCTGCTGCAGCAACTAAAGATGTGGTTGCTACCGCTTTTCTGGCTCATTCTGCGGATCTTCTTGCTAAAATAAGTAATGTTTTAGGTGAAAATGGTGACGAATATACTGCCTATGCCAATAAAGTTAAGCAAGCATTTGTTGAAAAATTTGTCAAAGAGGGAAGATTAACCAGTGACTATCAGGGATGCTACGTTCTGGCCTTAGCATTTGATATGATTAGTGATACTAATACGAGAAAAAAACTACTAAGTAGATTAGTGGAATTAATTCATAATAATCATGATTGCCTGGATACAGGGTTCGTATCTGTTCCTTATTTGTTGGATGTATTAGTTGATAATGGAGAAACTGATTTAGCCAGAAAGGTCTTTCTCCAAAATAAATGTCCGTCTTGGTTATATGAGGTTGATCATGGTGCAACAACTATTTGGGAATCATGGGCAGGAATTCAGCCAGATGGCAAAACAGGAACATTTTCGTTCAATCACTATGCAATGGGCTGTGTCCTTGACTGGTTTATCAGAAAAGTTGTTGGTTTAAATGAGATTAAGCCTGGATTTAAGGAAGTAGAAATTAAGCCTCAGATAAAAGGTATTGTTGATGACTTCCAAATGAAATATTTGAGTGAAAATGGCTTGTTTACAATAAAATTATTGAATGGTAAATATGAATTTACTATTCCTGAGGGTTGTACAGCTATAGTGTATCTTCCAGATTCTGCTGGCTTTTTAAAGAAATACACCAAAGCCCAAACTCAAAATACCGGAGTTATTGTAAAATCAGGTACTTATCAATGGGAATACTAAAGCAATAAATAAAGAATTGAAGTTATTCAAGAACATCATTCCATTAGAGCATCCACGTTTTAATTACACCGTACTATCCTGTGGATGAAGAAAAATATTTGGATAAGTATCTAAAAGCTTTGAAAAGTTAGCAAATATTAACTGGTTGTAAAGAAATGAGGTTAACAATATATGTCTGATGTAATTCTTGAAAAAGCAAGACTAATTTATCAAAAGTATCAGAATGGTGAACTTGGTGATACTAGTCTGCCAGAGGATACTAATCCAGGCCTTGATTCTAGTTCGAATGAAAATGCACTTTATTTCACTTTCCCAATGGCTTTAAATTCTCAAAGAAATTCTTATACTCTGTGGGAAAGTGCCCTAAAAACATATGAAGATTCTGAAACGAATTTTGTCTTTTCACCTAATAAGGTCATAAATGCTGACTATGAAGAAGTGCAGAAAGCCTTAACCAAGTATAGACTTGCACTGCAAAGGAATAAGCAAACCAATATCTGGTTTAAATTGTGTCAGACATTCACTGATTTATCTGATGGCAATATTATCAATTTTGCCAGAAATTTAGACGATGATGTGAATAAAATTAGATACTTTATGCAAAAAGAGGCTAAGAAAAAATTTCCTTATCTGTCTGGAACCAAGCTGTGTAATTATTGGCTGTATGTTCTTAGCAATTACACTGCAATTCCTTTGAAAAACACTAACGATATATACATCGCTGCTGATCGTCATATAATTAGAGCTAGTTACAAATTAGGTTTGATTACTAAAGAACAAATGGAAAGCTCAAAAGTACAAACTTATGTTATTGATGCCTGGGCGAAAGAACTGCAGGGAACTGAATTTATCCCAACAGACCTGCAAAATCCATTGTGGTTATGGAGCAGAAACGGTTTTAAGAATTTAGAATCCTGACTGATAATAGAAAATAAGGGTAATGTAAGCTTGAAGCCTTCATTACCCTTGTTTTTTCTTGTTCTTAACTTGATGAATTATGCATAGTAATCAATGATTGCTTTCAACGTTTTCGCAGCTTCAGGATTGCCAGTGCCTTCTTCATAGTATTTACTAAAATGTTCGTCACATATGTACATCTTGGCGAGATTCTTGTGTGCCTCTGCAGAATATTGGTCTTTTGGCCATAATGTTAGTAAATATTCTTTGTGTAAATCAAACAGATGTTTAGCAGCAGGTTGCTTGATATCAGTAGTATTAGCTAAGTTTTTTAGTTCAGTTAAAATTTCAGCAGATAATTCTTTAAAATGTGAAAATTCATTTTCTGATAGAGAATTGAACTTTTGATTGCTGCGATCTATTTGGGCGTCGCCATACTTTTCTCTAATTTCTGTACCGTATTGCTTTTCGTTATTCTTAATTACCTCTTTTTTTAGTGTGGCAAATTTTTCAGTGTCTGTCATTTGTGTTTCTCCTTTCATTGTTGCAAGTGTCTTGTCCAAATTCTTAATCAAATCATCCAGATATTGTTGCTCTGCAACTAATTTGCTACGCTGACTTCGTAAAACTTGATATTGAGTTTCTGGTGAAGTTTGCATAACTTTTTTAATTTGCTCTAGTGGCAGGTCAAATAGCTTTAAGAACAGTATTTTTTGAAGTTGATCAACTT
Organism: uncultured Lactobacillus sp.; assembly: GCA_946479925.1. Taxonomy (GTDB): domain Bacteria; phylum Bacillota; class Bacilli; order Lactobacillales; family Lactobacillaceae; genus Lactobacillus. Next base: position 15,031 of record CAMLHK010000013.1, on the reverse strand, counting down.
CAGTTTCTTCGTAGTAGCGATAATTATTTACGGGGTCTCTGCGCGCTTTTAAAAGTCCCTGTTTATCGTAGTACCGTAAAGTTCGAGTTGAAATGTCAGCTAGTTTTGCTAGTTCATTGATAGAATATGACATGGTTAAAAATCTCCTCACTTGCAAAATCAAGTATATTGGTTGACGTAACGTCAAGGTCAAGCACGGAATTGATTTTTCATCAATAAAAAACCAGTATTCTGATTAGAATACTGGTTTTTGTTATGGCGTCTAGTTTACTACATTTAGTTTTTCGCCATTTAAAAAGGCCTGAAGATTATCAACGACGATTCCTAAAAGACGATTGCGGGTCTCGCGAGGTGCCCATGCAATATGAGGTGTAATGTAGCAGTTTTTAGCAGAAAGAAGTGGACTGTCAGCTGGAATTGGCTCTTTTTGAACGACATCAACTCCGGTAGCAGCAATTTTGCCATCATTTAAAGCATCTGCAACATCTTTTTCACTGATTAATCCGCCACGTGCTGTATTAATCAAGATAACGCCGTCTTTCATTTGACTAATTGCTTCTTGATTTATCATTTCTGTGGTTTCTGGAGTTTGCGGAACGTGTAGGCTAATAATGTCAGATTGTTGGTATAGCTCTTCCAGGCTAACTTGTTTTGCATAATTAGGTAAGTCTGTTTTAGGACGGTGATTATAAAAGATGATATTCATAGAAAAAGCATGCCCAATTTCGGCTACTTTTTTGGCGATACTACCAAATCCAATTAAGCCAAGTGTCTTACCTTGCAGTTCCATTAATGGTTTAGCCCAAAATGTGAAGTCAGGGTTGCTACTCCAACGACCATCATGCACAAGTTGATTGTGTAGTCCCACGTGGCTGGTAATTTCAAGTAGTAGGGCAAAAGTAAATTGAGCAACTGCATCAGTGCCGTATGTAGGAATATTGGTTACGGGGATGTTAGCTTTTGTTGCGGCTTCAGTGTCAATTACATTGTAGCCTGTTGCAGTTACACCAATATATTTGAGATTAGGAGCAGTAAAAATCACATGCTCGTCAAGGGGAGTTTTATTGGTCAAAACGATTTCGGCATCACCAATTCGCTTTAAAATTTCATTATCGTCATTTACTGGAGTTCGATCATAAAAGGTGCAGTCACCCAATTCTTTGAGAGGCGACCAGTCAAGATCACCAGGATTTAACGCATAGCTATCTAAGTTTACAATTTTCATTTCTCAAACCTCTTTAATTATCAATAATACATATTTTACTATAATCTGCTCAAGTAAAATTAATTTTGCAACTAAATTGACAGCGTTTTTAGATAATTTTACAATTGATTAGTATGACACTTTTATTGCTGTGCTTATATGTATCTTTTTACTTTAAAAAACTGTGGGAGAATTTTGGAGTATGAGATAGTTAACTAGAAGCATGCAGTTATTAAAGTGGCGAATAAGTATATGTTATTACTGAATATAGAAGGAGTTAGTAATGAAAAAATGTCCTAAGTGTGGCGCTCTAATGGAAAAGAACGTCAACTTTTGCACGAAATGTGGTGCAGATTTGCGTAATGTTGATCTGGGTCAAGAAACTAAGCAAACCAACACTGAGCCTACTAAAGTTGAAACCGCACCGGTAGAGGAAGTGCAGACACAAATACCCTCTACTGGTCATTTCCAACATTACTGGCAATGGTTAGTGGAATCTTGGCAAAAACCAGCGCAAAATAATTTACCAACTGAAAGTTGGTATGGCTGGGTAACTATTTTAGTTGAAGATCTTCTTTTTATTTTAGGATTATACTTTTTGGCTAAGGCACTTATTACTGGTGCAATTGGCCTTGTTAGCAGCTTTGGGGTTAGTACTCGGGGTTGGGGAAACTATGACCTTTCTTTTAATATCGTCTTCAGAGTATTTATTATTATTTTAGTTTTTGAAGCGATCATAATCTTAGCGCATTTTGCTGCATATAAATTTGTCTATAATGGTCATCCTAACCTTTTTGCTTTTGTAAATACCAGCACACATGCAAGTAATTTAAACTTGATTCTTACTGCAATCTTCTTTTTATTAATGCTCTTAGGTCTTAATAGTATTAGGTTCTCTTTGTTCCTAATTCTTTTAATGATAGTGATCTTCTTTATTGGGCAAGAAGTAACTTTATTAGCACACGAGGGTGCAGTACGAGATAAAGTTTATGGAATGTTAATTGCTTTTGGTATCATTTTTGTTTGCACCATAATTGTTAATTCGATTATTTATAATTCGGTTCTGCGCGTGATTATTAACGAATTCATGTCCGGAATCAATGGCGCAATGTAGTTTATGGATGGTGTGAGAAAAATGAGTGAATCTGAATTTTGTCCCAACTGTGGTAAGTTAATTAAGCCTAATGATGAATTTTGTCCTAACTGTGGTGCTAGGATAGCTGCCAAAAAAAAGAGCAGACAGGAATATCGTGCTAAGGAAGGTACCCAAAAGAGCACAAGTGTGCCTAAAAATGAGCTTGCGACAACAGTCAATCATCAACCGATGAAAAAGAAGAATAAGATTATCTTTTCATGTCTTGGCATCTTAGTTGTAGCATTTATTGCCTTTTATGCTTGGGGTTCTAATCATTACCAACGTCAAAATCAAGTTGATCAAATTACAGCATATTTGAAAAATCCACATGAAAATATGGCGCAATATGTGACTGCAGATAATCCAGCAGTCCATGTGACCAATGCTGCCTTAAAACCAACTCAGAATTATTATTTTAGCCACAGTAGAGCCGCTGATCAGATGGGTGAGGCACTTAAATATAGTGATAGCTATGATAATGTTTCGCTAGTACAGTCGGGACGCTATTTATTGTTTTTCCCTAAGTACACATTAAAATTTGAAACTTTTTCGCCACAGATTAAAACAAACCACGCTAATTCGACTATTTATGTCAATGGCAAAAAGGTTGGTGGCGTCAATGGCAGTGGAGAAGAGTACTATAAAAAGACGGATCCACTTTTTCCAGGTAAGTATCATATAATTGTTAAATCTGTTGCTTCAGGACATAACTTGGCAGCTGAAAAGACAGCCAATATTTTTTCTAATGATGCCATTAACATGAACATTAAGACAGTTAACTTCATGATTGAAAGTGTTGCAGGTGCTGACATTTATATCAATGATAAAAAAGCTGGCACTGTTGGTAAGGATGGAACAAAGGACTTTAGGGACTATCCTGCTACCGATGATATGAAAATCTATGTGGTTATCAAAGTTGGCGGTCACGAAATCAAGTCAAAGGTGATTGACTACGATGAACTTGGTTTTGACGATGATGATGACAGTAGTAGTAATGTAATTAAGCCCGAATGGCCCGGCTTAATCAGCCAAGACGATGCGGAAAGTATGCTACAAAATGCATTTAATTCGCCAGATGAGGATGATTTTGTTGGAGGAGCAGAAAACAAGGGATACCAAGAACTTCACGGTCAAGTTGGTAACTTTAACGATGATGACGATATTATTGAATACGATATGGAATGTAATGTCGTTTCGGTATCACCTGCTCCAGGAAATTGCAGCAATGTAGTTTACAAAATAACTTATACTTTTGAACATGATGATTATGAGCATAAGCAAGTAATGTTATATTCAGGCGCTGTCTTCCACCAAGATGGGGATGAGAGTGATTCACAAAAGATCAAGTCAATTGGTAGCGGTAAGATTATTAGTGATAAGAAATATAACAATTAAATACGTACGAAGAAGGGGCAGACCTAGTTTCTGTCCTTTTTGGTTGTTGATAGTTCTGCTATTCACATGCTTGATATACGGTTAGGTGTTTTTTTGTTTTGCTGCTTTATCAGCGATATTAAGGGCTGGAATTGAATTAATTACCTTGATATTGTTGCAAACGTCACAAATGAAATGTAAGATAGATTGTGAAGAATGTAATTAACAGGAGGACCTAATAATGAATATTGCGAAAGCAATAAATGTGACTTTTTCTAATCCCGCAATAATGAGTTCTATAACCTCGACAATTTTTATCATTTTGTTGGGCTTTTATCTCCGTAAGCGTAATATTTTTACTGAACAGTTTGGAAAAATATTGTCTAAGGTGGTTTTAAGCGTTGCATTACCAGCTTTGGCTTTTAACTCATTTATGCAGCCAATCAATAATGAGACTTTTACTCAGGGGATAAATGTTTTAATTTGGGGAATAGTAATTTATATTATTTTGATTTTTACTACGCCAATTTCATATGCTAAATATCCACAAGACAAGCGTGATGTATTAGCAATTTTGACAACCTTCGGTTCAACTACCTTTTTTGGTATTCCGATTGTTGGAGCCGTATTTGGTGCAAAGGGCATTATGTATAGTTCAATCTTTAATATTGGCTATCGTATCTTTTTGTATTCGTACGCTTACATCAAAATGTCAGGTCTAAAAATGAAGGCCAGCAATATTAAAAAAATGTTTGTTAATCCGGTCGTAATTGCTACCTTTTTAGGGTTAGTGCTGTGGCTAGCACAAAACTACATGCCACAAATTTCTGTTCGTCAGGCAGTTAATGGTGTGATTGATCCTGAAGCACCAATGATAAAGGTGGCTTTCTATCGAATCGATCAAACTGCAATTTGGCTATATAAACCAATGCAATATTTAGCTAACCTAGCTTCTCCACTTGCATGGCTATCAATTGGTTCAACTTTAGGTTCAACTTCATTTAAACAAGCTGCATCTAATAAAACGTCATGGTACTATAGTTTCAATAAAGTTATTTTAGTCCCATTGATTAATTTGGCTCTCTTATTAATATTAAATGTAACTAATATTTTGCCGATAAGCTATGTAGCACTAGGTACAATTATCATTATGATGGCTACACCAACAGCAGCAGTTGTTTCATCTTACGCAATTAGTTTTGACCGTGAAGCTGTTTTATCATCAGATGCTTCTTTTGTCTCAACAATTCTAGCTGTTGTGGCAATGCCATTTTGGATTGCATTTCTTGGTGTTTTTAGTCAAAGCGGTATATTTGGTTAATAAGGAGGATTTCAATGTTCAAAATTGTTGCATTTGGTGTGCGAGAAAACGAAGTAGAGTATTTCAAAAAATTAAATAAATATAATTATGATTTACAACTGGAATCAGAATTGTTAACACATGAAAATATTGAAACTGCCAAAGGTGCTGATGCTGTTTTGCTCAGAGCAAATTGTGAGGCGGACGATATTAACTTGGCAAGACTAAATGAGTGGGGCATCAAATATGTTTTTACTCGAACAGTTGGCTATAATCATATTGATTTAAAGGCAGCCGCTAAATACGGGATGGAAGTTGCGCGAGTTCCTGCATATTCACCGTATGCAGTAGCTGAGCTAGCAATGACATTAGGAATGATGCTCTTTCGGCATACGGCTTTGGCAACAAGCATGACTAAACAAGGTGATTTTAGTGTTGCAACTGCAACTTTTTCAGGTGAAGTTCATTCCAGTACTGTCGGAATTGTTGGCACAGGGCGAATTGGTGCCACTGAAGCTCAACTGTATAGTGGCATGGGTGCTAAGGTATTGGGTTATGATCCTTATCCTAGTGATTTTGCAAAGCAATATGTTACTTTTGTTAGTCAGGATGAACTATTAGAGAAGTCCGATATCGTTTCAGTTCATGTTCCTTATTTTCCAGGGCAAAATGATAGTTTAATTGATAAGGAATTTTTGGCTAAAATGAAAGAAACTGCTGTCCTTGTTAACACTGCACGTAGTGAATTGGCTGATTATGCCGCAATCATTTCTGCAATTAAATCCGGGCATATTGCAGGGTTTGCAAGCGATGTTTTACCAAATGAAGCAGAAGTTTTGGGGCACAACTTTAAGGGCAAAATTAAAGATGAAACAACTAAAGTGCTAGTTAATTTATATCCAAAAGTTCTACTAACCCCACATATTGGTTCATATACCAGTCCAGCTTTAACTGACATGATTGCAGTTAGCTATGATAATTTCCATCAAGCTTTAGAGACTGGCAAAACAGACAACGACGTTAAATTAAGCTAAGATAAATATTCAAATTCCATAGTAAATTTTGCTTCAAAAAAAATAAAAGTGTAGGGCTTGTAGTGTCCTACACTTTTTTAACTAATCCGCAATCTTTTTTGCCTCATCGAGAGCCTTCATAATAGAAGGATTTTTTGAATGGCAATCTTTAATCATTTGGATATCTTCGTCACTTAATGTAACAGTATATTTGCTCATGATTATTGTCCTTTCTGCAAAAAACTTATCTTAACTATAGCACTTTTAGTGCTAAATTTAATTAATAATGGCGAAAAAACAAGAGATAGCACTGATAAAATAGCGATTGTTATTTTTCAATCATGTTTCAAAAGCAACCAAAATAAATTCTAATTGCTAAATACAAACATTCGTTCTTGTAAATGGCAAATATAAGTAAATCTAGCATTATAAGTGGTTTTCACACAGTTACTAATTCGGAAAAATTCTATTACAAATGTGACAAGTATTTTTATTTGGGTAATTATTTCTTAAAAAGCGAGTGATACTTCTGTTATGGTTCTGCAATTTTTAGGATGTAGGATATAGAACATCAAAGCGAAAGTCACTTTTGTGCTTTCAATTTGAGATAGAAAAAAGATCGGGTTTTTTTATAAGGAGAGATTTTTTTGAAGGTAAAATCTATCTTGGCTAAAACAGCAGCAGTAGCAGCAATGTCAATTTCTGGTGTAGCATTAATGAACAGCACCAATACAGACACGGTTCAAGCTGCAACGGTAGAAAATGATGCAGAAGTTGTAACTGTAAATTATGTAGATGGCAATTCTATCCGCGTTTGGAACAGCTACAAGCATCCTGAAGCTACTGGACAAATTTTGCCAAGTAATTCTTCCTGGAAAGTTATTAAAACTGCTTATGACAAAGATGGTCATAAATGGTACGACCTAGGTAAGAACCAATGGGTAAAAGCTAAGTACGTTAACAAAGGTTATTACCCAGAAAATGCTTCGGGTCAAGAAGCAGTAGTTGCAGATGATAATTCGGCTAATGCGGAAGATACAAGTGTAAACTACAGCGCAAATGTGCAAAATTATGTAAGTCCAGCTGGCTCAGAATCTGAAGCTAAGGCATGGATTGCAAGTCGGGAATCCGGCGGCTCATACAGTGCACAAAATGGCCAATATATTGGCAAATATCAACTATCAGCTTCCTACCTTAATGGAGATTACTCCGCTGCTAACCAAGAACGTGTTGCTAATAATTATGTTGCGCAACGTTATGGTTCATGGGCAGCCGCTAAGGCATTCTGGCAAGCAAATGGCTGGTACTAATAATTCCGCTAAAAATATAAATAACAATTTAACAAAAAAGAAGAGCTAGTTTAATTACTAGCTCTTTTTTTGTATTTGAAATTAATGGTCAATTGCATAGGTCAACTTATCACTGCGAAGTATTTGTGAGGTGATGTGTAAGGGTTGGCCCTTTTCGTCATAAACAAAGTCTTTAATTAGCATTAAAGGTGAGTTCTGGTCAACATTAAGTAGAACTGATTCTTCCTTAGTTGCAAATGCTATTTTAAAAGTCTTCCTACCTGTACTAGGTATTGTTGCAAATTGTTCCTTCAACAACTGATATAAAGGGCGATTAAGGTCAGCGCTTTTTAGTTGGTCAAATTTGGGTGGCAACCAAATCCACTCAAGGCAAAAAGGCACGTCATCAATATATCGGAGTCGATTGATTGCAATCAATTGTTCTGTATCATCTAAATGGAAAAAGGCTCGTTGTTCATCGGTGCCATAAGTTTTTTCTATACTAATTAGACGCGTTGCCATGTTTTTACCAGCACGTTCAACACTGTCAGTTAGACTAGAAAACTGATGCTTTTTTGTTTTGATCTCGTTTCGGTTGTCAGAAACGTATGTACCTTTTCCAGGTAATTTAATCAAAATGTTTTGATCTGTGAGCAATTTTAACGCTTTACGGACTGTAGTACGGCTAACTGCAAATTCTTCACGTAGTTCTGCTTCTGAAGGGATGCTACTGCCAACTTGATATTGCTGGTTATTAATACGCTCTTTGATAATATTTGCCAAACTAACATAAAGTGGTAGATGCTCTGCTTTTTTTAACATAAATACCTGTCCTTAAATTTTGCTTTCTCTAATTATAGCAAAAACCCTTTAAAATAAACATCTTTCCAACTTTACTCCTTCAATTTCTGATACCTGTATCAAAATATTAACTTTACTTTTTAAATAAAGCGCTTTATTATGAAATTAGTTAGATACATGTATCATTTTTAAAAGGAGAAAATACATGAAAGTACAAGAAGAAGTTTTGCAAATAGTCAAGCGAGCAGTTAACAGACTAGAAAAGCAAGGTGGGGTGAAACAAGTAGTCTGGATTGGAGCAGGTGGCTCATTTGGCGGTTTTTATGGTGCACACTATTTTATGCAACAAGAATCCAGTCAATTGTATTCAACAATGTGCACGAGCGGAGAATTCATTTATGCTGCTCCAAAGAATATTGATAAAAATACTCTGGTAGTACTTTGCTCTATGAGAGGAACAATTGAAACAATTGAAGCCGCGAAAGTTGCACGAGATTCCGGCGCGACAACAATTGCTCTGTATGTTGATGAATCAGAGCTTGTAGAAGTAACAGACTTTAAAATTAAATATGAGAGCTTGGCGCTTGATGAAAGTAGACTAGACCGAGTAAACGGCAGTATTGGTCTTTGCATAGCAATGAACGTGCTTAACGAGGTAGAAGGCTATGAAAATTATGATTTGGCAATGAGTTCATTTGACTTGCTTGATCCAATTTACCGTAAGGCCGTTGTATATACCACGCCACTGGCTAAAGAGTGGGCTGAATTAAATAAAAATCAGAAAACAATATATGTAATTGCGAGTGGACCAGCACTTGGTGCGGCTTATGTTTTCTCAATTTGTAATTTAGAAGAGATGCTGCAATTAGATTCACCAACTGTACACAGCTATGAGTACTTTAATGGTCCGTTTGAAGTTACCGACAAAAATAGATCAATTTTTCAATTATTGGCTACTGGAAAAACCAGACCTGAAGATGAAAGAGCTCTGAGGTTTGAGCAAAGATTTGGTGGGAAAAAGCTATATGTTTTAGACGGTAAAGAAATAGGTTTAGATGACCTTAAGCCGGAAGTATCACCGTATTTTAATCACTCCATTTTCTCGTCAGTTCTTAATAACGTATATATGCGTGAATTATCATATACAACTCATGAGAGTTATGAGACACGCAGATATATGTGGAAAGAAGAATACAAATAATCAATTTGTTAAAAACAGCTGTTTGACATTAAGTCCCGCTAAAGCCACGTACGCAAGGATAATAACATAAAATTTAAATTATCATACAAAACAAATGATAACGCTTTAAACTGAAAATAATGTAAAAATAATTTAATTATTTTTAAATAAAGCCTTTACATAAATTGGTCAATATAATATTATACATGTGTACGTGTTAATACATCTTATATTTATGGGGAGCTGTATAACATTGTCCATGATTAGGGGTGAAAGAAAGTGAAAATAATTTTAGTTAGCCATGGAAAACTGGCAAAAGGTATGAAAGACACAGTTGAAATGATTGCCGGTCAACAAGAAAACCTTGAAGCATATGAAGCTTATGAAAATGGGACCAGTGATGACAGTTTTATCAATGATCTTAAAAATTCACTTGCTTCAAGCAAGAACGATGATGTGATTGTCGTAACGGATGTTTTAGGGGGATCAGTTAATAATGAGGCCACACAATTACTGAAGGATCATCCGAACTTAACAATTCTAACTGGAATGAATTTACCTCTGATTATTACATTAGTTACGACAGTCAATTCTGGAATTTCAGATGAAAAGGTTTCAGAAGCGATTGATGAAGGAAAGAAAGGAGTTTTGTCTGTTAATAAGTTAATGACTGAAGAAGATGATGAAGGAGATTTATTATGATTAAAGTAATAAGAGTTGATCACAGATTATTACACGGTCAAGTTGTATTTTCTTGGACAAAGTTTGCCAATATTGAGCGAGTAATTGTCATTGATACTGCAACCGCAAACGATGATTTTAAGAAAATGTCGTTGAAATTGGCTAAGCCTGAGGATATTAAGTTGAACGTGTTTAGTGTTGACGCAGCAGTTGAAAAAATTGATCGAATTAAAGCGCTCGACGATAACATTATGTTGCTTTTTGAAAATGTAACAGAACTGAGTAAATTTATTGATGCTTATGGTCCAGTTGAAGAAATTAACTATGGCTTGATTCCTTCAAAAGATGGAGCTAAAAGATTCAGCAATGCAATTTACTTGTTGCCTGAGGAAGTTGAATTAACTAAGAAAATGTGCGACCAAGGTATCAAGATTTCAATGCAACAGGTCCCTTCGTCTAATAAGGAACTTCTAAATAATCTTATTTAGAAAGAAAGGTATAAAAAATGTTTTGGAAAGCGTTAATTGTCGGACTGATTGGTGTTTTTGCCATGTTCGACTCCAGATTATTAGGACGTGAAAACTTTGAGCAGCCACTGATTGTTAGTACTTTAGTAGGACTAGCCTTAGGTGATCCAACAAAGGGATTAATGGTTGGTGCAACCTTGCAATTGGTTTCAATGGGAATCGTTGCTGTAGGTGCAGCTACACCACCAGATATGGTGTTAGGCTCAGTTGTTGCTTCTGCTTTCGCGATTCTGTCCAACACGAGTGCTCAAGCAGCGTTGACGGTTGCTTTACCAGTTGCCGTATTAGGTCAAATGATTGGTATTGTCGTTAGAATGCTGTTCTCTTCCTTTAACCAGTTAGCAAATAAAGCAATCGATGCTGGGAAGTTCAAGAAAGCTCGTAGCTATCACATTGTATACGGTCCAATTATTTATGCTCTGCTCTATTTTGTGCCAATCTTCTTGGCAATTTTCTTAGGAACAAATGCAGTTTCGAGCTTCGTCAAATTGATTCCAGCTTGGTTAACAAATGGTTTGACCCTAGCAAGTAAGATTTTGCCAGCATATGGATTTGCACTATTAATGTCAACGATGATTGATAAGAAAAATGCAGTTTACCTATTTCTTGGTTTCTTTATTGCCGCATACGGCAAGATGTCAGTAATCAGCGTTGCAATTTTTGCAGTTATTTTAGTTGTCATTCTAAACAAGTTTATGTCTGGAAATGACAATAATAACTCTCAACCATCATCCAGTGACAGTTTAGATGACTTAGAAGAATTATAGGAGACAAAAATGGCTGAACAAAAACACACAGATAAACGATTACGTCATAAGTTCTCGCAATTCTTTTGGAGAGCATGGGCAATTCAGACTTCATGGAACTATGAAAGTCAAATGAACATGGGTTTTATGTACGGTATGGCACCAACAATTGATGAGATTTATGGTGAAAATCCTGATACTCCAGAAAAATTGCAGAAGAAAAAGGATGCATACCACCGTCACATGGCCTTCTTCAACTGTACGCCACAGTTAACCTCATTTGTTTTGGGATTATCGTCGGCGATGGAAGAAGAGTATGCGGCTAACCCAGATACTTTTGATCCTGAATCAATTAACAGTGTTAAGACTTCATTGATGGGACCATTGTCAGGAATTGGCGATTCTTTCTTCCAAGGAACGATTAAAATTATTGCTTTTGGTTTGGGAATTAACATGGCGCAACAGGGTAACCTGTTTGGCCCAATCTTGGCAATGATTATTTCCATTATCCCTTCAGCAATAGTTACATACTGGGGTGGTAAGTGGGGTTACCTACAAGGTAAGAAGAACATTCAGAAATTGATTAGTAACGGTACAATCAACCGAATCATGTCATTAATGAACGTGATTGGATTAATGGTTATTGGAGCGATGATTGCGACAATGATTGGAATTACAACTCCAATTAAGTTTGGCAAGAGTTTTGTTTTACAGACTACATTGGATTCAATCTTCCCGCAAATGCTTCCATTAGCCTTTACATTCGGCATGTTTTACCTAATCAAAAAGAAGGTAAATACTGCTTGGATTATGGTCATCTGTATTGTGGGCGGTATCTTACTTAGTGTATTGGGGATATTTAGTTAATTTATTGGTAATTAGTAATTTTAGAGAATAATATTTAAGGAGAAAAATTTATTATGGATTTTGGAAAAGTTAAAGCAATTGTTGAAGACATTAAGTCAAAGCAACCAGAAATTGATCGTGTAATGTTCGTTGGTTGTGGTGCCTCAATGGCAGATTTGTATCCTGGCTATTACTTTGTTGCTCATGAGAGTACTAAGTTATTGTCATCAATTCAAACTGCTAATGAATTTAATTACGACACGCCAAAAGGAGTAGGTGACCACACTATCGTTATCACAGCTTCTTTAGGTGGTAGCACACCAGAGTCAGTTGCTGCAACTAAGAAAGCTAGAGAACTTGGTGCCCATGTTGTTACCTTGTCAATGGCTGAAGATTCACCAATCATTAAAGAAACTGAATATAAAGTTGTTCACGGTTTCCAAGAAAATTATGCTGCTAAGACTGAAAAGATGACATATTGCTTGGCTTTGGCAATTGAAATTGTTAAAGAATTTGAAGGCTATGAATTTTACGATGAAGCCTTAGCTGCCTTTGCTGGCATGCCAGACTTGATTCAAAATGCAGTTAAATCAGTTGGTCCAGCTGCTAAAGAATTTGGTGAAAAGTACAAAAATGAGAAGACAATTTATGTGTTGAGTAGTGGTGCTTCACTTGGTGTTGCATATTCAACTGCTTCATTCCTCTTCATGGAAATGCAATGGATTGCAGCTCCAACTGTTCACTCTGGTGAATACTTCCACGGCCCATTTGAATTAACAGAGCAAGATGCGCCATACTTGCTATTTATGAATGATGGTAAGACACGTCATTTAGATGCTAGAGCATTAACTTTCTTACAAAGATTTGATGCACAAATCGCAAATATTGACGCTAAAGATTACGGCTTAAACGAAATTGCTAGTGAAAATGTCATTGATTACTTTAACCCAATGATTCATACAGGTGTAATGCGTGTCTTTGCTGAAGAATTAGCCAAGGCAAGAAAGCACCCATTGACTAAGCGTCGCTACATGTGGAAACTTACTTATTAATTAAAACAATAATTATCGAAAAGGATCCTATTTTAAAAATAGAATCCTTTTTTTCTTTTCTAAGGGTTTAATACTTATCCTACAGTTAATAAAATGAGAGGACATTTTTAAGATGGAAATTAATAAGGTAAACAAAGCCGTCAAGTTAGCAGCAAATCATCATCAAGGTAAAATAACCAGTATTTACTTTACTGCATGTGGTGGTTCGCTTGTTGATTTTTATGTTTCAAAGTACTTTTTAGAAGCAGAAGCCAAAACAATAACTACTGGTTGGTATAATTCAAGTGAGTTCGTAAATGTTCCACCGGCAAAGTTGGGTGAAGATTCGATTGTATTTATTTGCTCGCATAGTGGTAATACACCAGAAACGGTGGAAGCAGCCAAAATTGCTCAAGCAAAAGGTGCATTTACAATTGGTTTGACTTTTAATAAAAATGCCAATTTACTAAATTATTCGAATGCTAAAATTGTTTATGAATGGGGTAATGAGGAAGAAGTCGTTAACAACCCGATGGCAATTACACTAGATGCAACAGTAAAGCTGCTACAAAACTTTGAAGACTATCAATATGCTGCAGATTTTGACGATGGTTTTAAGAAGATTGATACTGTGATTTCAAGAGCAATCAGACAGGTACAACCGAGAACAAAGAAGTTTGCACAAGTTTATCAAAATGAGACAATGTTCTATGTTTTGGGAAGTGGACCGTCCTTCGGACATGCATATGGATTCTCTATCTGCTCATTAATGGAAATGCAATGGTTAAACTCTTCTGCCATTCATTCTGGTGAATATTTCCATGGTCCTTTCGAAGTTACTGATAAGAATCTTCCTTATATTTTATTAAAAAGTTTAGGTAGAACGCGTGTATTAGATGAGCGTGCGGAACGCTTTTTAGCAAAGTATGCGCAAAAAGTAGAAGTTGTTGATGCTAAGGAACTTGGCTTGGATTTGATTGACGATAAAGTTTCAGAGTACTTTAGTCCAATTTTGTTTTATACTGTTCTATGTGAATATAGAGCTAAATTGGCTGCTGTCCATAATCATTCACTAGACGTAAGAAGATACATGGGCAAGATGGAATATTAATATAGGTAGTGGTGACTTTAAGTGAAGGAAACAGGTTCTTTATACTCTCAAGTGATGGAGAAGATAAGACAGAAAATCATTAGTGGGGAATATCCAGTTAATAGTAAATTGCCAAATGAATTTGAATTAAGTGAGCAATTTGATGTTAGCCGTGTTACCCTAAGAAAAGCAATTAAAGGCTTAGCTGATGATGGTTTGGTCGAAAAAATTCAGGGGGTTGGAACTTTTGTCCGGCAGCCGCAGAAAGTTAAACGCATTGTTAGCTCCTCGGCCGTAGAGAGTTTTTCGGAAATAGCTGAAAAAGAGGGCTTTAAAGCTAATGTTGAAGTAGTTAAGGTTAAGGAAGTAGAAACACCTAGTGAATTAAAGGATGTCCTTAAAAGTCGTAGAGCATTGTTTATTGAACGAGTCCATTTGGTCAATGAAGAACCGATTATGCTTGAATGTAATTATTTTCCCTTACCTCGTTTTAAAAAGTTGAAGGACGAAGATTTACATAAGTCTTTGTATCAAATATTGCGTGAAAAATATCAAATCAATAAATTGAATTCACGTGACATGATTATTAGCGTAGCATTAGCAAGCTTGAGTGAAGCAAAGCTTTTGAAAAAATCGATTGGTTTTCCCTTACTACTTTTGCAAGTTTGTGTTGAAGATGAGAATCATCAGGTAGTTCATGCAGGTCAGCAATATGTTATTTCTGATCGATATGAATTCCATGTGTAGTAAAAGTTGATTAAGGAAATAAAGTGGTAATAACGTATAATTAGTTTTAGAATTAAACATAAACCAT
>CAMLHK010000012.1 GCA_946479925.1 uncultured Lactobacillus sp. | reverse complement strand
CGCAGGTATTGTTTTTGCTGCAGTTTATTTATATACAGGTTCTTTTTTGGTTAATATGGGCTATCATGCAGTTTATGACATACTAGCCTTCCTAGCTACTGGCTCAACAGTTATGACCGTACCCCATATCTTTGACTGGGAATATCTCTTTATTACCACTTTGATCTATTTGACTTTTGCTTTCTTCTTATTATCAGGTAAGCGAAAAAGTGTTATCGCATATAATTTGCAGCAATGGGGACTAGAAAATAAGCATGGTGCCAGCGAATTAACTTTTAGCTAATAAAAAAGACAAGATTTTTCAAATCTTGTCTTTTGTTTGGCTAACTAATCTAGGAAATCACGTAATTGATTTGACCTACTTGGATGTCTTAGTTTACGTAAAGCTTTAGCTTCAATTTGACGAATACGCTCTCTCGTAACTCCAAACACTTTACCAACTTCCTCAAGTGTTCTAGTTCGACCATCATCAAGTCCAAAACGCAAGCGAAGAACGTTCTCTTCACGATCAGTTAAAGTATCGAGTACTTCTTCTAATTGTTCTTTGAGCATTTCGTATGAAGCATGTTGTTCAGGACTAGTTGCATCCTTATCCTTAATAAAGTCACCTAAATGTGAATCATCCTCTTCACCAATAGGAGTTTCCAAAGATACTGGTTCTTGTGCAATTTTTAAAATATCCCTAACTTTAGAAGTAGGCATATCCATTTCTGCACCTATTTCCTCAGGAGTTGGTTCACGTCCTAAGTCCTGCAACAGTTGTCTCTGAATTCTAATCAACTTGTTAATTGTTTCAACCATGTGGACCGGAATTCTGATAGTTCTAGCTTGGTCGGCGATCGCACGGGTGATAGCTTGTCTAATCCACCAAGTTGCGTAAGTTGAGAACTTGAAACCTAGGCTGTAATCGAATTTATCTACTGCCTTCATCAGACCCATGTTACCTTCCTGGATAAGGTCCAAAAATGACATACCACGGCCTACATAACGCTTAGCGATAGAAACCACTAAACGAAGGTTGGCTTCAGCCAATTCTTGTTTAGCTTCTTCATCACCTTTTTCAATCCTTTTTGCCAAAGAAATTTCTTGATCAGCATTTAGTAAGGGTACGCGGCCGATTTCTTTCAGATACATTCTGACTGGATCATTCATTCTGACACTTGAAGGTGCCGACATATCTTTTAATTCAGCCTTTTCAACATCTTTTTGCTTTTTTAAAGCTAATCTCGAAGGATTACCCTTCTCGTCAACAATGCTAATGCCATTATCTTCAAATTCCTGAACTAATTGGTCAACTGCTTTTCCCTGTAGTTTATAGGGCTTAATCAATTGAGCAACGAATTCTTTTTCAGTAATAGATTTATCTTTTTTAACATCTTTAACTACCTTTTTGACCATTTTGTCTAAAGATAATTTTTCGGTGTTAGCGGTTTTTCCATTTTCTACCACAATAAGCCCCCCTTTAACCCTGGATCCTTTTTAACTGCAAAATTTTACGAGTAATACTTAATATTTCATCCGTATCAGTTTTACGTTTAGCATCTTGTAAATCATTCATTAGTTGCTGCAATTTAAAATCAATTTTACGCCTGTTTAAAGCATTAATTTGCTCATCGATTTCGCGGTCTGAAAAATCCTGGGGCATGTCTGTCATTTCAGCATTAACTATTATACCTTGAAGTTCACTAGGAATAAAATCTAAAAAACTATTAACTCCCGGATTTTCTTGATTTTCACTAAAATTTAACCATAATTCCGCTAATTTTTGATATTTGGGATCTGGAAATAAAAATTGGTGCGATAATAAATATTCACGAGCATGCCTTGAATGAATAAATAAATATAATAACCGAGTTTGAACAGGATCATTTTTACTATAATTCTGTTCATGTTCAACAGGAGAATCAGGATAATTATTATTTGCTTCTTCAGGTTGCACACCATAATTGTTTTGGTGCCTTCTAGCTGCACTTTGCTGTCTGCGATATTTGGTAAAATTAACTTTGAGTGAATCCTTCGAAACACCTTGTTGTTGTGAAATCTTGTCCAAATATAAATCTTGTTCTACTGGATTAGACAACTGAGCAATTTCTTTTACTGCTTCGTCGAGATAAACTAATTTTTCCCGGTCATTTGCTAAATTATATTTTTGAGCCAACCTTTTAAGAAAAAAGTCTGTAGGAGTTAAAGCACCTTTAACTTCTTCCTGATATTTTTCCCAACCATATTTCTTTACATATTCATCAGGATCCAGCTTTTCCGGCAGAACTACTATCCCTAAATTAAAGCCCCCAATATTATTAAACATTCTGGCTGCACGTTCTTCAGCGTGTATTCCTGGGTCGTCTCCGTCATAATTAATGATGATATTTTTAGTGATCCTGCGTAACATATATATTTGTTGATCAGTCAAGCTGGTTCCCATCGAAGCTATACCGGATTTAATTCCTGCTTTATAGGCCGCAATTACATCCATGTATCCCTCATACAAAATTAAATGCTTTTCGCTGCGGACTGCTTTTTTTGCTTCCGCAAAATGAAAAAGAGTTTTAGATTTAGTAAAAATTTTGGTTTCAGGACTATTAATGTATTTAGCTTCTGTTTTATCTTGCGAAAGCCTTCTACCAGAAAATCCAACCACATAGTCGCCTTCATCAGTGAGAGGAAACATCAGCCGATCTCTAAAGCGATCAAATAATTCACCAGTCTGAGATTGCACAAATAAGCCACTCTCAGCCAAATCTTCATCTTTAAATTTCTGGTCTCTTAAATAAGTCAAAAGCAAATTGTTTTGTTTAGGAGCATAACCAATACGAAAATGAGCAATTATTTCATCGTTAAGACCACGTTGTTTAGCATAATTATATCCTGGTCTACCAGCATTTGTTGAAACTAATACTTTATGATAAAAATCGGCAGCCTCCTCATTAATTTTTATTAAAATATTGGAAAACTTTGGTTTTTGGTTATTATATTGTCCGATATCAATATGACCAAAATCAGCAACTTTTTGAACACTCTCAGGAAATGTGAGATTTTCTTTATACATTAGAAAAGAAAACACATTACCACCTTTGCCACAGCCAAAGCATTTAAAAAATTGTTTCCCTTCATTAACAGTAAAAGAAGGAGTTTTTTCTTCATGGAATGGACAAAGACCAACATAATCTTTGCCTTTCTTTTCTAGCGAAACATACTGGCTTATGACATTTACAATATTGACATTATTACGAACTTTAGCAATAGTTTCTTCAGGTATAAGACCGGCCATCTTTGCACCTACTTTTTATTTAATGACTAATTTGCTTAAATCACCCAATCGCTTTGAAAGTTGTGCCACATCACTTAGCTGTGCCAAACGATTATTTTTAACAGCTTCATCTTTAGCCATAATCATATTAGTTTCAAAGTAAAGATCAATTACTGGCTGTAATTTCACAAATCCGTCATAAAGATCTGCTAACTTATCAATTTTACTTAAATCGTTAACGCCCTCGGCAAGTTGGGTTTCGGTATCGTTATCAAATAAGTCCTTGTTAACCATATTCTTACCTTTATATTTTGCCTTTTTCAAAATATTATTAATTCTAATTAAACTTTCTACTACTGGTTTGAATTTATCATCATCATGATGTAATTGCAAAACTTTTGCTGCAGCTAAAATTTGTATTGGATCCTGCTGACTTGAAGCTAAAACTGCATCAATTATGTCATATTTATAATTATTTTTCTGTAAGTACTGTTTAATACGATCACGAATAAATAAAGAAATCTCTTCTTCCTGCTCAGCTTTTTTAGGCAGCTTAGCCGGAGTTTGATTTTCAAGAGCCGACACAATCTCTGGTAAGACATCATTAAAAGGTAATGACCAACTCTGGTTTATTAAAATGCGAACAATACCATAAGCATAGCGGCGAAGAGCGTAGGGATCATTGGATGAACTAGGGATCATATCCACAGCAAAGAAAGTAATTATAGTATCTAATTTATCTGCTATAGATAACAAGGAGCCAACAGTTGTTTTGGGCAAATTCCCTTCAGAAGTGGTTGGCATATAATGCTCTGCAATTGCTGCGGCAACATCATCCTTTTCACCAGCCAATTTGGCATAATGCTTGCCCATGACACCTTGCAATTCAGCAAATTCTCCTACCATTTGAGTTACCAAATCAAACTTATATATTTGGCTAGCACGATCGAAATCACTGACAACTTGCTTATCTAGGTGCCATCTTTTTGCTAAGAAATCACCAATGATATTGACACGCTTCATCTTCTCAGACATTGAGCCAATTTTGTCATGAAACGAAACATTGTCCAATTTTTGTACAAAGTGACTTAGAGGATATTTTCTGTCTTCATCATAGAAGAATTGCGCATCATCAAGTCGTGCTACCAAGACCTTTTCATTTCCTGAAACCACATTTTCTAAGTAATCTTTATTACCATTGCGCACAGCAATAAAATGATTAATTAATTCTCCATTTTGATCATAGACTTCAAAGTAACGCTGATTATCCTTCATCGAAGTGATAAGAACTTCTTTGGGCATCTGCAAATACTTTTTAGCAAAAGAACCTGCAAAAACAGTAGGATATTCAACTAAATTTGTTACCTCTTCAAGTAAACTTTCATCAGGTTTAATTTGCCAATTATTTTTCTTAACCAATTTATTCATTTGGTCAATGATCATTTTCCGACGTTTATTTGCGTCAACAATCACAAATTGATCTTTTAACGCATCTTCATAGTCGGAACTATTGGCTAAAACTACGCTATCTCCCAGAAAACGATGCCCTGCCGTCTTTCTACCAGCTGTAATGTCAAGAATTTTTACGGGTATTACATCACTGCCATATAGTGAAACAAGCCAGTGAATAGGACGGACAAATTCGAAATCGTGAGAATCCCACCGCATTTTTGTTGGAAAAGTCATAGACTTAATGATTTCACTCATTCCCAAAAGGATATCACTTGTTTTTTTACCCTCTTTTTTTACATGCACGTAAGCGTATTCCGTACCTTTTAATTTGTCAAAATAAATATCGTCAGTGGTCATTCCTTGGCCACGGGCAAATCCCTGTGCGGCTTTGGTCCAATTTTTATCTTTGTCAAGAGCAATTTTCTTTGCAGGTCCCTTTTTTATTTCATCAATATCTTCTTGTTTTTCCGCCAAAGCTTCAACTAAGACAGTTAGTCTCCGAGGCGTTGAGAAAGTTTTAGTACATTTAAATTTAAGACCTTTTTCTTTAAGAAACTTTTCTGTTCTTTGCGCAAGCTGTTTAACACTCCGTTCAACAACATGAGCCGGCATTTCCTCAGTACCAATTTCAAATAAATAATCTTTAGCCATTTTCAAGTCCCGCTTTCTTATCTTCTGCTTTTTTCAATAACGGAAAGCCTCTTTTTTCGCGTTCTTCTACAAAACATACCGCTACTTCATGAGCCAAATTTCTAATTCGAGCTAAATAACCCGCTCTTTCAGTAACTGAAACAGCTCCCCTGGCATCAAGCAAGTTAAAAGTGTGTGAACATTTTAAAATATAATCGTACGCTGGTTGAACTAAGTTTAGGCCGATTAATTCTTTAGCTGTTTTTTCATAAACATCAAAAAACTGTAAAAGATCTTCCTGATTTGATTCTTCAAAAGCATACTTGGAGTTTTCATATTCAGCCTCTTTAAATATATCACGGTATAAAACGCCATTGCCCCATTCTAGGTCAAAAACAGAGTTGACATTCTGTATATATGAAGCTAATCGTTCCACTCCATATGTGATTTCACTCATTGTGGGTTTAACGTCAAGTTCACCAACGGTTTGAAAATAAGTAAACTGACTTACTTCCATTCCATCAAGCCAAACTTCCCAACCAACACCGGCACAGCCCATTGAAGGGTTTTCCCAGTTGTCTTCTACAAACCTAATGTCATGCTCAAGTGTATTGATACCTAGTTCTTTTAAGCTGTCTAAGTAGTATTGTTGAATATTTTCCGGTGCAGGTTTTATCACCACTTGGAATTGATGATGTTGAAACAATCTGTTAGGGTTATCACCATACCTGCCGTCAGCCGGACGTCTTGATGGCTCGACATAACATGCAGCCCATGGTTCTGGTCCCACAGCGCGTAAAAAAGTATAGGGACTCATTGTTCCTGCTCCCTTTTCAACATCGTAAGAGGGCATTACCATGCAGCCCTTTGAAGACCAAAATTTTTCTAATTTAAAAACCATATCTTGAATAGTTAATTTTTTCTTTGCCATTTATATTTCCTTCCTGCATCAGACCATAAAAAAAGCCTATGCAAAACATGCATAGGGACGAGATTTAATCGCGGTTCCACCCTAATTCAGGAAATAATTCCTGCTCTTAATTAAATTGACTAGAGGTGCCTTTTCCCAGATGCTCTCCCACTGTTTAGCACTCGCTTAACAGGTACTTTTTTTATCCTCATTATCGCCAAAATACATTATTATTTTAACATAAAATTCAGTGAAGCAGAAGACTCACTCGTTTAATTTAAGTTCATCTAAAAACTTTTTAGTTTTGAGGTTAAGATCAATTGTTTCCTGATATATGCGGTCAATAGCCTTACGGGTCGCCGTTTTGGTAGCAGTATTTATTTTGATGTCGCCTAACCGTCCAAAAGGAAGTAAAAAGATCGTTCTTAAAACAGCAGTTTCCTTTGGTTTTAAATGTAATCGGCCAGGATCTGTATCAAAATGCTGACTACATAAAATGCCACCACTTTTAATGGAATAATCAAATTCGCCTTGTTCTTTACCACAAATAACGCAATGACGCATTTCTGGCTCAACACCATAAGCTTGCAATAATTGCATTTGCACAATTTGGGTGATCATTTCAGGATCAGTTCCAGCGTTAATTTTTTGTAACGCAAAATTTGCCAGATTATAGTATTTACCCAGATTTTGATATTCAATAAAAGCATGATCTATCAAATCAAGGATAAAAGAAGCATATGCATTTTTAGTTAAATCACTAAACAGGCCATCAAATTGACTGACGTCTTTATAAGTTCTGAGCGTACTTAGACCGTGACCAGTAAAATATATGACATAAGTGCCATAGGAAAAATTAAGTAAAGATGCACCTAGTTTTGATTTTGGCTTAAGTGCTCCATGAGCAAGTAGAGTAATTATTCCATTATTCTTGGTCATTATTTTTGCCAATAAATCTGCCTCACGGTATTTTTGCCTTTTAAAAATAATTCCCTGCACTTCTTTTAATTGTCGTGCCATTTTAGCTAAAATCCTTGGGATTATAGCCTATTTGCTTTAAAAAGCGTGGATCAGAACGCCAATTATGTTGAACTTTAACCCAGAGATGCAAATTGACTTTTTCACCTAACAAATCTTCAATTTGATGTCGGGAATTAATGCCAATCTGCTTCAGCATCTTTCCGCTTTTGCCAATAATAATTCCTTTTTGACCATTCTTTTCAACATAGATGGTAGCTTCAATTTGCAGTTTATTATTTTCATGCTTATTCATTTGTTCGACCCAAACAGCAGCAGCATGAGGAACTTCTTCAGCAGTCAGGTTTAAAATTTGTTCACGAATTAATTCTGCTACCATGAAATATTCAGGGCGATCAGTTATTTGATCTGTTCCATAATATTTAGGTCCTACAGGTAAATATTGATGCAACACCTGAATCAGATCACTAATCCCTATTCCCTGCGTTGCAGAAACTGGCAAAAATTCCTTAAAAATGTCCAGTTGACGGTATTGATCAATAATTGGTAACAGTGCGTTGGGATTAACCTGATCTACTTTATTAATAAGAAGCAAAACTGGAACCTTCGCTTTTTTCAACAAATCAGTAATATAAGCATCACCTTTGCCCATTTTTTCTGGTTCAACCATAAATAAAATGAGATCGACATCGTTTAAGCTAGACAAGCTGGCTTTATCCATATAATTATCTAAATCAAGGTGGGGCTTAAATATACCGGGAGTGTCAACAAAAACCGCCTGCATATCATCAGTGGTTAAAATGCCAGAAATCTTGTTACGCGTAGTCTGAGGTTTACTTGAGGTAATAGCAACTTTTTGACCTACTAAATAATTCATTAGGGTAGATTTACCAACATTAGGTCTTCCTAATAAAGCAACAAAACCAGATTTATTTTTTATATCATCAGTCATTATTTTCCTCTGCCTTCATCAAGTTGATCAGGATATAGTGGCAACCCATATTCTTCTAAAACTTTACCCTGAATTTTAAACATTACTTTTGCTTCATTTGGTTTAATATGATCATACCCATTAAGATGCAGAAAGCCGTGAACCAAGGTATAACCAAATTCGCGGTCCCAACCTGTACCATAATCCTTACTATGACGCATAATTACACTCGGACACATAAATAGATCGCCTATATCCTCACTGAATTCTGGATCATCTTCAAATGTACTGTAATCCAACAGGTCTTCACCATCTTCAATGGCAAACGAAATAACATCAGTCGGTCTGTCTTTGTCACGATATTTCTTATTAATTTCATTGCTTTTCTCTTCATCAACGAAATTAATACTCATTTCCAAGTTATTCTTTTTAGCAATATCATTTTTAGCAAGCAAAAGAAGGTCATTAATCCATTTCTTCCAATCACGCGTTTTATCATCAAGAAAACCAACTTCATCATTGAAAGTAATATCAATTGGGTTCATTAATTTTATTTATCTTCCTTTTCATATGCATTAATAATCTTGGCAACAACTGGATGACGAACAACATCGTTAGCTGAAAACCAAATAAATTTTATTTCAGCAATATTTTTTAAAATTCTCTGGGCATCAATTAATCCACTACGTTGTTTTCCAGGAAGATCAACTTGAGTCATATCACCATTAACAATCATTTTTGAATTGAAACCCAGTCTTGTTAAAAACATTTTCATTTGAGCATCAGTGGTATTTTGAGCTTCATCTAAAATCACAAAAGCATCGTCCAAAGTGCGTCCGCGCATATAAGCCAAAGGAGCTACTTCAATAACTCCCCGTTCCATTAAATGATCAGTAGTATTTGTTCCTAATATAGAATAAAGAGAGTCATAGATTGGCCTTAAGTAAGGATCAACTTTTTCTTTTAAATCACCAGGTAAAAAGCCTAATGACTCTCCTGCTTCAACAGCAGGCCTAGTTAATACAATTCTAGAAACTTCTCCTCTTTTAAAAGCAGCAATTGCACATACCACCGCTATAAATGTCTTACCAGTACCAGCAGGACCAATACCAAATACAACATCATTTTTTTCAATTGCTTCTACATACTTTTTCTGCCCCATATTTTTAACTCTAATCGGTTTGCCTTTAGCATCCCGAATTAAAATCTTTTTGTATAAGTCAGGAAAATATTCCGTAGTACCTTTATCGGCCATTTTCATGGCACTCACAACATCAGCGGGACCAATGTTGATATTGGCATTAACTACATTATCCAAAGCTTGCAGAACAGCTGATACTTTCTTGATATTTTTATCTTCACCCTGAATGGCAATGCTATTACCAGTGTCAATTACACTAGTATTATAGCCAGTTGATAAAAGATTCAAGTTACTATCATTAACTCCAACTAGTTTTTGGATATTTTCAGGATTTTTAGGAATAAAATTGGTTTGGGCCAAATAACTCTGCTCCTTTTCTTGCGTTTAACTTAACTGCTTACGCACCGCATTAGAAGCTGCTTTACCATCAGCTTTACCTTTTATTTTGGGCATCAAAGCTTTCATCACTTTGCCAAAATCGGACTTGCCCTTAGCTTCAGTTTCAGAAATTGCTTGGGAAACAGCCTGGTTGAGCTCTTCATCTGTCATTTGCTTGGGCAGATAATTTTCAACAATAGCTAATTCCTGTTTGGTTTCTCCTACTAAGTCGTCTCTATTAGCCTTAGTAAATTCTGCAATTGATTCTTCACGCTGCTTTTTTTCTCTGCTGAGAACTGTCAGTTCTTCATCAGCGGTTAAATCATGACCAGCTTTAATCTTTTCATTCATCAAAGCTGCTTTTATCATACGCACTGTGTTTAATTTTACTTTATCACGTGCTTTCATTGCGTCTTTCATATCTGACATTATTTGCTCAGACAAACTCAAATAAATTCCCTCTTTCTGTGTAAAGTCTAGATAAATTATATCAAATTTGAACCTTAGTTTAAATTAAATAATGCCTTAAACTTTTGATATTTGTAATAAAAAAACGACTTCTATCTTTTGATAAAAGTCGTTTATAATTAATAATGTCTACGTTTACGAGCTGCTTCAGACTTGAGTTTCCTACGAACGCTAGGTTTTTCATAGAACTCGCGCTTACGGTATTCTTGTAGAGTACCGCTTCTAGAAACGGAACGTTTAAAACGACGAAGAGCATCATCAATAGACTCGTTTTCGTGAACGACTGTCTTGGCCATATGTGATCCCTCCTTCCATTTCTTGACGTTACCGTCATACATTTAACTAAATTATATCAAACATCAACAATCGGTCAATACAAACGTTCAATATTTTTTAGAAAAAAGTTAATCTGTTAATGACTTTGGTTAAATTGTATAATAAATGCAAAAAGGAGTAAATGATGGCTGAAGAAACACCAAAAAAAGAAGTTAACATTATAATTATTTCAGATTCTGCAGGAGATACAGCGTTCAATAATGCTGTAGCTGCCGCAGCACAATTTCCTGACGCGCAAATCACTTACAGAAGATATCCTTTCATAATTAACAAAGAAAAATTAGAGGAGACTTTTGAAGAGATAATACAATACCCTAATTTGTTGCTTATTTACAGCCTGGTAAAAGATGAAATGCAAATACCAGTTATTCGCTTTGTCAGAGAACATCACATCGAAAGCGTAGATATTCTGTCGCCTGCAATTGAGTCTATCCAAAAATTGACTGGTCTTAAACCTGAGCAAAAAATTGGTGCTCAGCACAAAATGAACCAAAAATACTTTGATCGGATTTCAGCAATGGAATTCGCTGTCATGTATGATGATGGGAAGGATCCTAAAGGATTTTTAGAAGCAGATGTTGTTCTGCTGGGGGTTTCCAGGACTTCAAAAACCCCTCTATCCCTATTTTTAGCAAACAAAAACTTGAAAGTAGCAAATTTACCGCTGGTGCCTGACACCCATATTCCTAAAGAAATATATCAAATTGATCCTAAAAAGATTATCGGTTTGACTAACGATTTATCCGTTTTAAATGAAATTAGGCGTGAAAGAATGATTTCTTATGGTTTGAGTCCTGATACGTCTTACTCTAATACTGATGCGATTAAAAAGGAATTAGATTCTGCGCAAAAACTCTATGATAAATTAGGCTGTTTTGTAATTAACGTTGCGCACCGCTCAATTGAAGAAACAGCAGCTATCATAATGAATCATTTAGGAGTCCAAAAATAATTTCTAGTGAAATTTTTAACTGATAATGGCTTATTTAAAAAAGCGCCAAGTTTAAGAATATCTAGGCTGATTAATTGCAGTAAGGTGGCTCAAAAAATAAAATATAAGTAGGCAATAACAGATTTTAGTTCATAGAAAGGGCCAAATTATGCAAGCAAATAATGGAAAACTAGATACTGCGATTTTCGCTGGTGGGTGCTTCTGGTGCATGGTTAAACCTTTTGATTCACTGCCTGGAATTAAGAAAGTGATTTCTGGATATACAGGAGGTCATGTCCCTAATCCTACTTATGAGCAAGTTTGCACTGGAACTACCGGTCACACAGAGGCCGTGGAAATAACTTTTGATCCTGAAATTATATCGTATCAGAAATTATTGGACTACTATTGGCAAGTAACGGATCCTACAGACGCAAGCGGACAATTTCAAGATCGTGGAGATAACTATCGTCCAGTAATTTTTTATAATTCCCCTGCTCAAAAAGAAGCAGCTGAAAATTCAAAAGAAGCTTTACAAAAAAGTGGCAAATTTGATGACCCCATTGTTACTCAAATTGAGCCTGCTAAACCATTTTATCCTGCAGAAGATTACCATCAGGATTTTTACAAAAAAAATCCTTTCCGGTACAATCTTGAAGAGTCTGGTGGCAGAGCAGATTTCATAAAAAAACATTGGCAAAATTAACCAAAGTTTTGCCCATAAGTGCTTTAAATTTTATGTAGTTGTGTTAGTATACTTAAGAAAAATACTAGTTTTTATATTTAATATGAAAACTAGTATTTTATTATTTTATAAAAAGCTAACTAGAGTGCTTACTAAAAAAGGATTTATTAACAATGGATCAACTTGACGCGTTCAATCGGCGGTATAATCTACTATCAAAAATTTCTGCATCTTTTTTTTATTCATTAGCGGTTGCTGTAGCTTTAAATTTCTTTTGGACACCCGGCCACATGTACTCTTCGGGGGTTACTGGTTTTGCACAATTGATTAACACTATGAGCGAGCGGTTTTTACCATTTACCTTGTCAACTTCAGTCCTTTATTTTGTTCTTAACTTGCCCCTGCTTCTTTTAGCATGGGTAAAGATTGGGCATAAATTTACCTTCTTTACCATTATTACTGTCATACTTGGTTCAATTATGATGAGAGTCATTCAACCGGTGAATATGCATATTGACCCCCTTGTCTGTGCTATTTTTGGTGGTATGATCAACGGACTGGGAACAGGTTTTGCTCTGAAGAATGGTATTTCAACTGGTGGACTGGATATCATTGGCATTGTTATTCAAAGGAAAACGGGTACTAGTTACGGTAAAATCAGTATATTAATTAACCTGATTATTATTGCTGCTGCGGGTTTTGCTTTCGGCTGGACCCGTGCCCTTTATTCAGCTTTGACAATTTTCATCAATGGCCGCGTAATTGATGCTGTATACACCCAACATCAAAAATTACAAGTCACAATTGTTACAGAAAAGCCTAAAACAATCATTGATGGTATTCAGGAAAAAATGCACCGGGGCATCACTATCTTTCATGATGTTGAAGGTGCGTATAGTCATAACGAGAAAAAAGTACTAATTACTGTTATTGATAGATACGATATGTATGACGTTTTACATATTGTTAAAAAAAGCGATCCTTATGCTTTTATGAGTGTTACCGAAGTAGAACGAGTTTATGGCAGTTTTAAGGAACAAGAAATAGTTTAAGTAGTAAAAAGGCCTGATTTTGACATCAGGTCTTTTTACATAATTTTTATTATTTAAAAAGTTTACGGTATTCACCATATCCTCTTTGTTCCAATTGATCGAAAGGAATAAAGTCTAAAGCAGAGGAGTTAATGCAATATCTGAGACCTCCTTTATCACTGGGTCCATCATCAAAGACATGTCCCAAATGTGAATCACCTTCTGGACTTTTAACCTCAGTTCTTTCCATATTATGTGATTGATCACGGTGATAAACCAATTTCTTAATTGGCCTGGTAAAACTAGGCCAGCCGCAACCAGCATCATATTTATCTTCGCTTGAAAACAAAGGCTCCCCTGAAACAATGTCGACATAGATTCCCTTTTGATAAAAATCATCATATTTTCCTCTAAAAGGATAATCTGTTGCTGCTTCTTGAGTAACTTGAAACTGGTCCGGTGTTAGTTCTTTAAGCCTTTTGGCTTTTTGATCTTGATCCATTTATCTCACGCTCCTTAATTAACTATAACAAAATTTGGGATAACACACTAAACTAAAACTTTACAAAAAAACACTTTTTCTTAATTTTAATTAGATACATACTGGGTTATAATATGGTTTCAATAAATAAAGGAAGGTTCTTTTTTATGCCAACATTAGCAAAAAATTTATCAGCAAAAATTAATTCGAAAATTAGTAACATACCTAATCCAGCGATCAGATCCTTCAATCAAAAAATTTCCACAATACCAGGAATAATAAAATTGACTATTGGTGAACCTGACTTAAATACTCCAGAACACATAAAAAGAGCGGCAATTGAGGACATTAAAAATGATGACTCTCATTATGCTCCTGAAGCTGGAAAAGAAAAATACCTGGAAGCTGTTAGCAAATATCTAGCAAAAAGCTTAGGTGTTACATATGATCCCAAAAGTGAACTCTGTGCGACGGTTGGAGTTTCTGAAGGATTGAATATTGCCGCTATGACTTTACTCAATCCCGGTGAAAAAATAATTGTGCCTACCCCCGTTTGGGGAGTCTATTTCGGAATCATTAAAATGGCTGGTGGAATTCCAGTTCAAGTAGATACTTCTAATGATCATTTTCTTTTAACTCCAGAAAAATTAACGGAAACTTTAGAAAATGAAGGAAAAGGCGCAAAGGCTGTTATTATCACTGATCCGTCTAACCCAACAGGCCGAGTTTATTCAAAGAAAAACTTGCAAGAATTAGCAGCTGTTATTACCAAATACGACATTTTTGCTGTCAGTGATGAAATCTATGCTGAATTAATTTATGGTCAAAAAAAGCATTATTCATTGACACAATTCATTCCTGAAAGAACTGTTTTATTATCGGGGCTTTCAAAAAGTGTTGCCATGACTGGCTGGCGTATAGGCTATATAGCTGGACCTGCTGAGTTAATGAAATCAATGATAAAGGTGAACTCATTTTTAATTTCCGCAGTGACTGACAATGTTCAAGCAGCCGCCACAGAGGCTTTGAATTATGGAGATCAGGACTATGTTGCCGCGCGAGAAAAATATCAAAAACGCATGCATCTGCTTCAGGATGGACTTGAGAAAAATGGCTACACTATGGCTACTCCTGAAGGGGCATTTTATATTTTTGCTAAAATTCCCAGTAAATTTGGCTGTGATGATGTGGCGTTTGCCAGTGATTTAGCTGAAAAAGCCAAGGTTGGCGTAACACCAGGCAGTTATTTCGGTGCTGGTGGTCAAGGATACGTACGCTTATCCTATGCTTCGTCTGAAGAAAACTTAAAAGAAGCTATTAAACGTATCAGTAGCTATACTGAAAGCAATTAAAAAGCTGATTTATTGAGTTACTATTCTGCGATAGGTTAAACTTGAAATGGTAATTGTTTTTATTTTTGAGAAAGGGTAATGATTATGCAAGTAACAATGAAAAGTGAGCCGCTGTCAACTAATGGAGAACCAATCAAAATTGGTGAACAACTGCCAGATTTTAAGGTAAAAAAGTCTGATGGTTCAGTTGCATCAAGCACTGATTTGGTTAATAAGGTTACACTGATTAGTGTTGTACCTAATATCAATACTAGCGTCTGCAGTATTTCTACTAAACGCTTTAACAGCGAAGTCGATAACTTTGATGGCATTAATTTCTATACTATTTCTACCAACACTCCAGAAGAACAGAAAAATTGGTGTGCTGCAGAGGGCGTATCAAAGATGGAGCTTTTGTCAGACGAGAGTTTTGACTTCGGCAAAAAAATGGGTTTGTTTATTGATGCTACGAAATTTGATTCTAGAAGTATCTGGATTGTAGATGCAAATAGAAAAGTCTTGTACCAAGAACTTATTCATGAGTTAACCAATGAACCTAATTATGTCAAAGCACTTGCATTTTTACAGAATTTGCGGTAAATATGAATAAACAGAAGCTGTTAAGGAAATTTTCCTTAACAGCTTTTTTAGTTTAAAAAACTGGGTGATCTAGTACAATCCAATTAGCAAAAGTTTGGTCTGCTAAGTCAACCTTATCCGGCTTTAACAAAATCTCTTTTGCTTTTAATACTAAAGGCGATGAATTTGCTAGATTGAGCTGTTCTAGAGGAACTGATACAGCCCCTAAAGAATCTTGCCCCGTAAACTGTTTAACTGTAGTTTGTAAATTACCACCAAACTTATT
Organism: uncultured Lactobacillus sp.; assembly: GCA_946479925.1. Lineage (GTDB taxonomy): Bacteria > Bacillota > Bacilli > Lactobacillales > Lactobacillaceae > Lactobacillus. Next base: position 14,147 of record CAMLHK010000012.1, on the reverse strand, counting down.
GATTTTATAAAAAACACAGATATGTTGATTAAAATGCCATTGTTCATAGTCCCAAGGATATCTAAATGAGGTAACACCAATTTGGTCATAGTCTTGCACAATTAATCCAGTTTCTTCCTTAACTTCTCGCTTAACCGTATGGTCTAATGGCTCCCCATCTTCCAAACTACCGCCCGGCAAGTCATACCGATTTATATAAGGCCCACCCTCTTTTTTGATAACAACTAAACTTTGTTGATCACCAATAATACCATAACACCCGAAAGCACGATGAAATTTATCCGTCATAAATTATCCTCCTAGTATAAAAATAATAACTGAATAATAATTCTCTCATCATTTAATACTCAAAGCAATTTTATTTAGAGCCTAGTTGCAGCTCTGGCCAGAGGAGCAATAGAATTATATATTTTATGATATAAATGATAGTATTTTTGATAAAGGGCAGTGTTATGTGGATCTGGCGCGATAATTTCATTATATTTTACAAATACATTGATGCAGCTATTCCAGTCTTTAAACCAACGGCACCCCATTGCTGCAATCATAGCGGCACCAATTCCAGGTCCCTGTTCATTCTTTAATGCAACAATATTTTTACCGCATAATTTATCCTGACATTTTTATTATATAAGTCTGTGAAAGCGCTACATCATATGAAAATGTCCTCAAGCAAAATTGAATGAGGACAAATAAAAAAGCACAAGAGCTGTGAAAATTTCTTCACAGCTCTTGTGCTCTAATTAAAAATATATTTAAATCTGCTAATCCCAAGTAGTATTTTGAGCGGCGTCTTTTTCAGCCTGTGCTCTTAAGTTAGCTTCAATCTTTGCAACATCATCATGATACTTATCTTCGACAACTATGCCCAAATCACTTAATTGCTGATTAGATACAGGTGCGGGAGCATGCATCATTGGTTCAGATGCATTAGCGTTTTTTGGAAATGCTAGTACATCACGAATATTGTCTTTTTCTGCAAGAAGCATTGCAAAACGGTCAAGTCCAATGGCAAGACCAGCATGAGGTGGAAATCCCATGTCCAAGGCTTCTAGCAAATAACCAAATTGTTCATAGGCACGCTTTTTAGTAAAACCGAGAGCCTTAAACATTTTTTCCTGAATTGACCGTTTGTGAATACGTATTGAGCCCCCACCAAGCTCGTCACCATTCATAACTATATCGTAGCTACGCGCATGAGCCATATGCGGTTCAGTATCAAGAAGCTTGATGCCTTCGTCATCCGGCATTGTAAATGGATGATGTGCAGCAATCCATCTACCGAAGCCTTCATCGTATTCAAATAATGGCCAGTCCACTACCCAAATAAAATCAAATACGTGCTTAGGTATAATATCAGTTTCTTTGGCAAATTCACGACGCAAATGATCAAGTGAATCGCAGCAAACTTTCCATTTATCAGCAATAAATACTACTAATTCACCACCTTTTAAATCAAACTCTTTAATTAATGCGGATTTATTCTCGGCAGTTAAAAAGCGTGAAACTGGTCCAGAAAATTCTCCATCTTCAAATTTAACCCAAGCCAGACCCTTTGCATGATAGCGCTTAATATAGTCTTGCTTTTTCTCAATTTGTTTACGAGAATATTTTTGTGCGCCGCCTCTAACTGCAATTGCTTTGACAAAACCACCATTAGCAATGGCATTAGAAAACACTTTAAAATCACTATCTTTAAACACAGAGCTTAAATCGTGAATCAGCATGCCAAAACGAATATCAGGCTTGTCAGTGCCATACTTATTCATTGAATCAGTCCAAGAAATGCGTGCAATAGGTGTTTTTAAATCAATCCCCATTACATCTTTCATAATTTTCTTTAATAGGCCCTCGGTATAGTCCTGCACCTGTTGCTCATCAGTAAAAGACGTTTCCATATCAATTTGCGTAAACTCAGGTTGTCTATCACCACGCAGATCTTCATCTCTAAAACATCTTGCCAGTTGATAATATTTATCAAAGCCTGCACCCATCAATAATTGCTTGAAAAGTTGAGGAGATTGCGGTAATGCATAAAAACTACCCGGATAAATCCTGGAAGGAACTAAATAGTCTCGCGCTCCCTCGGGAGAAGATTTTCCTAATATTGGTGTTTCAATATCGATAAAGCCGTTTTGATCAAAAAATTCGTGCGTGGCTTGCAATATTTTTGAACGCAAAATAATCGCGTTTTGCAGGCTTGGTCGGCGTAAATCCAAATAGCGATATTTTAATCTGGTTTGTTCAGCAACTTCAACATCATCTTTTATTTCAAAAGGTGGGTTCTTTGCTTTATTCAAAATAATAATTTCTTTAGCGTCAATTTCAACTTCACCAGTTTTCATATCTGGGTTAATACTGGAGCGTTTGACTACTTTTCCTTTAACTTGAATAACGAATTCATTTCCCAGTGCGTCAGCGGTAGTCATCAAGTCTTGACCTGAATCATGATTAACAACTACCTGAACTATACCCTCTCGATCGCGCAAATCAATAAATACCAAGTTACCAAGGTTTCGCACGCGCTGAACCCAGCCATATAAGTTTACTTCTTGGCTAAGATATTTGGGGGTAATATTGCCACAATAATCAGTTCTTTTTTCTACTTGCTTCATTTTTATTCCTTTAATTGTTTCATTATTGCATTCATATTTTCAAGATCATCAAAACTGAGCTTGAAAGTTTGCCCATCAGCAAGGCGCTTAACATTTAAAACTCCGTCGGATAATTCTTTAGCTCCAAGAGTAATAACAAATTTTGCATTTGCCCTGTCAGCCTTTTTAAATTGCGCCTTTAATTTCTTTTGGTCAACATCATATTGCACCTTTAGTCCGTTTTTACGCAACAAACGAGCAATTTCAACAGTTTTTATTTGTGTTTCTTGACCGATATTAGTAATGAAGAAATCAATGCCTTGATCCGCAAACAATGCTGGGTTTTGTTTTTGTAATACCAGCATTAACCGTTCTTCTCCGATACCAAAACCAACGGCAGGTGTAGCTGGTCCGTCAAATTCCTTAACTAAGTTATCATAACGACCACCACCTAAAATGGTTGAGGCAGATTCCCAAATACTTTTATCTTCGACCATAAATTCAAAAATGACGCCAGTATAATAATCAAGTCCGCGAACTAAATCATTATCTATCACATAACTAATGTCCAGTTGGTCCAGCATTTCCAAAATCTGATCAAAATTAGCCTTTGATTCCTCATCTAAATAGTCAATTATTCGGGGGGCGCCAGGTAAAAATTGTTTATCCTGGTCATCTTTGGAATCTAAAATACGTAAAGGGTTTTTTTCTAACCGCCTTTTTGAGTCATCTGAAAGCTGATCTTTAAAAGGTGTAAAGTAATTGACTAAAGCATCATGGTAATCCTGACGAACCTTGGCGTTTCCTAAGGTATTAATATGCAATTCATAATTTTTGACACCCAGTTTGGCTAATAAATCATGTGCTAAAACAATTGTTTCTACATCAGCTAAAGGATTATCCGAGCCAAAACTTTCTATACCAATTTGATGGAACTCACGCTGGCGGCCTGCCTGAGGCCTTTCATACCGAAACGTGGACTCAATATAGTAGACATTTAAGGGCTTAACCACTTCAGGAGCATAAAGTTTATCTTCTACATAAGCTCTAACTACTCCAGCTGTTCCCTCGGGCCTTAAAGCAATATGCCTGCCGCCTTTATCATTAAAGTCATACATTTCTTTTTCAACGACATCCGATGTCTCACCACTTGAACGAGCAAAAACGCTATAATTTTCAAAACTCGGTGTCCGAATTTCCCGGTAATTTGCTTGTTTAAAAAAATCACGCAATATTTGTTCTACTTTTTCCCATGAACCAGATTCGTCTGGCAAAATATCAACTGTCCCTTTAGGTCTTTGAACTCTCATTTAATCATCCTTTTAATAAAAAAACGTCCTTGAATAAATCAAGGGCGCTCTGAATTAGCACGGTACCACCTTTTACCTGCTGCGAATAACGCTCGCGATGCGCTTATTATCTGGTAAAGGGGTCACAGTTAGTTTATTTTCCGTCTTCTCAGCAAAACAGACGGTCTCTGAAATTAAAAACTATACTTCAGTCTTTGTCATTGATAATTCTTTTTTAGCTTATAGTTTTCCAGGCAAAAAGTCAACCTGTAGTGCAGTTAAGCCTAATTTTTACAGATCCAACACAATAGTAAAAGGACCATCATTTTGTAAATCAACCTGCATATCTGCACCAAATTCTCCGGTTTCAACAGTTAAGCCCTGCTTTTTGAGCTCTTCATTAAACTGCTTCCATAATTCCGCGGATTTTGGTGGTTTCATAGCTTTGATAAAACTTGGTCGATTACCTTTTTTAGTGTCAGCTAATAAAGTAAATTGACTCACGCTTAAGATTTGTCCGCCAACATCTTTAATTGCCAAATTGGTTTTGCCATTTTCATCTTCAAAAATTCGCATTTTGGCTATCTTAGTAGCAGCCTTTTTAATCTGCTCTACTCCATCGCCTTCTTTTAAGCCAACCAGCAATAACAAGCCTTTATTAATTTGGCCAACCGTATTGCCTGCAATTTTAACACTGGCATTATTTACTCTTTGGACGACAACTCGCATTAATTATCAGCCCTCCTTGTTTGGTAAACATCAGGAATATCTCTTAATTTTGATAAAATTCCGTCTAATTGTGCAGAATTATTAACTGCAACTGTCGCATAAATATGAGCAATGTTATCTTCATTTACTTTACCTGAAATATTATTAATATTTGGTGTCAGTGTATTTAATTTAGTGATTACGTCAGTAAGCAGCTTTCCGCGATTGTAACCAAAAACTTCAATATTGGCATTAAATGCTTGGGCACTGTTTTCTTCAACATTTTCCCATTGCACTTCAATCAATCTGCCCTGGCTATCATCGTTATTAACGATATTACGGCAATCTGTTCTATGAATAGTCACCCCGCGGCCCTTAGTAACGTAACCAACAATTTCATCTCCTGGGACGGGATTACAACACTTAGCTAAATGAAGCATCAAGTCACTAATTCCTTGAATCATGACACCATTTTTATGCTTGATTTTCATTGCTTTAGAATCTTTTTTAGTGGTTGTAGTTTCCGAGACAGATTTTTGCCCAGAGTTAAGAATTTCTTCTTCTAACTGCTTTTGTTTCTTTTTCTCGTTTTCATGGCGTATATCAGCTGTCAGCCTATTAACTACACCAATGGCGGAAAGATCACCAAAGCCTATTGAGGCATACATCTCATCAGCAGTATGATAATTAATTTGTTCCAAAAGTGGCTCGATATGATCTTTAGACATGAATTCTTTTGGTGAAAGTCCCTGATCACGCAATTTATCAGCAACCATTTGCTGACCCTGCTCGATGCTGTGGTCTCGGTCAAGGTTTCTAAAATACCGCCTAATTTTATTGCGAGCACGGGAAGTCTTAACCAAATCAACCCAATCACGAGATGGCGTCGCATTTGATTGTGTCATAATTTCAATGACATCGCCGTTTTTCAGCTTATAGTCTAAAGGTACCAATTTACCGTTAACTTTAGCTCCAACAGCATGACTGCCAACCTGAGTATGAATTTCATAAGCAAAGTCCAAGGTTACTGACCCTTTTGGCAATTCATAAACTTCACCTTTGGGAGTAAAAACATAAACGCGATCAGAAAAGATTTCACTCTTAACGTTTTTCATAAATTCATCAGCATCCTGAGTTTCGTCTTTTAATTCTAAAATTTCGCGCACCATATCCAATTTTTCATTTGAACTGGTCTGTTCTACACCCTTAAAATTACCTCTTTTATAAGCCCAGTGGGCGGCAACACCATATTCGGCAATTTCATGCATTTGTTCAGTTCTAATTTGTATCTCAAGTGGGCGGCCGCCAGGACCAATAATAGTCGTATGAAGAGACTGATAACCATTTACCTTGGGAACAGCAATGTAATCTTTGAAACGGCCAGGCATTGGCTTCCATTTCGTATGAACAGCTCCTAGCACTGCGTAACAGTCCTTAACTGTTTTAACGATAACCCGTACAGCTAACAAATCATAGATTTCATTAAAATCCTTATGTTTGTTAACCATCTTTTTATAAATAGAATAGATGTGCTTGGGTCTGCCGTATATTTCATATTTAATTCCTAGACTGTCCAAGCTTTCCTTAAGTGTCTTGATGGCATCTTGAATATATTTTTCTCTTTGACTACGCTTAAGGCTCATTAAATTAACAATGCGATAATAAGCTTTAGGATTCAAATAATGAAAACTCATATCTTCAAGTTCCCATTTAACTGTTCCAATACCCAGACGATCTGCTAAAGGTGCATAAATATCCATTGTTTCTGAAGCAATTCTGCGTTGCTTATCGGGACGCAGATGCTCTAAAGTATGCATATTATGAAGTCTATCAGCCAGTTTAACCATAATTACCCGGATATCTTTAGCCATTGCTATTAGCATTTTCCTGTGGTTTTCAGCTAAAAATTCCTGGTGTGATTTATACTGGTATTTATTTAGTTTAGTAACACCATCAACAATAAAGGCAACATCTTTGCCAAATCTTTCTTTTATATCATCATTTGTAACTGGCGTATCTTCTACAGTGTCATGCAAAAAGCCTGCAGCGACAGTGTCAGGGTCAAGACTCAAATTAGCCAGCGTACCGGCAACCTGAGTAGGATGAACAATATAGGGTTGTCCTGAAGCTCTTTTTTGTTCTTTATGCGCGTTTGCAGCAAATTCATAAGCTTTTTCGACAAATGCAATTTGATCATCATTCATATATTTTTTACAGGTATCTATCACCTGCTCATGTGTCATTTCAATGTACTTTGACATATAAATCGACCCTTCTAATACTATGCATAAATTTGATTATCCATTACGCCAAAAATTTCTAAAATGAGGTAGATTAACCCAAACAGAAAGTTGTAATTGGCATATTTAATTAAAACGATTAAACAAAAACACCCAGGCATTAATAACAACCAATAATGTTTGAGATTGCGTTTTTTAATTAGTTTACCAACATGGTAACTGATAAAGCTGTTACCTAATATAAATAATAAACTTACACGCCAAATAGTCCCTATTGAAAAAAGACTAAATAATAACGGCAGGATCATGACTAAAACGCTCCAGTAAATGACTGGTGTCACCTCATAACTATTTAACTTCTTAATTACAGGTATATTTTTTATTTTGTCAATCAACTTGCTAATCCCTTACTAATTTAATTATCTATTATAACTCATTTTAGTTATCTTTTCTTTCAATAATTAATCCTATCCAGCGGCCACTTTGCATTGATAGGACAACCTGGAAGCCATTTTCGCTTAAAGCTTTCTTTATTTTAGCAGCCTGAGAACAATCTATTCCTGAAAAAATGACCTGTCCGCCCTCATTGAGATGATTATTTAACTGCGGAATCAAATCAAGGAGTATTTCAGCTAAAATATTAGCAACTATAATATCATATTTACCCTGAACATTATCTAACAAGCTGGTTTTTTTAAGTTTAATATTTGTTAAATCGTTCAAAGAAATATTTTCACGAGCAGCAGTAATTGCTTCGTCTGAAATATCAGTTGCCAGAACAGAACCGGCTCCCAAAAAAGAGGAAGCAATAGCTAAGATTCCTGAACCAGTGCCAACATCACAAACTTTTTTGGGTCTTATAAGCGTTTGCTCAAGTCCAACTAGGGCTAACTGCGTTGTCTCATGCGAGCCAGTGCCAAAAGCCAAACCAGGATCTAATTTTATTAACCTTTGATCTTTAAAAGCCGGCTGATATTCTTCCCATTCAGGTACTATTGCCAAATGGCGGGAAAAATCAATTGGATGATAAAACTTTTGCCAAACAGTATTCCAGTCCTCATCTTTAATGTAGGATGTACTTATTTCTGCTTTACCTATTTTTAAACCATAGCTTTTTAATTCAGATAACTTTTGCTTGTATTCTTCAATCAATTTTTCTTTATCTTGATCACTGTCAAAATAAGCTAAAAACTGTAAATCTTCTGGTAAATCATTTATTTCATCAAGCTTAATCATTGTTGAGTCAGATTTCCAGCCAGCATGTTCAAAGTCGGACCGTTTTCGGGTCTCGGTGCCCAAACAATGCAAGACATCATTACTAAATATGTTTAAGGCATCTTCAACTTCGTGACTAGTTTCAATTTTAATAATCAATAATTTCATTATTTTTTAAACTTCCTTTTTATTTTCCCTTTTTGTAATGCTATCATGAAAAGGGTGATCAATATGTCAAAAAAGAAAAATAATATTGAAAAAACACTTGTCGAAAAAATTTTAGACAAGAACAAGATTCCATATCGTCAAGCAGAGTTTGCCACCCACGAGGATTCTGGTGGTGTAGCACAAATGGATACATCCATTTTAAACGAGAAAGAACATTTGGTCTATAAAACTCTCGTTTGTTCTGGAAATAATACTAAAGTTCTGGTAGGGGTTGTACCAGTAACTGAACATTTAAGCATGAAAAAACTAGCGCAAAATTCTGGGAACAAAAAATGTGAAATGCTACCTTTAAAAGATTTGGAAAAAACTACAGGTTATGCTCACGGTGCCAACACGCCTATTGGTATTTATTTCAAACATCATTTTCCTATTTTTCTTGATAAAAGCATGTCTAAAGAAAGCGAGATAGCAGTTTCAAGTGGTAAAATTGGCCGCAGCGTCTTTTTAAAACCGCAAGATTTGCAAAAAATTACACATGCGAAGTTTTGCGATTTATTAGAGTAAGAAAAAATAAATATATTTTTCTGATATTCTGAAAAATATTTTATTTTAAAAAGTTGTTTAGGTTATAGTATTAAAGCGCTTTTTCTAATATAATTAAAATAAATGTAGAGTATGAAGAATAGGAATAACCAAATGACATTGTTAACAGATGAGCAAATTGCAAATATTGCACATGACTATTTTTTAAGTAAGTTAAATATTGCTGAAATTTCTAAGAAATACAACCTTTCTCGTTATCTTATTGCAAAAGCAATAGACGAAGCGGAAGACAAGGGTATTGTAAAAATTAGTATTTATCAAAGTCCCAAAAGAGCGCAAAATCTTGAACGGGAGTTTCAAAAACTTTTCGATCTGAAAGAAGTTTATATCTTAGAAGATAAAGAAACTAAAAATCAAGACAATGAAATGATTGTCAATTTTGCCGCCAAACAAATTCAAAACTATATTAATTCTGCTCACGTCGTGGGATTAACTTGGGGGACACTTTTAAGAGACATTATTGATGATTTTTCAGCCGAAACTCGCGCCGACCTGACATTTATTCAACTATTAGGTCAAGTGGTAAATTCTAGTAAACGCAAGCAGCCGCTTATTCAACATGCTGCTGACAAATTTAATGCAAAAAGTTTAACCTTCCCCGCACCTCTTTATGCAATTGATCCGAGACTTATCAAAAAAATTCAGCAAGAACCTTATTATCAATATATTGAAAAATATTTTTCACAACTTGATCTGGTATTTGCAAGTATTGGTACCATGCAATCACTGGAATCAGGGCAATTTTTTATGGATTATTATGCTGATAAACTGTTTACTGGAATTGAAAAAAATCAGTTAGCAGGAATTATTTTTGGCAGACCTTATGATATTAAAGGTCGTTTTTATAGTCCAATTGAGCCTCATATATCTGGCATCAGTCTTTCCGACATTTTTGCAGTTCCTGATCGGTTTGTAATTGTTAAAAACAGGTTTAAGGAAGATGCACTTTTGGGGGCTCTTAGATCTGGCATAATAACGCATTTAATTACCACTTCGGGTATAGCTGAAAGAGTTTTACGCAAAAATGAGGCACTTTAATTTGCGGATTTTTTACAGAACTCTTCATTATATAAGCTTGTAATATAATTTTGCAGATCTGCCACTGAATGTGTTCTTGAGCGAGCGCATTCTTTAGCGGGTTTTGAACATAAAAAGCATTTGCGAACAGGCAAGTCCAGATCTTTGCGGGATATTGCCTGTTTTTGCTTTTTAATTAATACATCGACATCAAATAGCCGATTAATTTTTTGTTTATTTTCAAATTCAACTGCCCTTTTTTTAACTAAACGATGATCAGCATTAACGAGATAGAAGTTTTCTGAACCTGCTGCTCTCTCCCAATGTTCATACATAGTAAAAGGTAACTGGCTATTTTGCAAAATTTTTTCTAAATTTAGAATACCTGAAGCAAAAATTTCTTTTAAATAGCGATTGTTTTTAATAGGGCCGGGAATGTTTAATTTAACATCCAGCAGCGTATATTCAGGAAACTTGTGAAATATTGTTTGTTGCAACTCTACCCTTTCATCTTTATTTGCTAATACCTCTGTAATACTCTGTGGTTCTCCTTCAGTAAATATTGTTTTTACCATTTTATCATCTTCTTTCTCTTTTTATATTAGAACTAAAAAGTGTGAGAACAAGTCTTACCCTCATTCTCACACTTTAGCAAAATAATTAGTTAATCTTTTACTTGCTTAATTGTATCAATAATAGTACCATCCCGATACTGAATTAAAGCAACAACACGATCAGTATATTCTAGTGGCTTTGGTGTTCCAACCTGTTTTTGTGCCATTTTTTGCAGTTCTTTGATATCAACAATATTGAGTTCAGGAACCTTAGCAAAGGCAGCTATTAAGTCTTTACGGCGAGGATTAATTGCAATTCCTCTTTCAGTTACTAAAACATCAATTGAATCTCCTGGTGTAACGACTGTTTCTACCTCTGGGACTACTGTAGCGTTGCGTCCACGTACTAACGGAGCGGTGATAATAGTCATTTTTGCTGCAGCAGCATCCTGGTGACCACCAATAGCGCCACGAATAACGCCATCGGAACCTGTCATTACGTTAACGTTAAAATTGGTATCGATTTGCAAAGCTGAGAGAATGGCCACATCTAAGTTATTTACTACGGCACCCTTATTATGAGGATCAGCATACCAGGAGGCATCAATTTCCTGTTGGTCTTTATTCTGAGCCATTGAAGCTGCAGCACCCTTGTCAAAGTCCTGAACATCCATAATTTTCTTGACCAGGCCTTCTTCAAGGAGATCAGTCGTAGGCTTTGTTATACCGCCTAGTGCGAATGATGCCTTAATCCCATCCTTTAGCATAGATTCTCTTAAGTATCTAGTCACTGCCAATGCGGCACCACCGGATCCAGTTTGGAAAGAAAATCCTTGTTTATAATATGGTGAATTTGTTATCACCTTATTAACAGTTTGTGCAATTTTCAGTTCTTTAGGATCTTTGGTAAAACGAGTCGCTCCTGAACCAATCTTATCAGCATCACCAATTTGATCAACCTTCACAACATAATCGACTTGAGTTTGTTTAATTGAGGCAGGCGTATTTGGATAATCAACTATATTGTCAGTCAGCAAAACTACTTTATCAGCATATTGTGCATCAATCAAAGCATAGCCCAGAGATCCAAAAACTGCATCCCCTTCTTGACCATTGGCATTACCAGCTGGGTCAGCATTTGGAACACCTAAAAATGCCACGTCAATTTTGATTTCTCCTTCTTCAATAGAACGAGCTCTATTGCCATGAGAACGGAAAATCACTGGGTTTTTCAAACCACCATGGGAAACAAAATCTCCCAAGCTGCCTCTCATTCCCGATGAAGTAATATTTGTGATAACACCCTTTTTTATTGCTTCAATCACCGTGTCATTCATAACACCGGTTAAGGAAGATGGAGCTAATGTTAAGTTTTGATAACCCATTTTAATAATTAGATTCATTACTTTATTAAAAGCAAAATCACCATTTCTAAAATGATGGTGGAAAGAAATAGTCATACCATCTTTTAAAGTTTTCTTAATAACATCTGCTAAAGAATCAACCACTTTTGATTCTCCCGTAGTAACTTGCACCTTAGGAGCCACTCTTTTCACTTCAGGGTTACCTATTTCCACAGATGCAAATGGTTTAAGATTCATTTTTGTCATCAAATCATCAGGCAAATTGCGTTTTACTTTATTCTCCAATGTAATTACCCTCCTCATCAATTAAATTCGATGCTTTAGCTGTTGCAATAACACGGTTAGCCTTCTCAACAACCGGTTTGTCGACCATTTTACCGTTCATTGAGATAACGCCTGAGCCTTTTGCCTTTGCTTCTTGAATAGCATTTTGGACAGAAAGAGCATTTTCAATTTCTTCCTTAGTAGGGTTAAATACCTCGTTAACCATAGGTATTTGTCTTGGATTAACTAAAGACTTACCATCATAACCTAGTTCATAGATATACTTGGTTTCACGGTAAAATCCTTCTGTATCATTCATATTAGAAAACACAGTATCGAAAGCATAAACATCGGCTGCTCTAGCAGCTTGCAATACCATGTTGCGGGCAAATTCTAACTCACGTCCATCCGGATAACGGTGTGTGTGCATATCAGCAGTATAGTCTTCACCAGAAACGGCTAAGCCCATCATTAATGGTGTAGCTGTTGCAATTTCAGGAGCATTAAGAACACCTTTTGCACTCTCAATCGCTGCCATAACACCAATTGAGCCCTTTTGCACTCCATATCGTTCTTCAGCATCTTCCATATCCGCTACTAATTTTTTAATCATAGCGGCCGATTCAGTTTTAGGCAGGCGAATAACATCTACTCCAGCGCGCACCATTGCCTTTACGTCTTCGTCATAAAAAGGAGTGTCTTGACCGTTAATTCTAACGACTATTTCAGCGCCACCAAAATCAACTGTTTTAATAGCATTAAATACTAACATCCTGGCTGCGTCTTTTTCAGTTAATGAAACTGCATCTTCTAAGTCCAGCATAATAGAGTCAGCTCCATAAATGCCAGCGTCTTTAACCATTGCAGGATTATTACCTGGTACAAACATCATTGTTCGACGCAAACGATTTTTAACATAAGTCATTTATTGCAATACCTCCAATCTCGGCTTGTCAGTAGTTTCAGTTGCTCTTTGCGCAGCTGCTAATGTTCTTGCAGCAATCACGCAGTCAAGAGCTCCTTTGTCTGTAGCCTTAACTTTTGCGTTAGTAATACCAAATTTATTTAGGGTTTCAGTTATTACCTTTTTGATCTGATCACCGTATGATTTAGCTACCTCTGAATCCAGATCAACTTCAATTCCTTTTTGACCAGCAGAAATCATTATCTGAATATCTGAAGATTCTAATGTTCCTGCTACTCCAACAGTTTTAATTTCCATCAATGTTCATTCCTTTCTTTATTCTTTCTTGTAAAATTTGATAATTTTCATTTATAAAATTCATTGTAGTTGGTGGAACTAGAGTGGAAATATCTTTCAAATCACTATTTTTGATCAATTGGCGCACATTAGTTGCCGTAATTATTTTCTCGTTATCACGAAAGCGTTGCACAATTTTAACCTCAATAGTGGGACTAAGTATTTTTTGTAAACTTTGATTATAGAAATTAGTCGTCCTTGAAAATGGCTCAGTACCCAGATAACGTTTCTTAATTGTCAATTTTGGTGCAATAATATTTTTAAAAATTAAAGCGTCAATCGCCGTTTGTGTTGTAATTAGTTCATCAGGTGACTTTAAAAAATAAGCCGGAAATGTCGAGCGTGAAACTTGGTAATCTCCACCACTGACTACCACCACGTTTTTAAAGTTGGCAGTTCCTTTTTTTACTAAATCCATTCTTTCAGCTGTTTTAAATAAAGAAGCATCTGTAGCCACTACAAAAACATATACCAAATCATTTTCACTACTTGCTAGTTTTACTAACTTTTGGTGGCCCAAAGTAAATGGATTAGCATTCATTACAATTGCCGCAACTTCTTTTTGATTTTGGTTTTTAATTCTAGGCATTTTTGTTAAAAAGTCTTGAATACTTGGTGTTCCACTTTCCAAAAAAGCCGCAGTATCAGTATGAGCCAATTCATTAAAGCCTAAATGGGCGAAACTAGACGAATATTTTGCTTTGGTGAATACGAATGAATGATAAATTTTCTGACCAAAAAGGTATTCTTGCAAAGCCGAAACTATTTGATTAAAGCGTGCCCCGGGAACAGCTTCATCATTTGACACTGCTATGTATTTAAGAACTTTGCCCGCAATACTACCAGTTCCAACCAAATGGCCATCTTCAT
>CAMLHK010000011.1 GCA_946479925.1 uncultured Lactobacillus sp. | reverse complement strand
AAGGAAATAAAGTGGTAATAACGTATAATTAGTTTTAGAATTAAACATAAACCATAAAGAGCCGTTAGGTAAAGAATACTCTTGAGGAAGATAAATGAAGAAAAGTAAACTTGCCCTTGTCGCGATTAACCTTATTTTTTTGGTAACTGTCCCAGTACTTGGATTGACTGAGTCAAATCAGGTGGCAGCAGCTACTGTTAAAGGCTATGTTAAAACTAGAAGCAATAAAAAAGTGCGCTTATACACGATTAAAGGCAAGCACTCTAATTTTTATGCAAGTCCAAAGTATCGTTATCCATATAGTTCGAAAAAGAAAATTGGTAAGCAAAAGCGTGTAGCATACAAGATTGGCAATAATTCTCACTGGATTTTAGCCAAAGATGCAACTGTAATAAAACAGCAAAGTCCTAAAAAATATGTTCAAGCCCAGCTCCAAATGCCAGTAGGATATACCAAGCTAGAGCTGTTACAAGCTTATCAGGGCAATCCTAGTCAGGCTTTTATCAATGCCTCAATTAAAGGGATGAAGACTAATAGCTTTAGTCGCATTAGTGCAGCTGAAAATGAAGAAGATAACCATAATATGGTAGACTTGGCTAAACCAACACCAGAACAAATTGATACTTTAACCACTTTTTCACTCCGCTTAATTAATCAGGCTAGAAGCCAACTAGGTCTTGATTTGTGGCAAGACAGCGTTGGTGCACGAAAACTAGCGCGTGACATAGCAATCCAATATACTGAAAATAATAAAACAATCAAGGATAGTCATTACGTTACTGGGATAGTTAAAGCATGTAAGTCCAATGGACTAAATCTTGATGATAATTATGTCGAGGACATGGCGGGTTTTTATAATCCTAATAGAATAATGTCAATGACAGAATTAAAGAAAAGCGTTTATTTTGGCTTGAAACAAATGATTTTTGGCTATACAGGTAGTGGTGAAGAGGGTCGAAATGATCGTAGCAACTATCAAGAATGGGAACATGCAGGCGACCTATTTAATACTCAAGGTTCTCTACATGATGGTGACTATAACTATTATGGTTTTAGCCTTTCCCATAATAATGATATTTGTTCCATGCACTTTATTAGTGTTCCAACTTATATTGTAAAAAATAATACGTATAATACTGGCTTTAAGCCATAATTAATTTGTAAAGAAGGTAGTCGAAAGTTGACTATCTTTTTTGTTAGCAAATAATAAAAAATGCTAAAATTAATTATCTTGAATAAAGTGAGGGTTAGAAAATGCCAACTTATATTAAATTAGCGCAAAAAAGTGACCTACCAGAAATAATGAAGATAATTGACGAAGCGAAGCAATTAATGAAAAATGATGGTACTCCTCAGTGGCAAGAAGGAAAACCTAATGAAGCAATATTATCTGATGATATTGAAAAAGAACGTGCATATTGTTTAATGGTTGATCACGATATTGCAGGAATTGCTGTTTTAATGACGACCCCTGAACCGACGTATAAGCAAATTGAAGGTGAATGGAACAATGATGTTGATCAATATGCGACAATTCACCGCATTGCGATTTCGACTCAGTTCCGTGGTCAGCATCTAGGTAAAATTTTTATGTCCAACTTAATTTCTCGTGGAATGATGCTTGGAATACATAATTTTAGAATCGATACACATGCTGTTAATAAGAGAATGCAAGGTCTAATTAAAGCTACCGGCTTTGAAGAACGTGGGGTTATTTATATTGATCAAACTGAAAACGGTGCTAGAAATGCTTATGAATTAAACCTGTAGTTTTGGCTAAGTTAATAAGGTAATTACGGATATAAAAAAATAATTTTCCCTCTTGACTTACGAACAACATTTTTCTATACTGTTAAATGTTGAGCGAACAAGTAAAAGCTCAAAGGAATGGGTTATAGCCAAGTGGTAAGGCACTAGTTTTTGGTACTAGTATGCGCTGGTTCGAATCCAGCTAACCCAATTGTTCTTACGAACACCCAACCCAAATAAAGGCAGTTCATTTAATTATGAATTGTCTTTTTTTATTATAAAAATTAATAACAAATTAAATAAATATGGTAGAAAAATAATTTTGTTAACTGTATAATTTAAAAAAAGCAAGAAAACAGAAGTTAGGGTGAAACATATGGTTAACTTAATTAATTACACTAAAAAAGGTCTAGCAGATCTTCCTTCAAATCCAATTTTGAAGTTTTCCGATTACGCAAGTAAGATTCCTGATGTTATCAAGTTCACTTTGGGTGAGCCTGATTTCGACACACCAGAGCACATCAAGCAAGCAGCTATCAAGAGTGTTACTGATAATCACTCACACTACGCTCCATCAAATGGAACAATTGGTTTGCGCAAAGCTGCAGCTAACTTTTTGGCTGAAAAATATGGTCAAAAGTATGATCCAGAAACTGAAGTTTTGGTTACTACTGGTGTTTCTGAATCAATTTTTGACACAGTTTTAGCGTGTCTTAACCAAGGCGACGTGATGATTGTGCCTACTCCTGTTTTCCCACTTTATATGTCTGATGCCAATATAATTAATGAAGGGGTAGAAATTGTTAAAGTTGATACTTCGGATGATGGCTTCAAGTTAACACCAGAAAAATTACAGGCTGTGCTTGACCAGTATGGTGACCGTGTTCGGATGCTAGTAATGAACTATCCTACTAATCCAACAGGGGTAACTTATACGCAAGAAGAGCTTGATGCATTAGCTGATGTGATTCGTGCCAAGCCAATTTTTGCCTTGTGTGATGAAATTTATAGTGAACTTTGCTATGATGGTCCGCACGCTTCAATGGAGAAATCAATGCATGACCAAGTCATTGTAATGAATGGTGTCTCGAAGGCATGGGCAATGACCGGATACCGGATTGGAATTGTTTGTGCTCCAAAGGACGTTTTGGAACAAATCGCTAAGGTGCACCAAACAATCGTAACAACAGAACCCACACCAATGCAGGATGCGGCTGAAGAAGCATTTAAAAATGGGATGGATGATTCCAAGCCAATGAAAGAAGAATTCCAAAAACGGCGTGACGTTTTATACAAAGGTTTAACTGAAATTGGCTTTGAATGTGCAAAACCTGAAGGTGCCTTCTACATCTTTGCTAAAATTCCGGAAGGACTAGAGCAAGACGATAACAAATTTATTTATGACTTGGTTGATAAAGCTCATGTCGCTGTTACAAGTGGTTCATGCTTTGCAAAAGGTGGTGAAGGCTATATCCGTTTCTCATATGCAGTTGCTATGGCAGAGATTGAGGAAGGCCTAAAACGAATTGCAAAATACGTTGAAGAATATAAGAAGTAAAATAGCATAATTTTTGCTTGCAATTACGCATGTTTTTAGATAAGATAATTAACGTGCGTAACGGAGGAGTAGCGAAGTGGCTAAACGCGGCGGTCTGTAAAACCGCTCTCTCTGAGTTCGGCGGTTCGAATCCACCCTCCTCCATTATCAGTGGGTTATAGCCAAGTGGTAAGGCACTAGTTTTTGGTACTAGTATGCGCTGGTTCGAATCCAGCTAACCCAATTAAGATTACAAACTAAAGGCAGCTGTTGATAGTTGCCTTTTTACTTTCTTTTGTTGACTGTTTAAAATACAATTTTCATGCGAGAATAATGACTTGGCACTGAAAAAGAGTAGGATGATAGCTAGTTTGCTTTTTAACTAAGAAGGGAATTTTATGTCGAGACTAGTTAAAGTTGGGGCTGGAGGTAGTGAAATCGGCTGGCACGAAGCTTTAAAAGATTTACGTGCAGATGATGTATTACTTCTAGAACCGGGCTTTTATGAATTACCACAGGATACCCTGTTTTCAGACATTACAGTTAAGGGTACTGGTAGTTTGCCAGAAGATACGACAATTCTTGGCTATGTTAACATTGCGGCTGATAGTCAGTTTGTTAACTTAGAGAATTTATGCATCAATACTAATACAGATTCAAACAGCTTATTTGTGCCCGCTGAAGCAAACACTTATTTAACATTACGCAATTGCATAATTAAGGGTTACGGTAACGATACAGCAGCTATTGCTGCTAACGGTAAAGTGACCTTAGAACTGTATTCGACCATGATTTTAAATGGTTCACTATCTATTTTTGCAAACGCCGATTTTCGCTTAGAAATGAATGATTCTTCAATTGAACATGTTTCGGAAGAATTTGGTACTTTGGCACTTGAGGGTCACGGTACGGCTATTATTAACAATTCTCGTATTCATGGTAGTATTGATACTTTTACAAAAACAAATGCGGAAATTGATTTAAATAATTCCGTTACAAATTCAATGCTGCTTCAGGGTGAAGTTTGGCTGAATATGTTGAACAGTAAAGTCGTATCCGATGATGATACCTCGATGTATATTACTGATAAAACGTGGGCTAACATCATTGGTTCGGATTTTAATGGTGGAATCTATCTCGATAAAACACCGCACGTGATTATTCAAAACAGCCAACTTAACCGAATGATCGCAGTTAATGATGCAGAAATAACAATGATTAATTCTATTGTAGTTAATCATGCTGATTTTCAAGATAAGGCAAAGTGCTCGGCACGCAGAGTGACTTTTAATGGCGGTGCCGAATACCAATACTTTTTAGCGCTTGGTGACCAAGCATTTTTAGAAGGTCATGACCTGATTTTTAATTCTAACGGGGCCGACTTGGCAGTGAAAGATGCAGCCAGAATGCATGCTAGTGTGATTGCCAGCAGTGATGACTCGATTGCTGTTGAATGCAGTCAAGGAGCTAGTGTGCAACTTTTGGGTATGAAGTGGACCAACAAGAAAAAATAGCGCCAAAAAATTAATTTGATTTAGCTTGGCTAAAATAGACCAATTTGGAATATAATATGGTCATACATGGAGGTGTGATAATTGGAAGAACCAATGTACATCAAAATTCATAATCAAATAAAACGTGAAATTGAGAATCACGTATACAAAGTCGGTAGCAGAATTCCAGCCGAACGACAATTGGCGCAAAAATTTGGCGTTTCGCGAATGACTTTACGACAAGCAATCAAGACCCTTGAGGATGAAGGTATTCTAGAACAGCGCATTGGGAGCGGAACTTATGTGGCTAACCAAAAAGTTCAGGAAAAAATGTCTGGTATCATGTCCTTTACCGATATAACTCATGCTAACGGACAAACACCCTCAAGTAAGCTGATTTCATATCGAATTGGTAAGCCGTCATTGTCAGAAACTGAACGTCTCGACTTGGCTCCTAACCAAGAGGTCTTGCGAATGGAGCGTATTCGCTATGCCGATGATGTGCCTATTTGTTATGAGGTTGTAACTATACCACAGAGCCTGATTGCGAAAATGTCCAAGGCAGATATTTCATCGCACCTCTACCAAACGTTAGAAAAAAATGGTTATAAAATAGGTAGAGTAACAGAACATATTTCGGCTGCGATTGCTAATGAAAACTCTGCTCGTTTACTTGATGCCAAAAAAGGCGAGGCACTGATTACACGTCTGCAAGTAACTGAGCTCTCTACGGGATTACCTTTTGAATATACTAGGGCCAGCTATGTAGCTGATCGCTTCGAATTTACTTTTTCTAAATAAAAACTCTGAACTGCTTTAATTATGATATGCCGCACAAATTTGGGGGTCATATCATTAGCTTAGTTCAGAGTTTTTTATTTTAAATCTTGTTTGATTTTAGTAGAAGAGATTCCAGGTGTACGAGGTAAATAAACGACGTCACAATATGATTTGAGAAAATCAAATTTACCTTTCCAGTCATTACCCATTACAAAAGTGTCAATATCATACTTTTGAATGTCAGTGATTTTTTGGTCCCAATCTTGTTCTGGAATAACTTCGTCAACGTAACGAATAGCTTCTAAAATAAACTTTCGTTCGGCGTAATTGTTGTATGATTCTTTATGTTTTTGCAGCTCATTGAATTCATCGGTCGAAAGACCGACGATCAGGTAGTCACCTAGCTCACGAGCGCGCTTTAGTAAGCGAACATGACCGTAGTGCAATAAATCAAAAGTGCCATAAGTGATAACTTTTTTCATTTGTAGTGTTACTCCTCTTACTTCGACAACTAAATATTATCATATTTATAGAAAAGGTAAAACATAGTCCGAAATACCAAATTGTCTGCTAAAATAAGGTAAATTAATCGCAGGAGGAAACTAACATGAGTAAAGTAAGCGTTTTAGGCGTTGACTTTGATAATAAGAGTTTCAAGCAATTTCAGAATGAACTTATCGGTCGGATTAATACTCACCAATCTACCTTTGTAGTAACTGCAAATCCAGAAATTGTCATGTCAGCGAACGAAAATCCCGAATTTATGAAGATTTTGAATTATGATGCGGATTATGTCACTCCTGATGGAATTGGCGTGGTTAAAGCCGCTAAAATACTGGGAACACCATTAAAAGAACGAGTAACAGGCTATGATTTATTTTCTTGGCTAATGAAATTGGCTAACGAACGTAGCCTAAGGGTTTACTTAATTGGGGCTAAACCTAAGGTAATACACGCAATTCAAACTAAAATTGCGCGTGAATATTCTGATATCCAGCTGGTTGGTGCAGAAGACGGCTACTTTAAAGATGATTTAGAAGTAGTCGCATACCAAATTGAACGTGCTGAACCAGATTTGGTTTTTGCAGCCCTAGGATCACCTCGACAAGAACAACTGCTTGATATTTTGCGTAAAAACCTATTACCTGCTTTGATGATGGGCGTAGGTGGTAGTTTTGATGTCTTTTCTGGAATGGTCAAACGGGCCCCTCAAGTCTGGCAAAAAGCGCACTTGGAATGGTTTTATCGTTTGCTAAAAGAGCCGTCACGCTATAAAAGAATGGGAAAAATTCCTAAATTTATGGTAGAAGTTTATAAGTCTAAAAAGGACCGAAGATAAGCATGAAAGTTTTGCATGTTAATGCTGGCCTCGAATCTGGTGGCGGGTTAACGCACATTATTAACTTATTAACTGAAGCTAAGCTGCAAGGTAAAGATTTTACTTTATTATGTTTAGCAGAAGGGCCGGTGGCCCAAGCTGCAAGGGAGGCAAAGTTAAATTGTCATGTACTAGGCTCAAGCAGTCGCTACGATTTGACCGCTCTCAGGCGCTTAGCGACTTTTATCAACGAAGGCAATTATCAAATTGTGCACACTCATGGTGCGCGTGCCAATCTTTTTATGGCGCTAATTAAACGCCGAATTACTGCTAAATGGTGCGTAACGGTTCACTCTGATCCATATTTAGATTTTGCGGGAAGAGGACTAGCAGGTAAGGCTTTTACCAAAACTAATGTTAAGGCAATCATGGAAGCAGATTGCGTATTTGCGGTAACGCAGAAATTTGCTAATTTACTCACAGAACAAGCTCATGTTGATGGAAATAAAGTTCATGTCATTTATAACGGAACTTTTTTCCATCAAGATAGTGACATCCCAGCTAAGTATGAACACCCTCATTTTAATATTGTTAATGTTGCACGAGCCGAAAAAGTTAAGGGTCAAGAACTGCTGCTAAAGGCTTTAAAAAAGCTGGATAATCAAAATGTTCATCTATATCTTGCTGGTGATGGTACACAGCTAGATAACTTGAGGGCTTTAACACAAAAATTGGATTTGGGCTCACAGGTAAACTTTCAAGGCTTTATGACACATAAGCAATTGAAGCATCTTTATCGCCGTATGGATCTGGCTGTTTTAACATCGTATTCGGAGAGTTTCCCGCTTGTTTTGCTAGAGGCTAGTGACAACTTGCTACCACTTCTTTCAACAGCAGTCGGCGATATTAAAAAGATGATTCCGGATGGACAACACGGCTTTGTTGCCGAAGTCGGAAGTGTTGATTCAATTACCAACGCTTTGAAAAGTGCTGTCGCTATGCCACCGGCTGAGCTTAGACAGATGGCTGAACGTGAAAAGAAATATGTTGCGGCTAACTTTTCTCTGGCACAACAATTAGCAAGTATTGAAAAAGTTTATCAAACACTGCTAGCAGTGCATTAAATTGTTTAAACTGGGATAAGTGGTTATAATTAAGAACAAAAAAATTTATTGTAATCAAGTTAAGAGGACACAATGTTTTACCAAGAACTAGACCAAGATGATTCTTTAACCCTGCATACTGATTTGTACGAAATCAATATGATGTATACCTACTTTAAAAAGGGTATTTCCGAGCGTAATGCTGTTTTTGAAGTATATTATCGTGAAGAACCATTTGGCAATGGCTATTCAGTTTTTGCGGGCTTAGAGCACGTAATACTATATTTAAATAATCTGAAATTCAAAGAAAGTGATCTCGAGTATCTAAAAAATGAAGTAGGATATGATGATGACTTTATTGACTACCTGCGCAATTTGAAAATGAAATTGACAGTGCGCTCAATGAGTGAAGGTGAAATTGTTTTTGCCAATGAGCCTCTTCTTCAAGTAGAGGGACCGCTTGCGCAATGTCAATTGGTTGAAACGGCAATTTTAAATATTATCAACTATCAAACATTATTGGCTACCAAAGCAGCAAGAGTGAAATTGGCCGTTCAAGGCGATGGCGTAGTGGAATTTGGTACGCGTCGTGCACAAGAAACAGACGCTGCAATTTGGGGAACTAGAGCTGCATATATTGGCGGCTTTGACTCCACTAGTAATGTCCGTGCAGGGAAACTGTTTGGTATTCCTGTTTCTGGGACACACGCACATTCACTTGTTGAAGCTTTTGGCAGTGAATATGAAGCATTCAAGGCTTACGCCGAAACGCATCATGATTGTGTTTTCTTAGTTGATACCTATGACACAGTCAGAAGTGGTGTTCCTAATGCCATTCGAGTAGCGAATGAAATGGGCGATAAAATTAATTTCCAGGGTGTTCGAATTGACTCTGGGGATATGGCCTACATTTCAAAGCAGGTTCGTCACGAGTTAGATGATGCGGGCTACACGGACGCAAAAATTTATGCTTCAAACGATTTAGATGAGACAACTATTACTAGTTTGAAAATGCAAGGTGCCAAAATTGACGTTTGGGGAATCGGTACTAAGTACATCACCGCTTATGATCAGCCCGCACTTGGTGCTGTTTACAAGCTAGTGTCCATTGAAGACGACAGTCACCAAATGCGTGATACACTGAAAATATCTTCAAATGCAATTAAGGTCTCTACGCCTGGTAAAAAGCAAGTTTGGCGTATTTCTGCTAATACTGCTAAGAAAAATGAGGGTGACTGGGTTGCACGTGCTGGAGTTGATCCAAGAAAATTTGATTCACTTTATATGTTCCACCCGCAATATAACTACATTAATAAAGTCGTAACTAACTATACTGCTGAGCCACTGCTTAAAGATATTTTTAAAGACGGTAAGTTAGTATACAGGCAACCTAAATTGATTGAAATAAAACGGTTCTGTGCTGCTAACTTAGACGGCCTGTGGGATGAATATAAACGTAGCCTAAATCCACAGGAATACCCAGTTGACTTCTCACAAGATCTATATGACAGTAAAATGAACTTAATTCAAGATATTCGTAATCATATTAATGAAGGAGAACTAGGTAAATGAGACCATTGCAAAAAGAAATAATTGCCTATGAACATGTTTTACCAGAAATTGATCCAAAAAAAGAAATTAGACGATCCGTTGATTTTCTCAAGGATTATTTAAAAGCCAATCCATTTTTAAAATCTTATGTTTTAGGAATTTCGGGCGGACAAGATTCAACCTTAACTGGTAAATTATGCCAGATGGCAATTACCGAAATGCGAGAAGAAACTGGCGATAATTCATATCAGTTTATTGCAGTGCGCTTGCCATATGGTGTTCAAGCTGATGCCCAAGATGCAGCTGACGCGGTTGCGTTCCAAAAACCAGATCAGGATTTGATTGTTAATATTAAGCCTGCTGTTGATGCAATGGTTGCTAGTTTAAATGAAGCTGGACAAGAAATAACTGATTTTAATAAAGGCAACATTAAAGCGCGTGAACGGATGGTTGTGCAGTATGGCATAGCTGGTGCTAATAATGGTGCTGTTGTTGGAACTGATCACGCAGCTGAAAACTTTAGTGGTTTTTACACAAAATATGGTGACGGTGCGGCTGATCTTACGCCTCTTTTCCGTTTGGACAAGCGACAAGGTAAAAAAATGCTCAAAGAACTTGGCTGTCCTGAGCATTTATACTTAAAGACTCCTACAGCTGATCTGGAAGAAGACCAACCAAGTCTCCCTGATGAGACAGCTTTGGGAGTAACGTATCAAGAAGTTGATGATTACCTTGAAGGACGAGAAGTGTCAGACGAGGCCGCTGAAAAAATTGAAGCACTCTGGCGAAAGAGTGAGCATAAGCGCCGCATGCCAGTTTCGGTATTTGATGATTTTTATAAGCACAAATAAAAAGTGGTCTAAAAATAACAAGATTAATTTGCAAACTCAGTATGTGAATGAGCTTCTAGATCTTCCTATTATGCATTGACAAAGATTGTGCAAGTAGTACAATTACTGTTAACTTAAGATATGTTTTTTAAATTAACAGTTCAAAGAGAGAGCTAATTGGTGAGAAGGGCTTACTGTTATTTAAAAAATGCTCCTTATAGATTTAACGAATAAAAATAATTAAGAGGTAACAAACACTGTTGCAATTGAGGTGGTACCGCGTTTTAAAGCGTCCTTGAATTTGGCAACGGTGTTTTTATTTTTGGATAAAAAAGGGAGAGATATTGATGAAGAAACTAACAAGTTCGGAATTTAGACAAATGTTTTTGGACTTCTTCGAACAACACGGTCACATGGTGATGCCAAGTCAATCACTAATTCCGCAAGATGATCCAACACTACTCTGGATTAACTCTGGTGTTGCAACAATGAAGAAATACTTTGATGGTTCTGTTGTACCTAAAAATCATCGAATTACTAGTTCACAAAAATCAATTAGAACTAATGATATTGAAAACGTAGGTAAAACAGCACGTCACCAAACCTTCTTTGAAATGCTTGGTAACTTTTCAGTTGGTGATTACTTTAAAAAAGAGGCTATTTCTTGGGCTTGGGAATTTTTGACTAGTCCAGAATGGCTTGATTTGGATAAAGAAAAGCTTTACTGCACGGTTTACCCTAAAGATACTGAAGCACATAAAATTTGGCTTGAAGTTGGCATGCCTGAAGATCATATTGTTAAATTAGAAGAAAACTTCTGGGACATTGGTGAAGGTCCATGTGGTCCTGACTCCGAAATCTTCTATGATCGTGGTCAAGAAAATAATGATGTGGCAGAAGACGATCCAGAGAACTTCCCTGGTGGTGAAAATGCGCGTTATCTAGAAATTTGGAACATTGTGTTCTCCCAATACAACCACTTGGCAAATGGTGAATATGTTGATCAACCGCATAAAAACATTGATACGGGAATGGGACTAGAGCGTGTACTGTCAATTTTACAAGACGCTCCAACTAACTTTGAAACTGATTTATTCTTGCCAATCATCCACGAAACAGAAAAGATGACTGCAAATAAGAAATATGGCGAAAACGCAGCAGACACTACTGCTTTCAAGATAATTGCCGATCACGTTCGAACAGTCAGTTTTGCTATTGCTGATGGGGCATTACCATCAAATACTGGACGTGGCTACGTTCTACGCCGGTTAATTCGTCGTGCTGATTTAAATGGTCAACGCTTAGGCATTAAAGGTTCATTTCTTTATAAATTAGTACCAGTTGTTGGTAAGATTATGGAAAGCCATTATCCAGAAGTTACTGATCAGAAGGACTTTATTGCTAAAGTAATTAAGAACGAAGAAGAAAGATTCCAATTGACTCTTGATTCCGGTTTAACTCTACTTGATGACTTAATTGAAAAGGCTAAGAAGTCTGACGATAAAACAATTTCAGGAAAAGATGCATTTAAGTTATTTGATACATACGGTTTTCCTTACGAATTAACTTTTGAAACTGCACAGGATGCAGAATTAGAAGTTGATAAAAAAGGCTTTGATGCTGAAATGAAAGCTCAAAAAGAACGGGCACGTAAAGCACGTGGTGATTTGCAATCAATGGGTGCACAAGATGAAACTTTAATGAACCTAAAAGA
This sequence comes from uncultured Lactobacillus sp., assembly GCA_946479925.1. Taxonomy (GTDB): domain Bacteria; phylum Bacillota; class Bacilli; order Lactobacillales; family Lactobacillaceae; genus Lactobacillus. The sequence goes on along the minus strand of CAMLHK010000011.1, from coordinate 18,646 downwards.
CAAATCTGAGTTTGAGTACGGCGTATACGAGGACAATGCAAAATTGATTGATATTCTTGTTGATGACCAACTGGTTGATCGAGCTGACGGTGATCATGCAGTCTTAATCTTTGATAAGACTCCATTTTACGCTGAACGAGGCGGTCAGGTAGCCGACCATGGTAATATTTACAACCGTGAAGGTGAACTAGTTGCTCAAGTAACTGACGTACAACACGCACCAAATGATCAAAACATGCACTTTGTTGATGTTGTTTTGCCACTAGAAAAGGGTGAAGAATACACCTTAAAGATTGACCGTGTTCGTCGTGAAGGGTTACGTCATTCACATACCGCTACGCACTTATTGCACGCTGCTTTAAGAAGTGTGTTAGGTGAGCATACTCATCAAGCAGGAAGTTTGGTAGAACCTGATTTCTTACGCTTTGACTTTACTGCTATTGAACCAATGACCGCGAAAGAAATTAAATCGGTTGAAAACTTAGTTAACCAAAAGATCTGGGAAGCAATTGAAGTTAAAACAACCATTACTGATCCAGAAAAAGGAAAAGACATGGGAGCTTTAGCCTTATTTGATGGTAAATATGGTGACAAGGTCCGCGTTGTTCAAATGGAAGACTTCTCAATTGAATTCTGTGGTGGTACCCACTGTGCTAATACCAATCAAATTGGTGTCTTCAAGATTATTTCCGAGTCAGCAATTGGTGCGGGAATGAGAAGAATTGAAGCAGTAATGTCCAAGAAGGCATATGAATATCTATCAAACCGCTCCGAATTATTGGACGAAATTCAAGCAGAAGTAAAATCAACTAAACCTGAAGATATTCTTGATAAAGTTGGTAGTCTAGAACAAGAGCTACATGATAGTCAAAAACAAGTTGAAGACTTGAATTCACAAATTAATCAAGTTAAAGCTGGTTCAATTTTTAATAACGTCGAACAAGCTGGTGATTTATCAATTATTGCGCAAAAAGTTGACGTTAACGGTATGAATGACTTACGTGAACTGGCTGATACCTGGAAGAGCGAGAACAAGTCAGACGTTCTAGTTTTAGCTGCAGGTAAAGATGGCAAGGCCAACATGATTATTAGTCTAAATGACAAGGCGCTAGATGCAGGTCTCAAAGCAGGTGACCTAATTAAACAAGTTGCCCCAACCTTTGGTGGCGGCGGCGGTGGTCGTCCAAACATGGCTCAAGCAGGTGGTAAAAAACCTGAAGGTCTTGAAGATGCTATCAAACAAGTGATTTCAATCGTCACAGAAAATTAAGTGTTTGAGTTTAACGTGTTTTTCAAGTAAAATTATGCTAGGAGGAATGATTATGAGTTCGCTAGATAAGACAATGCATTTTGACTTTAATGAAAATAAAGGCAAGAATGTCTATGACACTCTCCAAGAGGTATATAATGCCCTTGAAGAAAAAGGATACAATCCGGTTAACCAGATTGTCGGTTACTTACTGTCTGGCGATCCGGCATATATTCCACGGCATAATGACGCACGTAATTTGATTTTAAAACATGAACGTGATGAAATAATTGAAGAGCTTGTAAAAAGTTATCTTGGTAAAAATAAATAATGCGCTTGCTTGGTTTGGATGTCGGTTCAAAGACAGTCGGAGTGGCAGTTAGTGATGAATTGGGAATAACCGCCCAAAAAGTTACAACCATTCAGATTGATGAAGATCGGTTTAATTTTGGGATGCGTCCTTTAAAGAAAATCGTTCGTGAATATAATCCGTCCGGTTTTGTGCTAGGATTGCCTAAGAATATGGACGGTTCATCTGGTACTTCTGTTAAAAGAAGTAAGGCATACGGTCAAAGATTGCAAGAAAAGTTTGGCTTGCCGGTTTATTATTCAGATGAACGCTTGACCACAGTTGAATCCCAGCGTGTGCTGGTTGATGAAGCTGAAATTCATGACCGCCATAAACGTAAAGAAGTTATTGACCAAATGGCCGCGGTTTTAATTCTGCAAAATTATTTAGACCTAAATCGAAAGGATTAATATGACACAAGAAATACAAGGCGATGATCGCCAATTAACTTTAGTTGATGAAAATGGTAATGAGGAGTTATACGAAATTTTATTCACTTTTCATTCAGACGATTATGATAAGTCTTACATTTTACTTTATCCAGCTTCGACGGATGAAGACGAAGAAATCGAAGTCCTTGCATTCAGTTTTGATGCTGACGCTGATGGAGATGTAACCAGCAACGATTTGCATGAAATTGAAGCAGACGATGAATGGGATATGGTTCAGGGTGTACTCAATACATTCTTGGACGATGACCGTTTAAACGGTGAATAAATGAAAAAGACTGGCGAAGCCAGCCTTTTTTTATTAATAGAGATTTTAAACAGATGAATAATAAAATATTAGAAACACTAGAATTTGCAAAAATCACTGAAAAATTGCAAAAAATGGCGATTACGGCTCCGGCTAAAAAAATGGCAGCTAAGCTTTTGCCAAGTTCTGATTTTACTCAAGTTGAAAGAGAATTAGGTCAAACACTAACCGGTGCAAATTTGTTGCGCATAAAAGGGCAGATGCCGTTAACTGACTTCATGGATGTTACGCCAAGTACGAAACGTTTGCGAATTAAGGCTAATTTGAATGCCCATGAATTAGGTAACTTGCTACTAGTACTAACTCTGGCTAATGACATTAATAACTTTGTGGCTGATGTAGATGAAGAAGAACTTGATTTATCGGCCATTGAAACTATTTTAGCAGAGTTAGATGTACCAGATACCTTATTCAATCAGTTAAAAAAGGCGCTTGATTATGACGGTGAAATTCTTGATAGTGCCTCCACTAAGTTGGCACAGCTACGTCATGAACTAAAAAATAATGACCGTGAAATCAAGAATCGAATGGATGCTTACACTAAGGGGAGCAGTAGCAAGTATTTGTCTGAACAAATTGTGACAATCAGAGATGAGCGCTACGTTATTCCAGTTAAGCAAGAATACCGAAATAAGTTTGGCGGTGTAGTTCATGATCAAAGTGCCAGTGGACAAACACTATTTATTGAGCCTAGCAGCGTCCTGAACTTAAATAATCAACAACAAAACTTGCTTGCGGAAGAAAGACGTGAAATTGAACGCATTTTACGTAATCTTTCTGATTTAGCACGCGAAGAGGTTGATCAAATTGATACTATTTTTTCTGCAATTGTTCAGTTAGACTTCATTCAGGCTAAGGCAAGGCTTGCTCATGAAATGAAAGCGACCGAGCCTAAATTAACGCAGGACCACTCACTTTCATTTATTAAAGCGAGACACCCTTTAATTGATCCTGAAAAAGTTGTGGCTAATGATATCCGTTTGGGCGAAGAATTTGACACAATTTTAATAACGGGACCGAACACAGGTGGTAAGACAATCACTTTGAAAACTGTTGGTTTGTTGCAGTTAATGGCACAAGCAGGCCTATTTATTCCAGCTGCTGAGGGCAGTAAAGCAGCAGTTTTTCGTGATATTTGTGCCGATATTGGTGATGAACAGTCAATTGAGCAATCGCTCAGTACCTTTTCATCCCACATTAATGGCATCATTGATATTATGAAAAATGTCGATGATCAAACTTTGGTTTTAATTGATGAAATTGGTGCGGGAACTGATCCAGAAGAAGGAGCCAGTTTAGCAATCAGCATTTTAGACTTTTTGCGCAAAAAGCAGGCTAAAATTATTGTAACCACACACTATCCGGAGCTGAAACTGTATGGCTATAACCGACCAAAAGTTACTAATGCTTCAATGGAATTTGATTTGAAGACCTTATCGCCGACTTATCGGCTGCAAATTGGGATTCCTGGCCACAGTAATGCCTTTGCAATTGCGCGAAGACTAGGAATGCGCGAAGATGTAGTCAAAAGCGCTGAAAGCCTCATGTCAGATGATAATGCCGACATTAATCAAATGATTGAAGAATTGACTAAGCAGACTAAGGCAGCAACAGATGCTCGCAATCATTTAGTGACAAGTCTTGATCGTAGCAAAAAGCTTGAGCTTAAACTGCAGCAAGCACTTGACTGGTACAATCAACGCGTCCAAAAGCAACTCGAATTTGCTCAGGAACGTGCTAATGAAGTTGTCGCAAAGAGCCGTAAAAAAGCCGAAAAGATTATCGAACAGCTTGAAAATCAGCAAGGCAATGTAAAACAGAATGAGCTGATTGAGGCTAAAAGTGAATTTAACCAGCTTGAAAAGCAGAATGAAAATCTGGCGCATAATCGTGTTTTACAAAAAGAAAAACGCCGTCACCATGTCAATGTTGGCGATAAGGTTAAGGTGTTGTCATATGGCCAGACTGGTACAATAACCAAAAAGATGTCAGAGCATGAGTATGAAGTACAAATGGGCATTATTAAGGTTAAAGTCAGTGACCGTGACATTGAAAAAGTTGGTGTGGATAATGAAACAAAGAAGCATTCAACCAAGCTAGTCCGCGCTACTGGTGCTAATCGTCGCAGTAATGCACGCAGTGAATTAGACTTGCGTGGACAGCGCTATGATGAAGCTATGACTAATCTTGATCGTTATATTGATTCAGTTTTACTGGCTGGACTTGATGTAGTGACGATTATTCATGGTATCGGAACCGGTGCTATTAGAAAGGGCGTTTGGCAATACTTAAAGGCAAGTAGACATGTCAAAAGTTTTAATTACGCTCCCGCAAACGAAGGTGGCAACGGAGCAACGATTGTTCACTTGAAGTAGTGTGTTTAACTTGTAAAAAGTAAGTTACATGCTATAATTAAATTACTTATGAAGAGCTACAACTATTTAGGGAGGTTTTACTCATGGTTGAAGAACTTACAGATCAAAACTTTGAAGAAGAAACTAACGACGGCGTTGTCCTAACTGACTTTTGGGCAACATGGTGTGGTCCTTGCAAGATGCAATCACCAGTTATTGATGAATTAGCTGAAGAGCGTCAAGATGTTAAATTCACCAAGATGGATGTTGATGAAAATAAAGATACACCAAGTTCTTTAGGTGTAATGGCAATTCCAACTTTAATCATCAAAAAAAATGGTGAAATAGTTGATCGTTTGACAGGTTACACACCTAAGGCAAAGCTTGATCAAATTTTGAATCAATACACAGATTAAAAGTATAGGAAAAACCTTCTGCAATTAGCAGAAGGTTTTTTGAATGTTCTAACTTGGGAAGTGACGAACGATCACTATTAGTTGTTTCTAGCTTGTAAAAGATCACGAATTTGTTTTAAGTAATCTTCTGAAGTAGGTTGAGCTGGTTTTTGCTCAGCAGGTTTAGGTCTAGTTACCTTGTTGACTGCTTTAACAAGCAGGAAGACGATAAAGGCGATAATTAAGAAATTAATCACCGTATTGATAAATGCACCATATTTAAATGTTGCACCACCAACTTTCAAAACTAAGTTGGATAAGTCGATTCGCCCGATAAATAGACCGATAAGTGGATTGATTAGGTTGGATACTAATGAATTTACAATATTGGTGAATGCACCGCCGATGATAACCCCGACTGCTAAATCAATTACATTGCCACGTTCAATAAATTGCTTAAATTCTTTCAGCATAATTTTTCCTCCATTCTCACTTTAATCATAGAGCAAAGATGGCAAGAAACTCAATTAAACTGCTTTTTAATTTAATCAAATTTGGCTGCTATGTGAACTAAATTATTTTTGTGATCAATTTCTAATTCGCATTCAGTTGTACGGCCAGTTTCTTTTTCAACTGCCTCCGCAATGATTCCCGCTTCAAGTGAAAACTCTTGGCTGTCACTATTAAGCCGGTCGGTAACGCTTTGACCTGCTAATTCAAAATCAATTTCTGTTCTGCGTTCCTTTATTTTAGTTAAAGTGCCAAATTCAGTTGTTTCAAAGAAACTATTTACATCTTCAAAGGAAGCTAAATCATATTTACGAGCGATTCTTTTGCCGCCCCAATATAAAATTTCTTCGCTCGTTTCACCCAAAATAGTTGGTAAAAGAAAGTCGCGATATAACTGATTAACAAAATATACGTGTTCACTTTGTTGCTGATTGTCTTGCATTAAGAATTCATCCCTTTTATTTTCTTATATTTTACCTTAAAATTGATTGAAATAGAAAAAAATAAGGGGATTTTATATTATGGATAATCGGCCAATCGGGTTGTTAGATTCTGGTGTTGGCGGTTTAACGGTAGTTAAAAAAATTATTGCGCAAATGCCAAATGAAGCAACAGTTTTTATTGGTGATAATGCACATATTCCATATGGTGATAAAACAAAAGAAGAAATCACTGAATTAACGAGACAAAGTGTTGAATTTTTATTGAGTAAAAATGTTAAATTGATTATTTTTGCCTGTAATACTGCAACTAAGGTTGCACTAGATGTTATCCAAAATGAAACTAACACTAAGCTGATTGGTGTGATTAAATCTGGCAGCATCGCTGCAATACGTGCGACTAAAAATAAGCATATTGCTGTTGTCGGAACTCAAATGACGGCGACCTCGCACGCTTACAAAAAAGAAATTATGGCTCTTGATCCTACAATTGAAGTTACAGAATTAGCTGCTCCTAAGTTAGTGCCACTAATCGAAAATAATGCTACACCAGCGGACATTTTGCCTGTTTTAACGGAAACACTAGAACCATTACAAAAGAAGAGTTTTGATACGTTAATCTTGGGCTGTACCCATTATCCAATTATTCAAAAGCAATTTGCACAGTGTTTACCTAATAACGTGCAATTAATTAACCCTGCTGATGAGATCGCCAGATATGCAGAAGAATTATTGCAGACTGAAGGAGCAACATGCGAACGGCCAAATTTGGGCAAGCATGAGTACTTTACAACTGGGGATGTCAAAAGAGTAAATAAATTGGGAGCGCAAATTCTCGCTGATCCTAATTTCAACGCAATTCAAGTATAAAAGGGACAAAGAATGAAAGAAATTTTATTTGCTACAACTAATCAAGGAAAAGTGAGAGAGCTTCAAGAGGCCTTCAAACAGGCTAAGATTGACGTTCAAATCAAGACTAATGCAGATTTAAAGCATCCACCTGTCGTTGAAGAATACGGAACGACTTTTGAGCAAAATGCGAAGCTAAAAGCACATGCTTTGGCCGAATTTAGTAACATGATTACGATTGCTGATGATTCTGGCTTGATGGTTGATGCACTTGATGGTGCACCTGGAGTACGCTCAGCACGTTTTGCTGGTGAAGAGCACAATGATCAAAAAAATAATGCTAAATTGTTAGTTGAGCTCGGTGGAGTTCCATCAGAAAAGAGAACGGCCAAATTTAATACAACAATTGTGGCATCCTATCCGGGCGAATTTGAACATGACTTAGTTGTTTCTGGACAGTGCGCGGGTCGAATTCTGGTGGCACCAGAAGGTGAAGATGGTTTTGGTTACGATCCACTTTTTTATGTGCCAGAAAAAGGAAAAACTTTTGCACAGATGACGGTTGCTGAAAAAAATGGACTATCACATCGTGGTAGAGCAATCCAAAAGCTGCTTGAGGAATTTCCGACCTGGCTAGCCCAATTTTAAACAAAAAAGGTTAATTACACTAAAGTATGCCGTTTATTACGAACTTAATGTAATTAGCCTTTTTTATTGCGCTAAATTGATGTTATGTGCCTGTAAAGTTTTTAAATACTCAGACAAATATCGGTCTTGCACTGCTTTTTCATTGCCTGGCTTGACTTGAAAATGAATAACATATTTCACTGTTTGAGCAGTTTGAGAAGTAACCCCAACAATTAATGGTTTTTGAATAAGTGCTTTTTCTTTGCCCTCATTTTGTGAGTTAACCTGATTGATTAACTCTCGAACATAATTGAAGTCATTATCAACTTTTAACTGCAGTTCAATATCAAGGCCAATACCACCGTGTGCAAGATTCTGAACAATTGAGATGTTACGATTAGGAATATAGATGATAGAACCATCGGTTCCTTTGAGTCTAGTAGTTCTGAGACCCAGTTGAATCACTACACCTGTTTGATTGTTTATTTGAACAAGGTCTCCCACATCAAATTGATCTTCACTTAAAATAAAGAAGCCATTGACGAGGTCACTAACAAAACCTTGTGCGCCCATCCCTAATGCAAGTGAGAAAATACCAGCGCTTGCGAGCAAGGTGCCAATTGGAACACCCAGAATTGATAAAACCGCAAACAGGTAAAAGAAAATCACAGTGTAGGAAAAAATACTGTTAATTAAGGCAGCAACAGTCTTAGAGCGCTTGTTTTGAGGCTTTTTACTGTTTTTCCAGTAATGACTAATTATTTTTTTGCCAAAATGAGAAATCAAGAAGAAGATAATTGTGGAGATGGCAAGCTGCCAAACCACAGTCAACACTTGCGTACCAATTTGGTCCCAATTAAATTTTAAATTTCTTTGATTTAGTTGAAATGTCGGTTTCATGGTTTCCCGCCTTTCTTATATGCATATTAATCATAGCAAAATATTACATATAGATTGAGATTGAAGCATTTTAATGCTAGACTTTTTTTAAGGTATAGAATTGGAGGTAGAAGATGGAGAATATATCTTATGGTGAAGTAGCAGGGTTAATTGCCGCTGCGGCATTATTAGTTTTGGTACTTTTCACAATTCCTGTACTTATCCACGCTGCAAAAGCAGCAAAGCAAGCGAATCAAACAATCAAAGCTGCCAACGAATCACTTGAACAAATCTCAAAGGATGTTGATGTTTTGGCCCATCAAACAAGTGACTTGCTTGATAAGACCAATGTGCTTTTAGCAGATGTCAATGTTAAGATGGAGACTTTGGATCCTGTTGTCAAGGCCGCTGCTGATTTAGGTGAAAGTGTCTCAGATGTGAACGCCTCTTCACGTAAGATGGCAAAGCGGGTTAGCAACTTTCATTTAAATAGTGGTAACGGGTTCGTATCTTCTGCTTTATCGTCAATGTTTGCGCGTAGGAAACGTCGCAAGGGTAAAGAATAGAAAAAAGGAGTTTTTTACAATGAAGAAATTTTCAAACTTTGTTTTAGGTGCAATCATTGGTGGTGCAGCAGGTTTTCTAGCTGGCTCATTATTAGTTAGTGATGAACAAATCGATGATTTGAAGAAAAAAGTTAAGGACAATGACACTGTTCAAGACCTTAAGAAGAAATATGACAATGGTACTGAAGTCGTAAAAAATCAATTAGCTTCATTCCCAAAGAATGTTGAAGATGATTCTGAATTGAAAGATTTTGATGATATCGTGATTGACAACTCTTCAGACGATGATCCAATGTTAGCTGATAAAGCTGAGGATTCAGTAAGTGATTTACACAATGCTGAATCACCGGAGAGACCAGGTGTTTTTCCTAAAGAAGATCCTTTAGCAAGACCATAATTAAAAAAGCTTAATAAAAAATGCACTAGCAGGAAGTTAAATTCTGTTAGTGCATTTTTAGTTCTTGTAAATATTAATCACTAAGTGGGATGTATTTAAGTTCCTTGCTGGTATGTGTAAATGGTTCATAACCGTCTTTAGTTACAACACCGCAGTCCTCGATTCTAACACCAGCAATGCCTGGAAGATAAATTCCTGGTTCAATGGAGAAGCACATGCCTTCCTCAATTACCAAGTCATTACCGCCCACAATTGAAGGGTACTCGTGGACGTCTTTACCAATTCCGTGACCCAAACGGTGAATGAAGTATTCGCCGTAGCCAGCCTTTGTAATGATGTCACGCGCAACTCCATCTAATTCAGAAGCGGTCATTCCGGGTTTAACTGCATCAATTGCAGTTTGCTGGGCTTCACGATCAATTTCATAGATTTCTTTAGCTTTAGCACTTGGTTCACCGTAGGCAACTGTTCTGCTGGCGTCTGATGCGTAGCCGTTATGCATAGTTCCAAGGTCAAATAAAACGAGTTCATTAGGTTGAACTTTATTCATTGTTGGACCTAAGTGTGGATTAGCTGCATTTGCCCCGGTTTGAACAATTGTTTCAAAACTTTCTTGCATAACACCTTTTTGCACCTTTAATTGATATTCAATTTGTCCAGCAATATAGCGCTCGGTTACACCAGTTTTAATTGCGTTAAAACCAATCTCAAAAGCAAAATCTGCTTCGCGTCCGGCAGCTTGTAATTGTTTAACTTCTTCTGGTGTTTTATATAGTCGAATTTTAGCAATAAAGTTTGAAACATCACCATCAAAATTTGCGTCTGGGAATTGTTCATGCATCAGTTGGAAATGTGCTACAGACAAATTATTTTTCTCTAGTGCCCATTTTTGGTATTCTGAAGTCCTACCTTTAATTTTAGCTGCAATTACTGCCCATGGGTCTTCTGAATCAAGGTAGCCGAAGACATCACCATCCCAAGCAGAATTTTTAGCTTCTTCAACATTTAAGGCCGGAACGAAAACAAATGGATCGCTATCTTTGAATGCTAGAAGAGCAAAGATACGCTCGTGTGGTTCCATGTCGTAGCCGGTAAAGTAAGCAATTGTAGTTGGATTGGAAATATAGGCAACATCATTGCCAGATGCTTGCAGCCATTCTTGTAATTTGTTTAAATTCATAAACTTTTCCTTTCATATCAAGTAATTAATTATGAAAAGTATATCATGTTATAGCAATGAAAAAATGAAAGAATAGCTGTAAACGTTTGCACTTTTTTGGAAATCATGATAAATTTGTTAGGAGTATTCAAGATAGGGGATTAGAGATGCGTAAACAAGATATTACAATTTATGACGTTGCTCGCGAAGCTAAAGTGTCGATGGCGACCGTTTCGCGAGTAGTTAATGGCAATACCAATGTTCGTAAAGATACGCGTGAGCGTGTATTAAAGGTGATCAACCGGCTGCACTACCAACCAAATGCAGTGGCGCAAGGGCTTGCCTCTAAACGAACAACAACGGTTGGATTAATCGTTCCAGATTTAACTAACCTTTACTTTGCTGAGCTTTCAAAGGGAATCGATGATATCGCATTACTGTACAAGTATAATATCATTATTACTAGTATTGAAAACCGCTTAATGAAGGAAGATCAAGCAATTCAAGGTTTATTGAACAAGCAAGTTGATGGCATAATTTACATGTCAGATAATTTGCCGGAGGAAGCGGCAGAAGCTTTCAAGCGTACAGATACACCGGTTGTTTTAGCTGGTACTAAAAGTAATCACCAAGAGTTTCCGTCAGTTGCAATTGACTACATGAAGGCTGACACAGAGTCATTAAACTTACTTTATAACGATGGTAAGAAGAACTTAGCGCTTGTACTAGATGACCCAGATACGGTTGTAAATGCAGAAAACCGCATTCCAGCATATAAGAAGTTTATGGCTGACCATAATTTGGGTGAAGGGCACATTTATAGCAATATTAAAGACCATTCCGATGGCTATAATCTGTATTCACAATTGCGTCAAGATGGCATTGATGGTGTAATCGTTACCCGAGATATCACTGCTGTTGGTATTTTAAATGCTGCAACTGATGCGGGTACAAAGATTCCTGAAGAAATGGAAATTGTTACTGCTAGTGCAACGCAAATTGCTTCTGTTGTTAGACCAGCGCTGACAGCCATTCGTCAACCGCTTTATGATATTGGTGCTGTGGCAATGAGATTGCTAACTAAGCTAATGAACAATGAAGAAATTGACAAAAAGCAAATTGAATTGCCATATGAATTGTTGAAAAAGCAAAGTACGGCAAATAAATAATAAAGAAAAAATCGATTCATTATGAAGTGAATCGATTTTTTGTTGCCTTTAATTATTTAACTTCCAAGTTGCTCTAATCTGTTGAGTAAGATTTAGAGTCTTTGGTGCTTGTAAAGGTAGATATTCCAGTAGAGCGATATTAGTGTAACGATTAATTCTAGGCAGCTTATTGTAATTATGCCAACTAGTTCCGTCAAAGAAGCCATAGAAAAGAATATCGCGAGCCTTAACCCAACCTAAAGAGGTGTATAGCCACATGCTTTTTGGACTGCCATTAAAGTTCTGAATTTTATACAAAGTATTAATTGGCATTTCCTTTTTGGTTTTTGCTTGATTTTCCGGTAAGCGATAAATTGGTACTTTGTGTTGGGGTTTGGCCAGTATCTGCTTGTCCTGGTATGGAGCAACATCCTGTTGCTTTAAATCAAGGTTAACAAACTCGGCGGAAATGAAGGTTTGATTGTCAATTTGATAGTAGAGTTGATTGTGGGCACGGACGCCATACATTACTTCCAATTTTTGCCCAGGTTTAACATACTTCTTTTGTTTAACTCTGACGTATGGATTCATCATTGTCGCTGTTTTTTCTTTACCAAAATAGATGCCGTTACGATGAATGTCGTATTTCTTAGTGCCTTGCTTAGCCAGCTTATATTTAAAACCGGTACTTGGAAAGTTGGTTACAACGCCATCAATATTTTTATTGATCAGCCAATGCCATAATTCAGGTGATTCATCCATTTCTGCCCAAACATAAACTTGCTTGTTGATGCGATGAAGCCAGTGAATTAGCCAAGAGTGATTCAAAATTAAGTCCGACGAAACATTGACCGCATCGACTTGCGGTAAATTACTAAAATTGATTCGTTTAAGGCTACCGACAAGTAAAATTAGGTATGCGTCTGGCATGATTTTCCGAAAGTGAAATAAGCTTGCCGCCGAAAAAGAGTGAATCATAACCCTTTTTTCCATATGATACTTTTTAATTGTTGCAGCAATTTCATCTTCTAGTTGGTAAGACGGATCAATTGAATGATCAATTTTGGTTTCTAAAACAAATTTGGTATTTGGCTTTTTTTGATAGTGTTCAAATAACTCATCCAGACTCATCACATGTTCACCATTATCATATGTTAATTGGCTAAGTGCCTGCCAAGTATTTTGTGATACAATTGCATGTGTATGAGTAACTCGATATAAATCATCATCATGTGAGACGACCAGTTGTCCATCTGCTGAAAGATGAAGGTCGAGTTCAACGTAATCAGCACCTGAATTAAAGGCGGAATCATCGCTCTGGATTGTTTCTTCAGGATATTTCGTGGGATCGCCGCGGTGCCCGACAACAGTAAAACCACTACTTGTCAAAAAGATTATGGTAAGAAAAATAGCCGTAAATACATGGCTTTTACGTTTCATGTGTACACCTCTATTGTTTATTACGATAGCATGGTTACACATTTTTTGCTATATTTAACAGTTTAATTTTAGGGATAATTTAGATGAAGCAAGAGTATGAAGAATTAGATTTAATTGAAGAAATCACACGCAATGATGGCAGTAAATACTTTGAAATTTCTAACATTGATCAAAATGGGATAGCCGAACTGGCGGTTGATCACGGGAATATAAAAAATGTGCGCATCTTGCAACTAAATATTCCACGTACTAAAGCGTTAATCACTTATGAAGAGTATATTAACAAAAACTACCACCTTGAAACATTAACCAAGGAGGATGATTGGAAAAATCCTGATTGGGTTGAATGGGATAAGCCAAAGGGTAAAGTCTTGGATGCGTACGAAATGATTTTGAAATCGAATCAGATCGGTTAGGGGACAAGAGATGGAAAAACTTCGCATTTTACATACTAATGATTTGCACTCACATTTTGAAAATTTTCCTAAAATCGGTCGTTATCTGCAAAAGGCGCAACAAGATAAGACTGTCGACCAGGTGCTAACGTTTGATGCTGGTGACTTCATGGATAGATCCCATCCGTTAACTGATGCAACTTATGGTCAAGCTAATATTAAATTGATGAATTCGTTTAATTACGATGCTATCACAATTGGCAACAATGAGGGAATATCGAACTCGCATGAAGTAGTTGAGCACCTTTTTGATCATGCCAATTTTCCTGTAGTTCTTGCTAACTTACGTGAAGAAGATGAATCAATGCCGCATTGGGCGGTTCAAGATAAAATTCTGACAACCAAAAAAGGCACAAGAATTGCATTAATTGGTTTAACGGCTGCTTATCCCTTATCTTATGAACCTAATCATTGGCACGTTAAAATGCTAAAAGATGCGATGGATGAAGTTCTACCCAAAATTGAAGGAAAATATGATGTTTTAATTCTATTGACGCATGTTGGTCTTAATATGGATTCCTTTTTGGCCCATAATTGTCCAGAAATTGATTTAATCATTGGTGGCCATACGCATGATCTGTTACCACATGGCAGAAATGTAAATGGTGTTTGGATTACTCAAACTGGTAAATGGGGTCATTATGTAGGAAATATTCATGTGGAAATTGACGACAAGCACCATATCCAAAGAATCTCACCACATGTTGTAGCTACAAGTTCGATGAGAGAACATGATGATGATCAAAAAACCATTTTAGGTTACCGAGAACGTGGAAAAGAAATCCTAAGCCAAGAGAAAGTTGCAGATTTACCAGAAAAATATGATGGTGACCGTGAGGCAGCAATTGATGTGTCTCTAGATGCGATTGCTGATTTTGCTGGAACAGATCTTGCAATGTTAAGCACTGGCTTGTTTTTAGAACCCTTTAAAAAAGGCATCATAACTAAGTATGATTTGCAAAAAATATTACCCCATTCAATGCATGTTGTGCGTTCAAAATTAAAAGGTAGTGACCTATGGCGCCTTGTCATGGAAATTGAAAAAAATCGCCATTACCTTGATCATTTTCCACTTCAAGGGATGAGTTTTCGGGGAAAAGTATTTGGTCAAATGCACTATCGCGGAATAAAGTTTGATCCACTAAGCAAAGCCGTTTTTGTTGGGGGGAAGGAAATAAACCCAGCAAAAGAATACCAAATTGCTGTTTTGGACCACTATGTTTTGGTGCCTTTTTTCCCTACGCTTGCAATTGTGGGGGACAATCAATTTTTATTCCCACAATTTTTGCGCGAAGTAATTGGTGAATATTTAGCAAAAAAATATCCGATATAGGAAGTGAAACTAATGGCGGACCAAAAGAGCCAAATTGATGAGCCAAAAAAAGAAAATAAGTTTGAGGAACAGCAGCCGCTTCGTCATCCACTTGCTGCGGTCAAAATAGTTGGCAAGCAAATCAAAATTAACAAGCAACTGTATCAAGTACTTGTGGATAAACAAGAAGCGCTCGATACTGAACTTTTAAGTAAAAAATATGACCCTTATTTAGATCAATATGATTATATTGTGGGTGATGTTTCGAGCGAACACCTGCGCCTAAAAGGCTTTTTTAAAGATAAAGTACAAACGGCAATTGACCGCAAGGAACAGACAATTGCTGATTATTTGATGGAATACTGTAATCCTGGTGGTGGCTATTTTATTTTGCAACTGGTGAGCCCAGTGCATCACTACCGAAATACTAAGTTTAAAAGACGTACCAGTGTAACCCGCTATAAGAAGCAAACTGCACCTAACAATAAGACTGCTACTTTTAAAAAGTATAAAAAGAGTGCGTCACGCATCAAAAAACCAAAAACAGTTACAGTGAAAAAGGCACAAGCTAATAATCACACTTTTGTAATCAAAAAGAGGAAAGGTAGCAATTAAGTGAAAGATTATCAATTGTTTTTAATTGATCTGGATGGAACAATCTATCGCGGAAAAGAGACTATTGCATCCGGTGTAAGATTTGTTCATCGACTTGAGGCAGCTGGCAAAAACTATCTTTTTTTGACTAATAATACGACGCGTACACCGCAAATGGTTGTAGATAAATTGGCTAGTCATGGAGTAGCGACAGATACTTCACATGTGTATACGCCTTGCATGGCGACCACTAGTTATTTGCTAAATGAAAAAGAGACTGATAGTGGCAAAATTGGTGTTTACTTAATTGGCCAAATTGGTTTATGGCATGAATTCCTCAGCCACCCTGAATTCGAAATCAACGAAGAGAAGCCAGATTACGTAGTGGTAGGGATGGACACTGATTTGACTTACCACAAAATTCAAGTTGCTACTAACGCAATTAGAAATGGCGCGAAGTTTATTGGGACAAATGCGGATGTCAATTTGCCGAGTGAAAATGGCTTATTACCCGGAAACGGTTCGCAGTGTGCGATGATCGCTACGGCAACTGGAGTAGAGCCACTGTTCATTGGGAAGCCTTCCGAAATTATCATTGAACGTGTTTTGCAAAAAATGGGTTGTTCAAAAGAAGACGCACTAATTGTGGGTGATAATTATGATACAGATATCAAAGCTGGATTTAACAGTAAAGTGGACCAACTGCTAGTTACAACGGGCATTACTCAGCCAGAAGATATTGCAGATAAAAAGCAACCAACAATTTTAGTTGACGACTTGGATAAGGTTAAACTATGAAAAAAAACAATCCCATTTTAGCCGTAATGTTTCATTTCATATTCGGTATTACTAGTAGTGTTGTTGGTGCAATAATTGCAAGCTGGCCCTTACTACTTGTTTTTGTCATTGTTCAAAAGACTTATAAAACTGTCAACCTATCAGTTGGGCAAGTAATTCATAACTATAATCAACTGATGGGTTATTTGGTTTGGCCATTTAAGCAGCATTTGCATATGAGCAATTTCCCAACTTCAGTAATGGCGGCGCAACACTTTGCGGAAGTAAAGAGACTGTTTATTTTAGCGGTTTTTGCGTTTTTGTGCTGCCTAATAATTTTCTTAATTACTAAAAACAAAAAAAGCAAAGCACTTAAACTTGATAAAGTTTGGGCTTTACTCTTTTTACTTTTACCAATTGTTGTATTACCGTTTGCTTTAACTAACTTTGACGATTTCTTTATTACTTTTCACCATTTATTTTTTGCCGGTAGTAACACTTGGTTATTTGATCCATCAACCGATCCAATTATTAACGTACTTACAGAAGGCTTTTTTGCGTCATGCTTTGCAGTGGGCGGAATTATTTATGAATTATATTTTGTAAATCAATTATTGAAAAAATAAAAAGGAGTTCCATTAATGGAGCTCTTTTTTTTGTGTCATTCGTTTTTTTAAGCCAACAAATAAAATTGGTAAAACTGAAATAAGTATGATTGCTAGAATTAACATTGAGAAATGATCTTTAACAAATGGGATGTTGCCGAATAAGGCACCAATAATTGTAAAGAGTCCACTCCAGATAATGCCGCCGATAATATTGTAAACGGCAAACGTACCGTAGTGCATTTTACTACCACCAGAGATAAAAGGAACAAATGTCCTAATAAAGGGGATAAACCTACCAATTACAATTGTGATTGAGCCATGCTGTTCGAAAAATCGCTCGGCTGCTTCACGATTTTTTTGATTAATTAGCCTATTAAACCAGGAATGTTTCGCTCCGGCTTTGACCGAACGTGCCCCGATTTCATAGTTACATGCATCACCGAGTATTGCAGCTAGTAAAACTGCAAAATACACAAGCCAAATATTGAGGTGATATTTTGGATTGACTGCCATTGAACTAGCGGCGAAAATCAATGAATCACCTGGCAAAAAAGGGAAAATGACTAATCCAGTTTCAATAAAAATAATGGCAAATATAATCAAGTATGTCCAGCTGCCAAACTGGTTGACTATTTCAATCAGATGGTGATCAATGTGAAGAATAAAATTGATTATTGTCATATATGTTGCTCCTAAATACTGGTTGAATGAATCGTTAAAGTCTTTTCGGGAAACAGTGCACGCATAATTGTAGTTACTGCAATCTGTGCTTCGCCAAATCCAAGACCGATGACCGGAACTTTGCCGGGATAAGCTGCTACATCGCCAATCGCATAAATGTCAGGGATGTTAGCTCCCATTTCACGCGAAACTTTAATATGGCCATCTTCAAGGTCAACACCCCATTTGCGGACAATACTATTATTCGCGCGAAAGCCATAAGCAACGACTATTTGATCGAACTGCTTTTGTAATAACTCAGTTTGACCGACCTGCTTAAGTCCGATATCAAGTTGATTATTTCGTATTGCAATCGTTTTAGGAAGATAAGGAGTGAGAACTTGAACATTTTTTAAACTTTTGAGTTCTTGCAATGTTGATTCTAAACCGCGGAAATCTGCCCTTCGATGAATTAAATTGATTTTAGTTCCGGGTTGTTTTGCTAATTCAAGTGCCCAGTCAAGTGCAGAATCTCCGCCACCAAAAACGCCGATTGATTTTCCAGCAAAGTGACTCGGGTCTTTAACAAAGTAATGGACACGCTTTTCAATGGTTTCATCCATCTTCAGCGGGAACTTTTTGGGAGAAAATGAACCTGTTCCAGTGGCGATAATAATACTCTTTACTTGAAAATCATTATCGATAATAAATCCTTGATCATTCTTTTCAATTGATGTTACTCGATGGTTCAATTGAAAAGTAGTCTTATCCTTGGCGGAATCAATTAAGTGATCAGTTAATTCCTGACCAGATATTTTTCCAAAAACAGGAATATCAAATATTTCCTTAAAAGGATATAGAAGTTTTGGTTGTCCCCCAATTTCTTTTAAAGCTTCAAAAGTAACTGTTTTTAATCCATGTAGGTGTGCAAAACTAGCGCAGAACAATCCTATTGGTCCAGCACCAATAATTGCTGTATCAAATTTTTTGATTTTTAAAACCCCCTGTAAACGCTGATATAATAACTTTAACATGATTGAAAAAGATAATCATCAGGAATAAATCGAAAAAAGTACTTGCCAAAAAGAGAAATAGTTGCTAGTATTAATAACTGTCGTCAGG
>CAMLHK010000010.1 GCA_946479925.1 uncultured Lactobacillus sp. | reverse complement strand
AGATAAATGGCAATGAAATATGGGTTGCTGAAACACCAGACAAATCTTTCTTCGCTTTTTCAGCAGCATCCTTTAATCTTTGCAAAGCCATCTTATCTTTTGAAAGGTCAACACCATTTTCATCTTTAAAGTTCTTAATCAACCAATCAATAATCTTATTATCAAAATCATCACCACCAAGGTGGGTATCACCATTAGTTGACAATACTTGAAAGACGCCATCACCTAACTGCAGTACGGAAACATCGAAAGTACCACCACCAAGGTCGTAAACTAAGACTTTTTCATCTTCTGCGTCCTTGTCCAAACCATATGCAAGGGAAGATGCAGTAGGTTCATTAATAATTCTCTTAACATCTAAACCAGCTATTTTACCAGCATCCTTGGTAGCTTGACGCTGAGCGTCATTAAAGTATGCAGGTACGGTAATAACAGCATCGGTTACTTTCTCGCCCAAATAATCTTCAGAGAATTTCTTGATATACTGCAAGATCATTGCTGAAATTTCCTGTGGTGTATAAGCTTTATCACCAATTTTGACCTTGTAATCAGTTTCGCCCATGTGACGTTTAATAGAAGAAATAGTATTGGGATTGGTAATTGCTTGTCTTTTGGCAACTTCACCAACTTGGATTTCTCCATCTTTAAAAGCAACTACTGAAGGGGTAGTGCGATTTCCTTCTGGGTTAGTAATAATTTTGGGTTCTTTACCCTCCAAAACGGCAACTGCTGAGTTAGTAGTTCCGAGGTCAATTCCGATAACTTTTGACATTGATATGCTTCCTTTCAATTATTGTGCTACAACAACCATAGCTGGTCTTAAAGTACGATCTTTGTACAAGTATCCCTTTTGTAAAACTCGTACAACATGATCTTTTTGATCATCATTTTCAGCTGCAACGGTTTGAACAGCTTGGTGTAAATTGGGATCAAATTTGACACCTTCAGCTATAATTTCACTGATACCGTGATCTTTCATCGCTTTAACCAGTGAATCAAGTGTCATCTGTACACCTTTTTTAAGCTGTTTTGATGCTTCGTCATCGACTTTAGTAGCTAAAGCTCTTTCTAAATTATCCATCGCTGGCAAAACATCTTTAGCTAAGGATTGAGACTCATATTTGATAAGCTGCGCTCTTTCTTTATTGTAGCGATTTTGCATATTTTGCATCTCAGCTTGACTGCGCAAATACTTATCTTCCAGATCGTCTTTTTCTTTTTGCAATTGAGTCAAATTACGCTGCAATTTACTTTCCAAAGACTCTGGTTTCTTTTCTTCGTTAGCCTTAGTCTTAGAATTTTCTACTTCTGTCTTTGACTTTTTATGCTCATCTTTTTTTGGCTCTTTTTTTGAGTTTTTACTATTATTTTCTTCTTTACTCACGGCTAACCTCCTTTATTTGAATCTACCATAATAATCAAGTAATTTTTTAGATAGTTCGTTTCTGAAATACTCGAGTAATCCAATCACCTGAGAATACGGCATATTATCAGGGCCAAGTAAAGCAATTATGCCCTTTCCATGAGAGCCAACGCTGTACTCTGCCGTAAGCAGACTGTAATCCTTTAACAAATCATTTGATAATTCGGATCCTAAACTAACTCGAACCGGATACCTGTCGCTTTTCAAATTTTGCCTATTGTCCAAAATACTGGAAATCAAATCATTATGCTCAATCATTTCATAGAGCGATCTTAAGTTTGAAATATCGTCCAGAGAAATGTTGTTAAGCAGGTTAATCTGACCATCAACATAGGTTTGCTCACTGGCAGCATCGTTAATAACATCCTCGACCAAATTAATCAGTTCAGAGACATGAGCAACTTTAAGTTTATTGCCCAAAGTCTTTTTAAGATAGTCTGGAGTAACTTGATCTAAAGTTTTGCCCACCAGCTGATCGTTAATCATGCGCACAGCCTGTTCAATTTCATCACCATTAACATTATAAGGTAAAGTATAAACCTGGTCATGAACGTCACCGTCACTAGTTCCTAAGACAGCCATAATCTGTCTGTTAAACAATGGCACGATACGAAAACCAGTAATAGTTAATTCACTATTTTCAGGACCTTCCGCAAATGCTGTGTAATTGGTTAGATCCGATAAAATTTTCACAGCTGCCTGTACGATATCGTTAACCTGATGAAATGGTTGATCAAGCTGACTAATGATTCGCTTGTATACAGAAGATGAAATTTGTAAAGGTTCAACTAAATTGTCAAGATAGTAGCGGTAGCCTTCAGTTGAAGGCACGCGGCCACTAGACAAATGAGTTTTCTCAATCAAACCCTTATCTTCTAAAACAGCCATTTCGTTACGAATAGTAGCACTTGAAACCTTAATAGGCAGTTGATTCATAACAGTTTTGGACCCAACAGGATCATGTGTCTGCGTAAAATCATTGATAATTGTTTTTAAAATTAATTCTTGACGTTCGGTCAACATAAATATCGCCCTCACTTTTAGCACTCAATCTGATTAGGTGCTAACAATTTATATGATACTAGCTTTTAGCAGAATGTCAAGTTGAGTGCTAACTTTTTTCTTAAAAAACGTCAATCATTTTTTCAGTATCATTAATTAATTCATCGCAGCAAAATAATTTTTAATTTTAGCCTCGTCTTGACTCATTTGTTGTGTTAGCTCTTTTAAATTGGCAAATTTAATTTCACCACGGGTATACTTATACCATTTAATTACCATTTCCTCATCATAAGCTTCCTGATCAAAGCCAAATAAGTTTGACTCAATATAAAGCTTTTTCCCCTGATTGATAGTCACATTATAGCCTACACTTGTCATTGAGTCATACCACTTACCACAAATCTTGGTTTTAGTCGCATAAACGCCAATTTTAGGAACAGCCTTGTCTTCACTCCAAACCAAATTAGCTGTGGGAAAACCTAGTTTATGCCCATTGCGCAAACCGTGACCTACATAGCCTGACATAACATAGGGAAAGCCTAACAACTTAGCGGCTAATTCCATATTTCCGCTAGTAATCGCTTTTTTGATTTCCGTAGAACCAATTTTTTGACCATCATAAGACTGCTTAGGGACATTAATTATATTGAACCTTCCCTGAGCAAACTTAGGGAAATTTTTCATATTAGCCGTGTCTTTAGGGCCATATGTGTAGTCAAAGCCAGCAACTACAGTGTCAGCATGTAATTTTACTATAATATTATCAACAAATTCCTGTGCAGTTAGTTTACTAAAAGCTTCATTAAAGTGCATCACCAACAAATAGTCAACTTTAAGTTTCTGCATCTTGTATGCTTTTTCTGGAAGAGTATCAATGTATGTAACTTTTTTATTTTGATAAACTTCTTTTGGATGACGATCAAACGTCATTACTACTAGTGGTAAATGTCTTTGCTTTGCTTTTTCTTTTGCGATTTTGATTAATTCTTGATGTCCGCGATGAACCCCATCGAAGAAACCTAAAGCAAGAATTATATTTTGGGGAATTATGTTTTCCTTAAAAGGGTATGTTAAATGGATAATTTCCATAATAAGACCTTCATTCACCTATTCATTTTGTAAAAGCATTAAATAAGGGCGATAAATGGTACCATCTTTGCGATAGATTGCCTTAACTTTATTATTGTAACGTAATGCCACCTTTTTTGCATTCGTTTTCAAAGAAATAGCTGCACCATTTTTAACTTTAGACCATAATTTATCATCAAGATCCATTTGCACGTAATTTCTAAAAAAAGAATCAATTGGTTGAATAATTTGATCAATTAATTTAGGATCTTCGGTAATTTCAGAAAGTTTTACAGACTGACTAATATCAAAACCTGAACTAGATGTGCGGCGCAAACTTTTCATTACTGCTGGTATTTTCAGTTGGGTACCTAAATCATTTATTAAAGATCGAACGTAGGTTCCTTTACTACATTCGATTTCAAAGTCAAACATTTCTTGACCTTTTTCTTTATCAAAGATAGGTGCATTTACAAGATTATAAGCAAAAATTTTAACTTGCCTTTTAGGTCGTTCTACCTCAATGCCAGCTCGTGCATATTCATATAAATGCCTACCGTTAACCCTCACAGCAGAATAGATCGGCGGCACCTGTTCAATTTGTCCCACAAATTCTTGCATTGCATCTTTTATCTCAGTTGATTTGACTTTATTCGTGATCTTTTTGCTAGCTGTTATTTTGCCGCTAATATCGCAACTATCAGTGGCAAAACCAAGTATTCCCTGGCCGATATATCTTTTATTTTGAGTATGCATTAACTCAATTAGTTTAGTAGCCTGTCCTATTGCGACTGGTAAAACACCTGTAACATCAGGATCAAGAGTACCAGCATGACCTATTTTCTTAATGTGCAAGACTTTGCGTAATTGATAGACAACATCAGCACTCGTCATGCCTTTTTCTTTGTCTATCACCAATATACCATTTAACATTTTTCCCGTACCTTAACTATGAAAAAAGCGCCTAACAGCGCTTTTATTAATTATTTCGATTTTCATCCTGCTTTTTAACTTCAGCAATTAACCGATCAATTTTGCTACCGTATTTAACTGAATTATCTCGTTTAAATATTAATTCAGGAACTTTGTAGACAGTTAAGACTTGACCCAACAAATGCCGCATCATGCCCTTTGCCTTATTTAAACCAGCTGCAGCCTCTTCTTCCTTTTTAGCATCTTCTGAAAGAATACTGTAGTAAACAGTAGCATACGAGAGATCATTAGTGCATTCAACTGCTGTAATAGTAACGTCATTAACACGTGGATCACGAATATTTTTGCGCAAAATTTTCGTTAATTCACGGAGGATTTCTCCTTCAACACGACCAATTCTGTGTTTCATGCTTTCCTCCCTGTTAATTACTCAGGTTTGACTTCTTGCTTTTCAACGGCTTCCATCTCATCACCAATTTTGATATCATTGTAGCCCTCAATTGTTAAACCACAGTCAAACCCTTGTTTAACCATTTTAGCATCATCTTTAAATCTTTTAAGTGAAGCCACTTTTCCAGTATATATTACAACACCGTCACGAATCAAATTGATTTCAGAATCTTTTGAAACATAACCAGAATCGACAAAGGCACCAGCAATTGTTCCTACCTTGGAAACCTTCCAAGTTTCCCGTACAGTCAAATTGCCCACAACCTTATCTTCATAAGTTGGTTCAAGCATACCCTTCATGGCTGCTTTAACATCGTCAATAGCCTTGTATATGATGCTATACAGACGAATATCTACACCATCTGTTTCAGCTTGTGACTTTGCGGTAGCTGTTGGACGAACATTAAAGCCAATTATGAAGGCATTCGAAGCGCCAGCCAAGGTAACATCTGATTCATTTACAGCACCAACTCCAGCATGAATGATGTTTACACGCACACCTTCAACTTCTATCTTTTCAAGTGACTGCTGTAAAGCCTCTACAGAACCTTGAACATCCGCTTTTAAGACAACATCTACTTCCTTCATGTTTTCTTTTTTCATTGTGTCAAACAGGTTATCAAGAGTAACATGTTGAACATTTTCACGAGATTGTTGCAAAGCTTGTTGCGCTCTTTGTTCACCAACACTTCTAGCCGTCTTTTCATCATCGAACACTACTATTTTATCAGCAGATTCTGGAACATCATTTAATCCGGTAATTTCTACTGGCATTGACGGAGTAGCCTTTTCGACTTGACGACCGCGGTCATTAGTCATAACACGAACTCTACCAAAGCGGTTCCCAACTACAATTGGATCGCCAACTTTTAGTGTTCCTTGTTGAACCAAAAGGTCGGCAACAGGACCACGTCCACGAGAAAGTCTGGCTTCAATAACAGTACCAATTGCTTTTTGCGTTGGGTCTGCTTTCAATTCCATCACATCCGCTTGCAAAAGGATCATTTGCAAAAGTTCATCAACATTTTCACCAGTTTTAGCAGAAATGTTAACAAATATTGTGTCACCACCGTAATTTTCCGGAATTAAATTGTACTTCATTAACTGCTCAGTAACATGCTCAGGGTTTGCTCCCGGAACATCCATCTTGTTAATGGCAACAATAATTGGAACTTTAGCACTCTTAGCATGATCAATTGCTTCAACAGTTTGAGGCATTACACCGTCATCTGCAGCAACAACCAAGACAACAATATCGGTAATTTCTGCTCCACGTTCACGCATATTTGAGAATGCGGCATGTCCTGGTGTATCCAAAAAAGTAATTGGCTGATTATCAACTCTTACCTGATAAGCACCAATTTTTTGCGTAATTCCTCCAGCTTCATGAGCCGAAACATGCGTATGACGTAAACGATCAAGCAGTGTTGTCTTACCATGGTCAACGTGTCCCATAATAGTAACTACTGGTGGGCGTTTAATTAAATGCTTAGATTTCAGAGAAGCTTTCATTCTCTTGTCATAAAGATTATCAATGTCAGATATATCCTCGTGCACCTTTTCTTGAGCATTAATATTATATTCAGCCGCTACTAATTCTATTGCATCTTTATCAAGGGATTGATTTTGATTAGTCATGACACCCAGCATAAATAATTTTTTGACTATTTCAGCTGGCTCTCTGTGCAAAATTTTTCCTAAGTCTTGAGCATTCATACCCACTTCGTAAACCAGAGTATCTGGTAATGGCCGCTCTTTTCTTTGCGTTGGCTGCTTTTTAGGTACTTGTTCAAACTGCTTCTTCTTATTTTTACGCTTACGCTTTTCTTGGTGTTTCGAATAATTATTTGCACCATAGGTTTGATTTTTACCTTTTCTGCCTGGCTTGCCAGAGTTACGACCATGACCGTTGCCACGACGTTTTTCTTCTTTTTCGGGTTCAGGAGCAGCAGTATCTAAAATTTTAGGCTGGCGAACAGGCGTAGACTTTTGATTATTCTTAAACCTGGCTGGTGAAGGTTTAAGAATTTTAGGTCCAGTCACTTTAGGAGCAGTAGTTTCAGTTTTAACTACTTTATTTTCATTCTTAGAAACAGGTTTATTAGTTTCAGCAGACGTTGGTTTAGTTTTAGTCTGATTTTCCTTATAAGTCTTTTGTGCTCTTTCTGTTTGCCGATTTAATTTTTTCTCTTCCACTCGTTGTTTTTGCTTTAATTGCTTTAATAAATCTTGGGCTACTGGTTTAGAAGTTTTTTGACTCAAATTGGAATGTTGTCTAGTGCGATCTTGACTTTGTCTAGATCTATTATTTGACTTGTGAAAGTTATTGTTTTTTCTATAACTTTTACCATTCTTAGTTTCATCCTGCTTTTTTTCATTTTTACGAATTGAAGTAACAGAAATTTTGATTTTACTGCTCTTTTTCGCTGGTCTTTCTTGCTTTTTGGCGGGAGCGGAGCTACTGCGGAAACTACCCTTTATTTGCTCTACTTGTGTATCTTCAAGTGATGACATATGATTTTTAACATCAAACCCCAGGTCCTTTGCTTTATTGACCACAGTTTTATTATCGATGCCTAATTCTTTCGCCAATTCATAAATTCTTGTTTTAGTCATCAAATCACACTCCTTCTTTGATTTTTTGTAACAATGCTTTGCCAAAACCAGTATCAGTAATTCCCAAAACTTTACGCTTTTTACCAATAGCTTGGGAAATTTCTCTACTATTAAATTCTGTTATCACAGATACGTTATTTTGTTTTCCAATCTTGGTAATCTTTGCGGTGGTATCCATCTGTGCGTCTTGAGCTAAAATAATCAGCTTAACTTTTTTAGCCTTTACGCTTATTGACACAATTTCAAATCCTGAAACCAGTTTACCTGCCTTTTGGCTTAGTCCTATTAAATTTAATGCTTTTTGTCTATTTTGCAAACCTATTTATCACCAAACAATTCTTTTCTTGCCTTTTGATGGTCAACATATGAATAAAGCTCTTGGTAAAACTCTTCAGGCACTTTTGTTCCTAAGCTGCGCTCAATCAATCCCTTTTTCTGAGCGTTTTTGATCTGACTTGGATCAAGTGAGACATATGCTCCCCTACCAGGTTTCTTTCCAGTAGGATCAACTGCGATATTTTTTTCTTTGTCAACCACAATTCTGACCAATTCTTTTTTGGGCTGCATAGTATTAGTTAACAAGTCTTTTCGCATTGGAATCTTTCTTTTTTTCAAAAAGTTTCACCCCTTGCATTACTCTTCAGTAGTATCTACCGTTTCACCGTTAGTAGCTTCAGCTTGAAGTCCATCTTCTGTTTTGGTCTCATCAGATGAAGTTTCTGCTTCAGCTTCTTCTTCTGTAGCAGAATCTTCTGTTATATCACTTGCAGAACTTGCATCACCTGCTACTAAATTGTCAGATTCAGCTTCTTTATTTTCCTTTTCAGCTTGATCACTGCTCTCATCAACAAATTCTACTTCTGATTCTGGTCTGATATCTATTTTATAACCGGTTAACCGTGCAGCCAAACGAACATTTTGGCCCTTTTTCCCAATTGCCAGTGATAATTGGTAATCAGGAACTATGACTAAAGCACTTTTTTCATCGTCTTCATCGCCAAATTGCACGGCAATAACTTCTGCAGGATTCAAAGCATTAGCTATATAATCTGATGGATCTTCTTCGTATTTAACTACATCTATATTTTCACCGTCAAGTTCGTTGACCACATTTTGCACTCTGGCACCTCTTTGACCAACGCAAGTACCAACCGGATCAATATTAGGATCATTCGATTTCACGGCAATCTTGGTTCTGTCACCTGCTTCACGTGCAATTGAAACAACTTCTACAGTTCCATCGTAAATTTCAGGTACTTCCTGTTCAAATAACCTTTTTACCATATCAGGGGCAGTGCGTGAAACCGTAATTTGGGCTCCCTTAGAATCCGAGCCAACGTGAGTCACTAAAACGCGAATCTGATCTTGTGGATTATAAGTTTCACCTGGCATTTGATCATTGCGAGGCATTACTGCTTCAACATTACCAATTTTAACATAAACAAAGCGATTATCACGTCTTTCAACTGTGCCAGTTATCAATTCATCTTCATATTGAGAATATTCATCAATAATATGGTTTCTTTCAGCTTCGCGTAAATGTTGCATAATAACCTGTTTAGCAGTTTGAGCAGCAATACGACCAAAGTTCTTGGGAGCAACCTCAAAACGAATTTTATCACCAAGTTCATATGCCCGGTTAATTGTCAAAGCATCTTTTAAACTGATTTCTAGGCGTTCATCATGAACTTCCTCAACGACAGTTTTTTCAGTCATTAATTTGAAGTCCCCTCTGCGTTCGTCGAATTCAACTATGACATTTGTTGCTTGGTTATAATTCTTTTTATATGCTGCAACTAATGCCGCTTTTATTGCTTCAACAATTACATCTTGTTTTATACCTTTAGTTTTTTCCAAAGTAGCAAACGCTTCAAGCATTTCTTTAGACATAATTTCTAAATCAACCTTTCTAAAACTCAATTGCAAAACGAATATTTGCAATTAATTTACGGGGAAGTGATAAAACCCTTTTCCTTGTTTTTACTCTTATTTCAAGTTTGATTTCGTTATCATCATAAGATTTTAAAGTTCCCTCATATTCCTTTTCGCCTTCAACTTTTTGATAAAGGTTAACATGTACATAGTCATTTAAAGCCTTTTGCCAGTCAGAAGCATTTTTTAATGGTCTCTCGATACCAGGTGAAGAAACTTCTAAAATATATGGATCAGGAAATGGATCAGGTTGCAACTGATCAAGTTTCGTAGATAATAGTTCACTTAACCCCGCAATTTCATCCATATCAATACCATTTTCACGGTCAACGTATATTCTTAAATAATTCTGACCTTTTTCTTTAACATATTCCATATCGACAAACTCATCGTTTCGTGCAGCAATAATTGGTTTGATCTCTTCAATAACAGAATCTTTAACTTTCGCCAAGTACTTTCCTCCGTAATAAAAAGAGTGAGCAAATTTGCCCACTCCGAATCATTTATTCGAACTTCTTTAGGAAGTATAACACATTTATATTAATACTGCAAAATTTTAAAAGAGTGACAGTTGATTTTGGTCTGGCATACCTGCTAAGACTTCGTTATCCTCCAAATAATCCATGATCGATTGCGATACTTTGCCCCGATTAGCCAAATCTTCTTTGGATAAAAATTCTTGCTCAGTTCTAGCAGCCACAATCTGTTTAGCTGCATTGTTGCCTAATCCGGGAACAGCATTGAATGGTGCTAAAATAGTATGCTTATCTATTATTTTAAAATTGGTCGCTTCTGACTTATTAATATCGACCATTTTAATTTTAATTCCACGTTCCAAACATTCATTAGCAATTTCAAGAACAGTTAACAAACTCTTGTCCTTTGCCGATGCATCGTTTCCCTGATTCTGAATATCGGCCATTGCCTTTTTGACCGTATTTTTACCATGACTCATAGCGACCAAGTCAAATAAGTCGGCACGGACTGAAAAATAAGCGGTATAGTAAATTTCAGGATAATAAACCTTGAACCAGGCAATTCTAAGAGCCATTAGGATATAGGCGGTAGCATGGGCCTTAGGAAACATATACTTAATTTTGAGACACGACGGAATATACCAGTCAGGTATCTTATCGTTTTTCTTTAAAACAGCCATGTCTTCATCACTAATTCCGCGGCCATGACGCACAGATTCCATTGTAGAAAAGGCTACTTCAGGTTTAACACCCCAGTGGATCAGGTCCATCATGATATTGTCACGACAGCCAATAACATCTTTTAACTTACACGTACCATTATTAACCAATTCCTCGGCATTTCCTAGCCAAACGTCAGTACCATGTGACAAACCTGAAATTTGCAACAGCTCAGAAAAAGTAGTTGGCTTGGTTTCTTCAAGCATCCCTCTAACAAATTTAGTACCAAATTCCGGTACCCCTAGGGTACCTGTTTCTGATTGAATTTGTTCAGGGGTCACGCCTAATATTTTGGGACTTGAAAAAAGTGACATCACTCCGGGATCATCAGGGGGAATTGTTAACGGATCAACGCCTGAAAGATCCTGCAACATCCTAATCATCGTTGGATCATCATGGCCTAAAATATCAAATTTTAAGATATTATCATGAATGGAATGAAAGTCAAAATGCGTCGTTAACCAGGCAGCATTAACATCATCTGCTGGGTATTGTACCGGAGTAAAGTCATAAATATCCATATCATCTGGAACCACAACAATTCCTGCCGGGTGCTGACCAGTTGTCCTTTTAACGCCGCTGACTCCAGCTGCAAGACGATCTAGTTCTGCTCCGCGCAAATTCAATTCTTTTTCTTCATCATAATGCTTAGCATAACCATAGGCTGTTTTATCTGCCACTGTGGCAATTGTACCGGCACGGTATGAATTATCAGGTCCAAACATTACCCGAATAAAGTTATGAGCCACTGGTTGATAGTCACCAGAGAAATTCAAATCAATATCTGGAACTTTGTCACCATGGAACCCTAAAAATGTTGCAAATGGAATATCCTGGCCGTCTTTAACTAACTCTGCCCCACAGTTGGGACACTTTTTATCAGGCAAGTCATAGCCTGAACCAAATTCACCATTTTCAAAGAACTCCGAGTATTTACATTTTGGACAACGATAGTGCGGTGGCAGAGGATTGACTTCAGTGATTCCTGACATTGTAGCAACAAGGCTGGAGCCCACAGAGCCCCGAGAGCCAACTAAATAGCCGTCTTTATTAGATTTAGCCACCAATCTTTGTGAAATCAAGTAAATAACTGCATAACCATTTGAAATGATCGAGTTGAGTTCCATGTCAAGTCTGTCTTGAACTATCTTAGGTAACGGGTCTCCATAAAGTTCATGAGCCTTGTCATAAGTCAAACGTTTCATTTCTTCATCTGCATTATCAATGTGAGGAGGATAAAGTCCATCTTTAATAGGTGAAATTTCTTCAATTGATTCAGCTATTTTATTAGGGTTGGTTATGACTATTTCCTTAGCAACATCTTCACCTAAAAAGCTAAATGCGTCCAGCATTTCCTGAGTGGTGTAAAAGTGCATATCAGGCTGCTTTTTGTTTCTATCAGGATTGCTGCGTTGTGCCGAAATTAAAATTGTACGGTAAATAGCATCATGTTCCTCAATGTAATGCGCGTCACCAGTAGCTACCACTGGTTTATTCAATTCCTTACCCAATTTATAAATGTTAGTCAGAATTTCTTCAAGTTCTGCTTCATCGGCGATCAAATGATCTTCAATCATAATGGAATAATTTGCGGGAGGTTGAATTTCAAGATAATCATAAAAGCGGGCTTTTTTACGGGCCTCATCATATCCCTTCTGCATCATTGCGACAAAAACATCGCCCTCAGAACAACCTGAACCGAATAGCAGGCCTTCATGATTTTTCACCAAATCAGACTTTGGCGTTCTTGGTATCCGATAAAAATCTTTTGTACTTGCGATTGAAACCAACCTGTACATGTTTTTAAGACCCGTCTGATTTTTAGCTAAGATAGTCATGTGTTGTGGTCGTGCTCTCTTAAACACTTGACCTTGAGCAGCATATTCGTTCATCTTACCTAAATCATCTTCATGATACTTTTTGGTAAAAGCTTCCAGAAGCTTAAACATTAAATAGCCCGTAGCCTCAGCGTCCTGATTAGCTCGATGATGATGCTCTAAGACTACATTATATTTTTTAGCCAGTGAATCAAGCGTATGTCTTGATTGTTCTGGGTGAAGCAAGCGCGATACTTCAAGTGTATCCACTACCGGTTGAGTTATTTCGCTGAGGTCTGCCCGTCTTAATGCAGCATTAACAAATCCAACGTCAAATTGCACATTATGACCGCAAAGTGGTCGATCGCCATAAAAATCTTGAAATTGCTTAATTACTACAGCTTCGTCATCAGCAGCCCCAACCATTTCATCAGTAATTGAAGTTAAGTTAATTGTCTGTTCGCTTAATGGATGGTGGGGATTAATAAATTTATCGAATCTTTCCAGAACTTCACCATTTTTCATCTTAACGGCGCCAATTTCAATAATAGTATCGTAAACAGAAGAAAGACCAGTTGTTTCAACGTCAAAAATGACAAATTCACGATCTTTATAAGTCATTGATGCAGGATTAAGAACAAGTAGAGCATGATCATCAATCATATTAGCTTCAAGGCCATAAATAATTTTGACGCCATTCTTTTTACCAGCATTATATGCTTCTGGAAAGGCTTGAACATCTGCATGGTCTGTAATGGCGATTGCTTTTTGACCGAACTTTTTGGCGGCTTTGACAAAGTCTGTTGCCGTATTGGTTGCATCAAGCTGACTCATATTGGTGTGCAGATGTAATTCTACTCTTTTTTCTTCGCCTTGATACTTTTCCGTTCGACCGACATGCTCAATAACTTCCAAAGCCGAAATGTTAAAAACTGTATCATGACTCCACTGGTCCTGAGAAGCTGATCCCTGCATTTTTGCCCAGGTTCCAGGTTTTATGTCTTTCATACTTTGAATTTGATCTTTATCAGAAACAAATTTCTTAAATGAGATAGAATCAGTATAGTCTGTTATTTCACCAGTAAATATAATTGAACCGGTTTTTAATTCTCTGCTGGAAATATTAAAAATATTTCCCTCTATTACAACATTTCTGCTGCCATCGATAACATCTTTAATTTGTGTTATAGTCAGATTTTCATCAAGCTTACGGTTGCCATAACGACTTTTTTTAGTAGGATAACTTGGAGTTTTGACTTTCTCTTGTGTTGGAGCAGCATCATATTCTTCCTGCATGTTTTGCTCATGCTGCTGCTGCAATTCTTGCAGACTGGCTAAATTATTGAGAGAATTTTCATCATCGATTTCAGTTACAAACTTTAAATTAAAGAAACCGTAATTCCTCATTTCTTCAGCTAGCTCATCAAGCATCTTTTGTTCAAGCAGCCCATCAACTACTAAATTATCTACGGGAATAATCCAGCGCCCATCTTCCTTTTTAGGCTTATGGCTGGAAATAAATTCTCGAGCCACCGGCTGCAAAGCCTGAGAATTCTGGACAGCATAGTGCCAATAATCGGTTAAGTAGTCATCCGCTCCATCCAGAGAACGAATATACAAGCGAGTATTTACAAAAGAAGAAAAATTAGCGGTTATTGCCTTATTTAGTGCATCAAAAGTTGCAAATTTTAACGGTGTAGTAAAAAGAACGTGGATATCCCACCTGTGTTCTCTAGCGTAAACATCCACGTTCTCAATTTCGCCTTTTTGCAACAATTTATTATCTGCAAATTCTTGCGGAAACTTTATTTGCTGCAATAACCTTAAAAATAGTTTATTTTTATCAGTCACGAAAATTATCCTAACTCTTTATTAACAAAATCATCTAATTCAGACAGTGTCATTTCAGTAGCTTTTTCGTCAGCAGGTCTTTTGACTTCGACTACACCTTCAGCTGCTTTTTTACCGACTGTTACCCTGACCGGAGCGCCAAGTAAGTCAGCATCCGCAAACTTCACACCAGCACGCTCATTACGATCATCATATAATACATCATACTTAGCACTATATTTTTCTTCAAGTTTTTGAGCCAGAGCAGATTGATCATTATCTTTCATTTTCATTTGAACGATATGAAGACTAAATGGTGCGATTTCTTTGGGCCAGGCTACACCATTTTTGGTTAAATGTTGTTCAATGACCGCAGATAATACTCTGGTAACACCAATGCCGTATGAACCCATTATAACGGGCTGGGCTTTACCATTTTGATCTAAAAAGTCTGCACCCATGGTTTTGGTATAATATGTTCCCAGTTTAAAAATATGACCAACTTCAATAGAAGTAGTGAATTTTAAAGGGAGATGATCAACCGGATCCGGTTCATTTTCATTGGCTACCCTAATATCTCCAAACTTGTCTGGATTAATATCACGCTTTAAATTTACATTTTTAAATTGAAAACCAGTTTTATTAGCACCAACAATGACATTATACAGGTCTTTTACCGTGTTATCTGCAACAACTTGATCTGCCCAGTCAGCATTAATTGGTCCGACGCTACCCTTAGTGACACCAGTTATCTGTTCTAGTTCATCATCTGTAGCTTCCCTAAGTGAATCTACATCTAACAGGTGCTTTAATTTTACTTCGTTAATCTGTTTATCGCCACGAATTAAAACTAACACCTTTGCTTTTTCATCAGCGACGTATAAGATACTTTTAACTATCCGTGTAGCTGGCACTTGCAGGAATTGAACAAGATCAGAAATAGTTTCTTTACCTGGAGTAGCAACTTCTTCAACTTGGTTTAATTGTTCTTCTTCTGGCTTGAAAGTATCGACACTTGAAGCCATTTCTAAGTTAGCTGAATATGTTCCTGTTTCATTAGTGGCAATAGTATCTTCACCAATTGCTGCAGGAGCTTGGAATTCTGTCGAATTTTTGCCACCCATAGTACCAGAATCAGCAATTACAGGGGTAACCTTTAAACCACACCGATGATAAGCGGCCGTAAAAGCTTTCTTTTCATCCTCAAACTGCTGATCAAGTTGCTCTTTAGTGGCAGCAAAGCTATAGGCATCAAGCATTATAAATTCACGAGACCTTAATAAACCAAAACGAGGTCTGTTTTCGTCCCTAAACTTTGATTGAATTTGGAAAAGAGCAATTGGCATTTGTTTGTAGCTCTTTAAATCTTTAGCGACAATATCAGTAAAGGTTTCCTCATGAGTCGGTCCCAGTAAACTTTGGCGGCCATGTCTGTCCTTTAATTTAAACATTTCAGGCCCATATTTTTGCCATCTACCCGATTCTTCCCATAGAGTCGCAGGCAAAAGATCTGGCATTGCCATTTCCGGCACGTTGATTTTTGCCATTTCTTCGCGCATTATTTTCTCGGCTTTACTTAAGACGCGATATCCTAAGGGCAAATAGGCATAAACTCCAGCTGTTACTTGGCGAACATATCCACCTCGCAACATTAATTTATGACTTTCAGCAACAGCATCAGCTGGTGCCTCTTTTAAAGTCGGCATAAATAATTTAGATTGACGCATTAATTCTCTCTCCCAAATTGTTTTTTTATTTAATAAAGTAACGGTAGATATCATTGCCCGTTACAGCAATAATTAAAACTAACAGTAAACCGAAACCGATTAATTCCACTATAGCTTCATGATTTTCAGAAATTGGTTTACCACGAATGATTTCAATAATATTTAGTAAAAATTTACCACCATCTAAGCCAGGAATTGGTATTAGATTGACAATACCCAAGTTAATAGAAATCATTGCCAAAAAAGCCAAAATATAGGTGAAGCCCATTTTAGAAACCTGTGATGTCTGTGAATAAATCCCAACTGGGCCAGAAAGTTTATTTAAGCTGAAGTGACGGAATAAACCACCAACTGCATTAAAAATCATCCCCGTAGTGGAAACGGCTGTATCCCAGCCACGCTTAAACTTAGCATTAAAACTATCATCGCTTTTGGCTCTAATTCCAATTTGATAAACTTTTTGCCCCTGCACTTTAACGACTTGTGGTTGAACACTTATCACTTTTTTGTGATTATTTTTGACCACCGCAATATTAGTTTTTTCGCCTTTGCTTTGATAAATTTCTTCAGATATTTGTTCAAAAGAGGTTATTTTATGACCATTAACAGCCGTTATTTTTGAACCAGGCTCAAGCTTTGCAAGCGCAGCCGGGGAATTTGGTGCCACTTCTGCCACTTCTGTAGTAGCTGGTCCTGGAACGGTAAAAGTCCATATCAAAAAAACAACAAAACCCAAAATTATATTCATCAAAGGGCCAGCAATGTTAGTAGCTAATTTTTGCCAGACATTTGCTTCTTGAAACTGCGTGTCACGGGGGGCAATGATCAGTTCAGTATTTGATTGATCAATGATAGTGGCATCATGATTAACATGATATGTTACTAGTTTTTCTTCTTCGCCGTTTTCATACCCTGAAATAAAGAGTTTATCAACTAGATCAAACTTAGTGATCTGCAATGGAATTCCTTCAAGCGGGACATCCGACTCAGAAGCATCAATCCTGACTACTTCATTTTGCTGATTAAGTTGCAAAACTACTCTCATACCAGGAGCTAACGTAGTTTCATCATCTTTACTTGCCAAACGCACATAACCACCTAAAGGCAGCCATCTAATGGTATAAGTAGTAGGATTGCGTCGAACTTGGAAAAGTTTAGGTCCCATCCCAATTGAAAATTCACGCACTAAAATGCCGCATTTTTTAGCAACAATAAAATGCCCAAACTCATGGACAAAAACCAATATTCCAAATACAACTAAAAAGATTAGTATACCTTTCACAAGAATTCTCCTAGTGCATGATTCCCATTAAAGCAGCAAATACAGGCAAAACAAAGAGCATACTGTCAAAACGATCTAAAATACCGCCATGACCAGGTAGTATTTTGCCAGAATCCTTAACCCCGTAATATCTCTTATAAGCTGATTCAACTAGGTCGCCCATTTGGCCAACAATTGATAGCACAAAGGCAAAAATAATCATTTCAACTTGAGAATGATTTAAGTTGACAAAATAAACATAGATTGCCGCACAAATCACTGCACAAATTGTGCCTCCAATTGATCCTTCCCATGTTTTATTGGGACTTATCACAGGCCATAACTTATGTTTACCAATTTTTCGGCCAATCATATATGCACCTGTGTCAGTAAGCCATACAACGACAAAAACGTAGCAAAGAAGTGCAAGACCATTACTTGCATTTCTGACGCTTGCCATATAATGAAAGCCTGTGCCGACATATAATGAGCCTAAAGTATAAACGGCTACATCGTCAAAAGTGGTTTTATTTTTAGTTAAAACAGTCCAGGTAAGCATTAGCATGATAAGGGCAAAATAAATACCATATTTCGTCCAGTGAAATGGCATTGACTGGATAAAATTATCTGGTACAGCCCAAGTGATTGTAGCCAGTAACGCCAATAAAAAATTGACTGAAACCAGAATTTGCTTTTTCATTAAAAAGAATTCGCTAATACCAACGGCTGCAAAGATGACGGTGAGCCATTCCATCCAGAGCCCACCCATAATTACAATAGGAATAAATAAAATTAAAGCAATTACTGCTGTGATTATACGTTGTTTCATATAAATACCTAACTATCCGATTCATCAAGTTTGCCGAAACGACGATGACGATTCTGAAAATCATTAACAAATTTTTCTAAATCAGTTTTAGTAAAATCTGGCCAATTTTTCTCACTAAAAGCAAGTTCTGAATAAGCTAACTGCCAAAGCATAAAATTAGAAATCCTTTGTTCACCAGATGTTCTAATTAATAAATCAGGATCGCTATATTCGCCAAAACTCGCAGTCATCAATCTGTGGGAAATCATTTCCTCATCAATTTCTTCGCTTGTTATCGCATTTGTTTCAACGAGCGTAGCAAGCTCTTTTACTGCAGTCGTAATCTCTCTTCTAGAGCCATAATTGAAAGCAAAGTTCAAAATTAAGCCACTATTTGTGGCAGTTTCCGCCATTGCTCTTTGGACAACATCATAAGTCTTAGGCGGCAACTCATCTAAATAGCCCATAATATTCACTTTGACGTTTTCCTTCATCAGGGTAGGCATAAATTTGTCAAAAAAACGCACTGGCAAGTTCATCAAATATGCTACTTCTTCCTTGGGTCTGGCCCAATTTTCTGTAGAAAATGCATATAGTGATAAGACTTTGATACCTAGCTGGTCGGCTGCCAAAGTTATTCTTTCGACATTATTCATGCCTTCGTAATGGCCTGCTATTCGCGGCTTCCCTTGCCTAGTTGCCCAACGACCATTACCATCCATTATAATAGCTAAATGGTTTAATTGATTTTTTTTACTTGCCATTTAATTAGCCTTGTGTAATTTCCTTACGCTTTTCTTCCGCAATTTTGTCGATTCTTTTAGTAGCATCATCCGTAACTTTCTGCACTTTCTTTTCCAAATTGCGTTGTTCGTCTTCCGTGATTTCATCGTCTTTCTGTTGTTTTTTCAGACTGTTCATAGCATCACGACGAACATTCCTAATGGCAATCTTACTCTCTTCAGCCATCTTGTTGACTTCTTTGGCAATTTCTTGTCGTCTTTCACCAGTAAGTTGCGGGATCACTAAACGGATCACCTTGCCATCATTTGCAGGTGTTAAGCCCAAGTTTGAAGCCAAAAGAGCATGTTCAATATCATCAAGACTGCTTTTGTCATAGGGCGTGATTAATAATACTCGCGGCTCCGGAATAGTGACACTGGACATTTGCGTTAGTGGTGTCGGGGCACCATAATAATCAACTTTTACACCTTCAAGTAAAGCTGCATTAGCAACACCAGCACGAATAGAGCCCAAGTTTTTTTCAAAAACGGTAATTGATTTATTCATATTATCTTGTGCTTTTTTAATAGCATCATTATTCATTATTTTCTCCTCCGATTACTGTTCCAATATTTTCACCTAAAACCACTTTTTTAATATTACCTTCAGTATTAACGTTGAATACAATAAGAGGAATGTTCGTGTCCATTGAAAGTGAACTTGCCGTTCTGTCCATGACTTTTAAGTTTTTAGAAATAAGATCTAACTGAGAAAGTGCACTATATTTTTTGGCATTGGGATCAACTTTCGGATCAGCAGAGTAAACTCCGTCAACTCCATTTTTAGCCATCAGAATGACATCCGCGCCTATTTCAGCGGCTCTTAGTGCAGCAGTGGTATCAGTCGAAAAGTAAGGATTACCAGTGCCACCACCCATAATTACTACTCGCCCTTTTTCTAAATGACGAATTGCTTTTCTTCTAATATATGGTTCTGCTATTTGTCTCATTTCAATCGATGTTTGTAATCTAGTAGGTACGCCTACATGTTCCAAGCCATCTTGAAGAGCTAAACCATTCATTATAGTAGCAAGCATACCCATATAATCAGCTTGTGAACGCTCCATTCCTAGTTTTGCACCAGTTTCACCTCGCCACATGTTACCGCCACCAACGACAATACCAATATCAACACCGAGTTCATGAACTGATTTGATTTCTTTTGCTAAATGACTAATGACCGTGGGATTTATTCCAGTTCCTTCAGCACCAGCAAGAGCTTCACCAGAAATTTTTAAAACTATACGCTTATACTTAACTTTAGTCATGACAGCCTCCTCTATTAACTTTAGTTATTCTACCATATAAAAAGCGCAAATGTGGACTTAGAAATAAAAGAGAGGGATTTCTTAAAAAAATTCTTTGAACTAAAAAATTAACGGGAAAAGCAAAAAATCTCAAAGTTATCTACTTCGAGATTTTCAAAATATAATTAATATTTATTTTCCCTATTAATTTGCAGCAATAAATTGTAAAGTGACCCATACAAATTTGAATCGTTCCTAAAATGAGCAGAAACAATGGCAGGCTTAGTTAAAGTATTTCCTATAATAGGGTTCTTTTCCTGTACCAATTTGTCATATTCTTTGTTAATACCACTTATTAAAATTGGTTGGGCACTGATACCACCACCAATAGCTATTTTTTCAACATCTACTACGGTTTGGATATTGAGAATTAAACCAGCTATTGTAAGACAATAGTTCTGAAAGATATTTACCGCGTCAGGTGACTTCTCCTTAATTGCCTCAAAAGCATGAAGTCCATCATTTTCTTTAGGATAATTAAGTTTGTGGTTTATCTTTTTAATAAAATTGACGGCAGAGCCAATGTTACCCAAAGAGCCCTGCATATTATCTGGGTGAGATAAATCATTAATCATAAAACTTAATTCACCAGCCTGATAATGTGTTCCTCTTAATAAGTGACCATCAATAATTATGCCACCGCCAACTCCTGTTCCCAAAGTAATAGCGGCACAATTTTGTTCACCTTTTAGACTCCCCAACCAGTTTTCAGCTAGAACACTGGCTTTACCATCATTAATAACAGCAACCGCTATGTGATACTTTTTACCATATATTTCGGCAAAGTCAATGCCATCTAAAAATGGTAAGGCCCCGCCAAACCTTATTTTAGTATTTTCAATTTTACCAGGAGCACAAAAGCCGATGCCCTTGATATCTGAAATATAGCGATTGACAATTCCATCAATACTTTCTAAAAAATTTGCTTTATCTTGATCAGTAGCAATTTTATCTTTTTCAATTATATTTCCTGCAGAATCTAATTTAGCAAATTTAATTTCAGTTCCGCCAATATCAATGCTCAAATAATTTTTCATAAATCTCTTCCATATAATGACAAAATCAATAAAATTGTTTAGCTTTAAAGCTAGCACAATCCAGCACTAAAAATTTTACACCAAAACAGTTTTCAATTTGAAATATAATTTATTACTTGGTGTTTAAATTTTATTTCAACAAGTTGTTCATTATAGCAAAATTTACAAACTTAGAACAGCTTTTATTTATGCTGCTTAAAAAGCCACGGTAAAAGCTCAGGATTATTATATGCATATGCCCAGCTAGCATGTGGATTTGGTCTCACTTTCCCTTTAGGGAAAATTGTCACCTTCAGTTTCTTTCCCCCAGCGTTTTTAATTGCCTCCTCAGCTTTTTTAGTGCCTAAAACCCCTACTACCGGATCATCTTCAGCATGAAAAGCCCAGATCGGTAGTTGCGCCAAGGACTGTCCTTCTTCACTCGTAGCCAACATATATCTGCCCTTTCCTTGTTCTCCATAACCTTTTTTGCCATCTTCATAGACATAGCCTGAACAAGGAACGAGTGCTGCAAACAAATCAGGATAATTAGCTCCCAAAAACCAAGTAGTAGAGGCACCATTTGAAAGTCCTGTTAGATAAATTCGTTTGGAATCAATATTATATTCTTTTGTTATCTGTTTCAATAATTGAAACAGAGCAGCGCGAAATTCTTTTCTAAACCAACCATTTAATGTCGGTGCCCAGGTAGCTTGGGGAACTAAAATTACAGCATTCTCTTTTTCCTTAGCATATGTATATAAGGTCTTAGGGACATCATTTCCTAAAAGTGGCATACCATTATAAAAGCCGCGTTCACCTGAACCATGTAAAAATAATACCAAAGGCCTGGGAACATTTTTATTACCAGAAGCATAAATTGAATAGCTTAACTGTACTTTATCGGTTTGTATGATTCTTTCTGCAAAATCTTTTAAGAAGGGATCTTTGCGGTATTCTGCTGCAATATGTGGTAAATGATTTTTAACTTGAACAAGAATATTAGGCAATGATACATTATTAATAAATTTGTCAGCATCAAAGCTTAAAACTGACAATTCACTCATTTCTTCAAAGTAATAAATTAAGCTATTTGATTTTTCTTCTACATTTCTAATAATAATTTCTTTATTTTTTACCGTAAAAGAAACGTCCTTTTCTAGTTTCTTTAAATCAGTATCCGACTTGAGCGTAGCACTAGTGACAAAAGTGCCATTATCTGTAACTTCTTCTTGGTAAATTATATTAATATTCATTTTGTGATACCTGCCTTAATTTTTTTTTGCTAATTTATTGCGTAAAACTGCTAGTATTATATAACCTATTCCCACGAACATCAGGTACCACATTCCTATTTTAATAATAGCAATTGGGCCGGAAACACCTAAAATGGATGCTGTCAGCGCCATTGTATATGGGGAAAGGAATGCTCCCCCATTATTAAATACCTTAGCAAGAGAGAGGAAAAAGTCTTTCGAAGTTGCGGGCACATCTTCCATTACTGCGCCATAAATGTAAGGAAAAATGATATTAGTGGCCGAAATAATCATCATTGAAATTGTAAATACCAGCATGTTAGGCGAATGTATGATGCCCCAATAACCGATAATACCTAAGACCATTGCAAATACAGGAGTATAATGTTTCAGCACTTTATAAATTTTGCCGTAAAAAGCGGTAAAAACAGCTCCCACAAGACCAGCCAAAGCTAAAGAGGTGGAAAAGAATTCCTGATGATTCAAATTTAATTGCTGGATTACTAGTGGCGCATCAGTTTGTTGCGGCATAATGGCATTGAAATAAACAAAAGACATCAAAATAGCTATTAAAGCCAAAACTGGTACATTTGTGGTCTTTTTTTCAGCTTTAGCATTTTTGAGAATTTCTTTTTGTTCGGCCTGTATTCGGTTTTCAGTACTTTGTGTATATCCCAAGGCAAAAAGAATAATAATTGGGATAAAAAGCAAATAAACTAAGTATGCCGCATGCCAATTTATTCCCAGTAATAGTCCAGCAACAAAAACTGCTAGGCTTTGGCCAAATGTTTGAATAGCCGACTGGTATCCCAGAAGTGTCCTTTGTTCATCTCCTGACCAAATATCACCTATTAAACTCGCAGTTGAGGTGGAATAAAGTCCATTACCCATTCCGAGAACAAATCTCGATACCTGAATTACATGAAAATTATTTATAAAAAATGGTAAGGTTCCACC
The DNA here is from genome assembly GCA_946479925.1 of uncultured Lactobacillus sp. Taxonomy (GTDB): domain Bacteria; phylum Bacillota; class Bacilli; order Lactobacillales; family Lactobacillaceae; genus Lactobacillus. The sequence continues at coordinate 9,811 of CAMLHK010000010.1, read as the reverse complement.
AATTAAACCTAAAAATAGCCCCAGCAAAACGGTTTTGCGCTTACCTAAATATTTAATAAAAATAGATGACAAAAGCACAAAAATTACCATTCCGATTGATGGTATAGTCAGTAAAGCCTTCACATTTGCTGATCCTTCACCTGAAAACTGCTTTTCCATCATTGGCATCGTACCAGAAACTGCACTGGCAGCTGTCAATAAGGTTGAAATAGCTAAAATACCTATTTTTAAAAGCGGCTTATTTTTATCAATTTTAATAGTCATAGCTCCTCCTTAATATGTAATCGCTTGCATTAACTACACACTAAGTATAGGGAAAATGTGCTTTACAAAGTTTAAAAAATTAACTTATAATAGGCAAATTATTGACTTTTTAATTGTTCACGATATTGTTTAGGAGAAACTTGGTATATTTTTTTAAATAGCTTTTGTAGGCTCTTAACATTAGCAAAGCCACAATGATCGGCAATAATATTAATGGGTAAGTTGGTATTGGCAATTTCCTGATAAGCATATTGTAATCTAATCAATTGGAGGTAATGCATAAGACTTGTATGAACCTCCTTTTCAAAAAGACGATCAAGATAATTTTTAGAGAAATTAAAGTGTTTTGCTATATCGCTAAGTGTCAAATTTTCGGTAAAATTTTGCGAAAGATAAGCAATAATTTCTTTAACTTTATCCTGTTTTTTAACCTCATTAAATGTCAGAACTTCGCTTTTTTGAACTAAAAAATCATGCAGAAGATGCGAAAAAAGTAAATAAAAGTGCCCGAGAATTTCAATTTGAGCATAGTGATTATCCTTCTTCGTCCACAAATAATAAATGGCCGCTAACTCCTTTTTAATAATTTTATTTTTCTTAGGATCGGTATGTTGGGAAACAAAATAGTAATTAGCAATATTAGGCACCATCTTTTTCATGGTTTTTGCAGGAATTAAAAGAGTGAGCGATCTTCTTTTGTCACCTGGAGCAATGTTTTCAACACCATGAACTTCTCCAGAATTTATAATTATGAAATCTCCATCTTTTAAATGAGTTTTATGACCTGAAACAAAATAGTCACCATCACCGTGTACTGTATAATCAATTTCGAGAGATTGATGCCAGTGCTTAGTGATTTGAATAACAGACTTGTTATGAATAATGATTTTAAACGGTAAAATTCCTTGTGTAATGACTATTTCGTGTCGAAACATTTTAATTGCCCCCTCCAGGTAAATAGCCGCTTGCTAATAAAAAATGGCGTAAAAGTTGGTTGAACTGGCTGGGTACTTCTGCCATTATATCATGTCCACAGTTATCCAAAATGGCGCACTTAATGTGTAGATTATTTAGACACATCCACTCGGCAAATTTTGCATTGTAATATGGACTTTGGCGGGAAGCAAAAACAGCCATTTTACGATCCGTATATTTTATAAGATCGCGCCAATCATATTGAATATGCTCTTGTAAAAGGTCCAGATTGCTTTGTCTATTAAAAGGGAACTTTCTTTTAATTAAATTAAGTCTATGAGTTACATCCGAATCAAGTCCATGTAAAGTTTCCTGAGTATTCGGAGCTTTTTGACATTGAGTTTTGTAATTTTGAGCAGTGAAATTCATAAAGCCAAAATGCCAATTTGTCGTGTTTAGCATATATGGACTCTGATCAACAATACAAGCTAAATCAATTAAGCTTGGTTTGCTATCAATTAAAGCAAATAAAACGCTGCCTCCCAATGAGTGACCAATAAAAGCAGCGTGATTAATTGCAAGAAAATCCAACAATTCAATTAGATCAGTAGTTAATCGCCTAAGAGTATGACCACATGCCGTCCGCTCACTTTGACCCATGTTACGATGGTCATAAGTTAAGACCTGGTAACCCATATCCACTAAATAAGAGATTTGTTTCAGCCAAATTTCTTGATAACCTCCAAAACCGGTTATTAGCACTATTGGTTTACCTTTGCCGTAGAGATGAAAATTTAAATTTATACCGTCTTTTGTTTGATAATAGCTCATCTAGTTCACCTTTAAAAAATGCCAGGGATCAGCCGTAAGGACTGGGCCAGCAGTTGTCTTGACTAATATTTTGGGACTACGGTTTGCTGCGTATTCTGCTAACGCAAACCCATTTTGTCCTTTAACTACCTGAACATCTGCATGAACTTGATATTGGTTTAGCATGGTCAATAATTTTCTAGACTGTTCAATATTAATCTTTCTTTTTGCAACTAAAATTATGTCTAAATCACTTCTATGATTTAAATTATTTTGTACCATAGCAATACCTGTTGCCATTTCATAAGCCAAGGAACCACCAATACCCCACTTATATTTCCTTAATAAGGGACATATTTTTTCTAGAGCTTGAAACTGAGGCAGTTTCCGCCTTTCAGGAGTCAAAATTTCCCATGATTTGTTTTTTATAAAATAAGCTGGACTATAACAATTTATTACTCGCTTTTTCACTAAAAATCCAGCTAAGCGCTGACTCCTACGACTTCCTCTCAGACCCACAGGAATAAGACCCTGCTTTGCAAGCCCACGTCTGACAACAACGATTTTTGCTTTAGACAAAGAATCCTTTGCCCAGTCAGGTAAAGGATTCCCTTTTAAAATTAAATCATGGTTGTCATTGAATGTTAGCAAGTCATGTGGCCAAACTTGTTTTATTTCTTCCATTGATCAAACACAATCCTACGCATTTGGTTTGTTGCTTTTCGTCCACTTTCAACAGCAATTGGGGTCTCATATCTAAAACTTAAATCAGTTGGTTGATTCTTTGTGCTTGCAATTGCTTCATCAATAATTGTTTCAATCTTTTGAGTTGCTTCCACATTAGCATCCCATGAAGAAACGTCAGGCACTAACTTGTATAAAGCACCAAGTTTTTCATAATTATGAATATCATAGGCCATTGCTGGAACGTGCTTAGTAGCCTCTTCAAGTTCCGCAATTGTACGCTCAGTAATCCGAGCGGCAGAAGCTTTAGACATGGCCTGGATTGTGATTGAATCGTCTGCTAAAGCAATAATGCGATTTGATTGCAATCCGTGGGCCAAAAATCCACCTGAAACAGCATCACCAGGAATAAAGGCAATTACGGGATGCCCAGATTGACGGGCTTTTGCGTAAGCCGCAGCAGCAGATGCCAAACTTATATGAATACCAATTAATTCCTCTTTATAACCATAAGCCTGACTTGGTACATCCACCACTAAAACCAGCGGACGCTTTGTCTGCTTATCTTTATCTTCTGCAACAATCTGGTTAACAACTTTAGCTACTAAGAAACCTTCCTGTAAGCCAACTTCACCTTCTCGTACTCGAGGAAAACGATTATGCTCATCAGGAACAATAGCAATATATTCTTTCCCATCTTTTGCAGCATGAAGAACCGTAGAGTAATTAGATTCAGCATTTTCAATTCCTGTCAGTTTTTCAAACCAGAGTCGACCACGTGATTTTGTTTTTGGTTGTTTACTTGCATGAGCTTCTTGAACTTCATGCTCTACTGGATTGTTTGCCGCAAATAAATTACTATACTCCTTGGTATCTAGGGGTTGAGTAAAATCAATTTTATCTATTAAAGAAAGATAAAAATCAGCTTGCTCAGTTCTATGTGCATCCTTATTTTCCATAATTGCATTTGAAATAGCTTCTTTAATGGCTGCAACATCATCTGTAACGACTTCATCAGCAATGCCAGTTTTAACCCTTTGACGTGTGCCTAAAGTGTCCCATATTAAATTCTTATCACTTGAATCAAATTCTCTAACACCAGCTTCTTGCTCTATAACTTCTGGGCCATTCAGCGCAATCCTGGCTTTTGGAGTTGTAATAAGGTATGAGAGAATTGCACTTGTAATAGACATGCCGCCAAAACTACCTACTCTTCCAGGTACAACACCTATTACCGGCACATATTTCTTGAGAGCAATAACTGCATTTTGTATTTCTGAAATTGACAACAACCCGTAATTAGCTTCCTGCAAACGTACGCCACCAGTATCAAGGATAATAATTGGATACTCTTTTTCACCTTTTTTATTATCCTCAAGCGTTTTTTCTAAGGCAGCTACAATTTTTGCACCAGAAACCTCACCAATTCCGCCTCCTTGAAAGCTTCCTTCAATTGAGATTATAACGGCATCCTTTTTGTTTAATTTACCTTTGACGACAATCACACCATCATCACTTTCAGGAACAATGTTTTGTGGTTCCAAATGTGGTGAAATGAAATCAAATTCAGGGCCAACAATTTCGCGGCCTGAATTTTCATCAAGTAAACTAAAAGCACGTTGACGTCCATTCAATTCTACAAAACTATTTTTCATCGTTTAATGCCTCCATTGCTTGAGTGAGGCGAAGATTAACCACGCCTGGGGTCGCTCCAAAATCATGAATAACAAATTTACCCTTTAAAGGATAACGAGTAAAAAAGCGATCAAGAACATTATGCCAAACTTCTTTGAACCCATCACTACCAGTTACGATGTCTACCGTTGTCTTCTCGGCCGGATAAAGTAAGATTTCCAAGTCTCCGGAAGCCACTACACCAACATGAACAAATTTTTTTACAGTTTCTGAATTTTGATAAGTAAAATTAAGTTTCTCCATTTTATTGACCTCCATTATGACCATGATCTGAACTTAGCCGGTGGATTGTATAAACCGTGTGACCATTCGACCAGATCATCCATTGTTTGAGCAGCTAGTAATGAGCGTTTAGCATCTTGTCTGCGAACTCCTAAGTCTTCAGGCAAAGCAACAATCCCTTGGGCGCGCAATTTCTTAACCTCTGCAGAATCAGAACGAAGCCCAATAGGAGTGACACCGGCAATTGCTTCAATAGCAGCTTTACGCTCTTGCATACTATCTGTTTTATAAAGATATGCAATCCCTTCTTCAGTCACAATATGCGTGGTATCTTCTGTGTAAATCATGATTGGCACATTAGCTAGTTTTGCTTCTTTTCTAACTTCCTCTGCGTCCAAATGATCGACAAAAACTGGTTTTTTATTTGAACCAAAGGTTTCAACCATTTGTACCACTAATTTTTGACCTTTTGCTAACGGATTATCAGCCGGCTTTAAGCTTTGCCAGGCTGCAGTCGAATGCCGTCTCCCTGTTGGATTTGAGCCCATGTTAGGAGCACCACCAAAGCCTGATAAACGACCATGAGTAACGGTAGAAGAGTTGCCCCACTGATCAATTTGCAAAGTTGAGCCAACAAACATATCGCAGGCATATTGACCAGCTACCTGCCCAAGAGCACGGTTAGAACGCATAGTGCCGTCTTTACCCACAAAGAAAATGTCAGGACGAGCAGCAATATATTTTTCCATACCAACTTCTCCGCCGAATGAATGGATCGAATCGACCCAGCCACTTTCAATTGCAGGAATTAAAGTTGGAGTCGGGTTCAGTTCCCAGTTACGACAAATTTTACCTTTAAGGCCTAACTGCTCGCCATATGTTGGTAGTAAAAGCTCAATGGCAGAAGTATTAAAGCCGACACCATGGTTAAGAGTTTGAACATTATGTTTTTCATAAATTCCGCGAATTGCCATCATTCCCATCAAAATTTGCAATTCACTAATTGCTTGGGGGTCACGCGTAAACAAGGGTTCAAGTTGATAAGGCTTATCTGCAGGAATGACTACATCTACCCAATCAGCTGGAATATCTACCCGAGGAACCTTATCAACAATCTCATTTGCCTGCACAATGACAATTCCATCATGAAAAGCTGCTGCTTCAACTATCGTAGGTGTTTCTTCAGTGTTAAAGCCAGTATATAAATTACCTTCATGGTCAACTTTGTCCGCTGCTACTAAAACAACATTTGGAATTAAATCAATGAACAAACGCCCAAAAAGCTCTAGATAAGTATGAATGTCACCTACTTTCATGGTCCCATCGGCAATCATCTGTGATACTCGCGTACTTTGTGGGCCAGCATATGAAAAGTCCATTTTAGTAGCAATACCTAAATCAAAAATATCAAGATGTTCCGGCCTGGAAATGCTGGACATAATCATATGCAAATCATGAACTTTTTCCACATCTACTTTAGCTAGGGCTTCAGACAAGAAGGAAGCCTGTTTCTGGTTATCACCTTCTAAAACCACTTTATCCTGAGGCTTAATTAAAGTCTCAAGAACCTTAACAACATCTTCTGTTTGAGCAAATTTACCATCCAGAAGCTTACTTGCACTATTTAGCCGAGCAAGCTTTGCATCTCGATGAGAATGCCAATTTCTTTCACTCATTTTATTATCCTTTCCATTTATTTAGTAAAAAGTCGGCATCTGACACTGACATTTCACTTAAAACAATATTAGCTATTTGATCTGTTTTCATTTTTAATAATCTGGTAAACGCGTTCCCCGGAGAGAACTCAATACTAATTTGAGGATTATACTCAAGCGCCACATCGATCATTGTTTCCCAAAAAACTGGATGGATTAAATTATTTGCTAAATCATATTTAACTTCTTCAGCTTTTTTCACAGGATGACCATTATTATTTGCTAGATAAATACAGTCAGGATCCAGAAAGTTCAGCTTTGTTATTTCCTGACTCATTTTATTTGCTACTTTTGCCATTAAAGGCGAATGTGATGGGTTGGGAACGCGCAACAATTTAGCCTTTGTCGCACCACTTTTAGTAGCAAAATTTAGTACCTGCTTAATGGCAGAAAGCTTGCCTGACAATGTGTTTTGCAATTCCGAATTTTGATTGGACAAATATACCGGATTTTCTGAGGTATGTATAGTTTTAACCATTTCAGCAACTTCTTGCCGAGATAAACCTACTATTACTCCCATACCATAGCCTTCTGGATAAGAAGACTGCATTAATTTTGCCCTTAAACTAACTAATTTAAAAACATCCTCTTTAGTAATTACATTTGCGGCATAAGCAGCGCCAAAAACTCCGAGAGAATGACCCGCAACAAGATCTGGTTGCCAACCCATTTTTTTAAGTTGATCAACCTCGCTAACTTGCAAAAGCAATATACTTAGCTGTATCTGTTGTGAATCTTGGTAGCCTTCTAAACTGTCTGTTAACTTCACTCCCGTCCAATTTTCAACTTTTAATTTCAAATCTGGGTCTATATCTTCTAACATACCTGGGTTTTGACCTCCCTGCCCAGGAAACAACCACAAACACTTCACGTTATCACCTCTTTGGATCTCACAATATTAGTTTAATCCCATTTAATAACCATTTATAATAGAAAATAGGAATAATAGTTAACTAAAAAGTTATTAATGAAGGTAAAAAATGAACTTAACAGGTCTGAAGTATTTTGTCAGTGTTGCAAGCCTTGGATCAGTTACTGAAGCTGCTAAAAGGGCGTTTGTAAGTGAATCGGCAATTAGTAAAACGATTAAACAACTTGAAGAAGAAATTGGGGTTAAGTTGTTTGATCGTCAAGGAAGAACTATTAAATTGAATCAACAAGGAAAAGTTTTTTACACGTATGTTTCTGACAGCCTTAATTTATTGAATCGTGGCATAAACGCTGTTAGGGTTAATTCTATAAACAAAACCAGTGAAATTAACGTACTTTTTACCGTAGGTTCTCCCTTAATTCCAATTATTGCTTTAAAAATGCAAAAATTACTGCCCAATGTCAGTTTGAACATTCATCAAAGGACAACCTTTGCCAAGGATCTCAAGCAATTCGATTTTATTATTTCTTCAAATAAGATCGCCGATTTTACGACAATTCCACTTTTAAGAGAAGAAATTGTAATTGGCTGGAAAAGAAACTTTATGCGAAAAAAGAATATGTTTAATATCACTGAACTAGAAAATTTTACTTTTGTAGGTGAAAATGACGAAACAGAATTACAGCAAACTATCAATAAATTTATGCTCAGTAATGATTTAAAATTGAATTTTAAATACCAGTCAGATGAACCGGCGACTGTTAGAGAAATGATCATTGCTGGATTAGGAATAGGTTTTATTCCTTCAGTAACTTGGGGAGAATACTTTAAAAATTCTAATGCAATTGATATTGCCAGAATTATTCCTAAATCTCCTCATCGCATAATTTATTTAAACACGCCACACCAGACATTAACTGACACGCAAAGATTGTTCAGTAATGAAATTGCCAATGTATTGGTAGAAGCACAATCATATTAAATTACAGAAAATGAGCTTGCATTTTTTTAAAAAAGCGCATATATTGAATTTAACTTCTTAGGGATCTCACAAATCTACTAAGAAAGGTCTTAAATAAAATGGATAAATATCATTATCCGGCATACGAAATAGCTGACATAGGTGATTACCTAAAGGTTTTTGCTTGCAGCGCCGTTATGTCTCAACCAATAATGTCCTTAATTATGGGAGTGGGACAACCATATAATACGCAAGATATTTTTGGCGTTATGTATAATTTGGTTAAGTACACTGCTCCAGCATTTATCTTTGGCATTTTGTATACAACTATTCGTACTAACGATATAGCAGGCAATTTTTCATATCAAAAACATTTACGAGCAAACTGGTCAAATTTGTTTGTTCCTACAATCTGGTGGACTTTGATCTACTTGTTGGGAATGCCCTGGCTTCAGCAAATAAGAAAGTTCAATAATTTTGGTACATTTTGCTGGCAATTTATCAACGGTAACGCTGCTCCTCATCTATGGTATAACACCATGATGTTACAATTTATAATTTTGATGCCAATTTTCTGGGGAATCAGTTGTTACGTTGCTAACAACGTAAAACGGGGTTTATCAGTTGCCGGTATTACGTTTGTTTTGTATTTTTTCTGGCTGTGGTTTTATGACTTTTACGTTTTTCATGGGCCACACGAAAAAAGCTGGTATCTGCTGGATCGTATTTTCATTTCGTTTGTGATTTACGGTGTTTTTGGTGTATTGGCGTGGCAATTTAGGGATTACGTTAACACGTTTCTATATAAGTTTTGGTGGCTAATTTTAGTTGTTTTTGCTGCATGCTTTTTCTGGACTAATTTTGAATTACATGGCTTTGGCCATCCGGTTCTTTTTGCAAATGCGCCTTATTATAAACCATCAATGACATTTTATTGCTTGGCTGTAATTGCTTTGGTAGCTGCACTATGTCTATTTAATATCAGGCACAAATTGGAGAAATGTTTAAAAATTTTTCACTTTTTAGCAACCTATGCCTATAGAGCATATTTATCAAATGTGTTTTGGAATCAACTGCTGTGGCGTGGCTTAAATATGAGTTATCATGCTGTTTATCACCCATTTCTAACCTTTTTTGGCATGTGGGTACTGACATGGACATTATCCTTCACTTCAGCATATTTTCTTCATATTTGGTGGTCAAAAGCAAAAAAGTTCTTAAGCGGGTTTAGTCTAAAATAATAAATATTTCTAACCAAAAAGCACCTTGACACTAAAAAGAGTCAAAGTGCTTTATTTTTTTATTTTTTTACTATAGAAGCAATGCCTGCCATAATATTTAAGTACTGCTTTTCATTTTCTACAAAAGAATCATTGTTAACAATAATATCTGCTATGTCCTTTACTTTTAGTGCCCCATGCTTGATTTTGAACTGATCCTTATTTTTGGTCCGTTCTACTATTTCATCAAAAGTAAAATTCTCGCCGTTATCAATTGTTTGCTTTTTATATTCTCTTTGTGCGCGAACTTCAAGAGGCGCTTCAATGTAAATGTTCATCATTTTAGGACCCAGTTCTTTTTTTAGATAAACACCCAATTCTGAACGGTATAGGCTTTCTATTGATGCATAATGAATATTTTCTTCTTGCATTTTACCTATTAAACGGTATAAGA
>CAMLHK010000009.1 GCA_946479925.1 uncultured Lactobacillus sp. | reverse complement strand
ATACAAATAGCAATTCAACCAAAGCAAACGACTTAGAGTTGGTTGAAACGGATATTAAAGCAGCAGAATCAAGCGAATTAAAGGCCGAGAATACAAATAGCAATTCAACCAAAGCAAACGACTTAGAGTTGGTTGAAACGGATATCAAAGCAGCAGAATCAAACGAATTAAAGTCTGAGGATACAGACAGCATTTTACCAAAATCGGATGATTTTGAGTCTAACTACTCAGATAGTGGATCACTGGAATTAAATAGCCATGAACTTACAAGTGCAAAAAATTCTGATTCCAGGAACTTAGAATTTTTAGGAAATACCGCAAAGGCTTTTGTAGATAAAGAAACTCTAGATACTTCTAAAGCAATTGAAAGAGAGATTATGCATGATTCATACTTCTACAACGGAGAAGGCAAGCGCGCAAACTTGATGGTTGCTCAAAAAGGATCAGTATTCAGTACTTATGGAACAGAAATAATTGGTGGACGCGAGTTCTATTTGATTGATAACGGTTTATATATTGCTGCTAATAATGTTAATGCTCAAAAACGAATCTTATTGAAGAACTCATTTGTTTATAACAAAGAGGGGAAACGTATAGGCAGTCAATTACTTAAAAGAAACACGGAAGTTGATACTTATGGAGATCCAGTTAGGTTTGATGACAAAGAATTTTATACTATCGATGTGAATCGCTATGTTAAGGCTGTTAACTTTGGCACAACTAACAAAGAGGTAAATGAAACATTAGCTGACGGTGTTGTTGCAAATGCAGTGTTGAACCATAGTGCTAGACTTTATAACAGTGAAGGGCAACAAAAAGATCAAGTTGTTTTATCAGTTGGATCGCGAGTGGCAACAGGTGAAACTCGGAATATTAATGGTCGTATGTTCATTGAAATTGGTGATAATCAATATCTTGATAGTGATGAGCTAACGGGGACATCTCGAGTATTGACTACCAAGGCAGATGTTTACAATAATACAGGTAAGCGTATTGGTAAGGTGACTATTAGTGTTGGTGATAACATTCGCACTTATGGTGAGGTTACTATAATCCAAGGGAAAGCTTACTACTCGGTTGGTAATGGACAATTTGTAAAGCAAACAGCTTTTGAATAAAGCACTAAAATTAGTCATAAGATAGAGTCCTTTTAGCGGCAATTTTTATGAAAACAAGTGTAAGAATACTTTACATCAAAGCCAATTTACAGCTATAATCAATATTTTTTTCGTACCAAATAAAAAGGAGCTTTTTTGAGCTCTTTTTTTGTGTTACTAATTAAAGGGATAAAGACTTTATACTTGGTTTAGAGTTAGTTCACCGTGGTCATAACGATTTCGCGTTTGTGAATACTCAAAGGGAATACCATTAGTCAAATAACAAACTTGTTCAACTTCAAAAACCGGATCAGTTTTGCTGCACTTTAAATATAGCTGATCATAAGCATCTGGTTTATCAGCACGAAGAATTCTATTGGCCTTACCAACTTTTAGGTGAAGCGTATTTTCAATATATCCATAGACTGACTTCCTAAGAACTTCTTCAGTAATACCTGGAATAACCTTCACTGGCATTACAGTATATTCAAGACGTACCGGAAAATCACTTAACAAGCGCTGTCTAATAATGTCATATACTAGATCGCTGCGACTAATTTTTAAAAGAGCGACTTCTTTGTCAGTTGGTTCACGCAGGTCAAATGACACGATGTGATTGGTTAATAGTGCCGTGTTTTTGATTCGTTCGGTAAAGCCGACGTGCTCATTAGCGTTATCCTTTTTGGCAATTTCAACTTCTTTTTCTGTCAAAATCAGGGTTCCGTGACCGCGAATCGGTTTGACGACGTTTTGATAGCTCAGAAAGCGGATGGCTTTGACAATTGTAACCTTACTAGTTGCATAGTCTGCTGCTAGCTGGTCAATATGAGGCAGCTCTTTTTGATACTTATGCATTAGAATATCTTCTTCAATTTTGTTGGCAATTTTTATGTATTTAGGTCTTGTGATCATCATGCACCTCCAACTATAAGTAAACTATTTACTTTACTTACAGCTTGCCAATCATTTACTTAAAAAGCAAGATGAAATATGATTATTTTTGAAAGCGCTTTTAATAAATAGAAAGAAGTTATGATAATGACAAAATTTTTCTGGGGCAATTCCAGTTCAAGTATGCAAACAGAAGGCGGGTGGAACGAAGGCGGTAAAAGCCTATCTGTTTATGATGTTCGTAAGTCTGGCCCGCATATTAGTGACTGGCACTTTGCAAATGATAATTACCATCATTTTGATGAAGACTTTGATTACATGAAAGATCTTGGAATGAATATGTATCGGTTCCAGATTTCTTGGTCACGTGTCATCAAGGATGGTGACGGTGAAGTTAATGAGGAAGGGCTTAAATATTATGACAAGCTAGTAGATGGTCTACTAGCACGTAATATTGAGCCAATGATATGTCTTTACCATTTTGATATGCCTTTACACTTAGCAGAAGATTACAACGGTTTTATTAGTAAAAAAGTGTGTGAAGACTTTATTCGCTATAGCAAAATCGTGATTGACCACTTTACAGATCGAGTTAAGTACTGGATTACTTTTAATGAACAAAACTTGTATCACACTTCGGGGGTATTTCAAATTGCTGGTTATTTAAAAGGTGATAAGACTTTAACCGATATTTATCAAATTGCTCATAATGTTATGTACTGTCATGCGGCGGTTGCTAATTATTTACATAATCAAACAGATGCAAAAATTGGTGGGATGCTAGCTTACAACCAAGTTTATGGTGCAACTGCAAATCCTGCTGATGTCTTTGCGGCGCATCAAATAGACGAATTCCTGAACTTTGATTTACTAGATGCGTTTAGCTACGGTAAGTACTCGGATGCAGTAATTAATTTTGTTAAACAGAATAAGTTAGAACTTGATGTTAATGACAAAGAAATGGCAGAAATTTCACGCCTTAAGAGTGATTTCCTGAGTTTTAGCTACTACGCTTCCAGTACGATTGATGCAAGTAAGATACCTGCTGGTACAGCACCAAATCTCTACCAGGATTATGGCAAAAAGGACAATCCTTATCTCAAAACGACCGAGTGGGATTGGCAAATTGATCCCTTAGGTTTCCGTGATGTTTTAAACAAGATCTATCTACGCTACCACTTACCTGTATTTCCAATTGAAAATGGAATCGGGGTGCGTGAGAAGTGGGATGGAGAACATCCTATTAACGATGACTACCGAATTGAATATCACCGCAATCATATTAAAGCAATGAAAGCCGCAATTGAAGAAGATGGAGTGGAAGTTATCGGCTACCTTGGCTGGGGACTAATTGATATTTTGAGTTCGCAAGGTGATATGGAGAAACGCTATGGCGTGGTGTATGTTAACCGAACGAATCATGACTTGCGTGATATGAAGCGCGTACCTAAGAAAAGCTATTATTGGCTCCAAAAAGTAATTAAGTCTAACGGACAAGACTTATCTTAAACATGTGAGGTGTTAAATATGAATGACGTTAGTAATACACAAGCTCATCCAAAACTGCAACGGTTTTTGGATAAGTTTACGGACATATCTGTAAAAATTGGGAATCAAGTTCATTTGCGTTCTTTGCGAGATGCCTTTGCCACACTGATGCCGATGTTTATCTTGGCCGGGGTAGCAGTGTTTTTTAACAACGTATTATTTACTTGGGTGCTCAAGGGCGACATGTTAGCAAAGTTTCAAGTATTTGGAACATCTTTAACCAACGGAACGCTAAATGTTGCAAGTATCCTAATTGCGCCAATGATTGCATATTATTTGGCCAAAAATAAGTCTTACGATAGTCCAATTTCAGCAGCGGCAATTGCTCTTTCCGCAGTTTTTATCATGTTGGCTATCCACGTTAGTGTGACTCCAGATGGAGCTAAAAAGGCAGTAGAAGTTACAGGAGCAGTGCTATATTCTCAAGTTGGTACAACGGGGATGTTTGCAGGCATTATTATCGGCTTATTGGCAACTGAAATATACTTACGACTTTCAAAAGTTAAAGCTTTAAAGATTAACTTGGGGGATCAAGTTCCACCTGCCGTAGGTCAAAGTTTTTCTGTTTTACTACCATCCTTATTAACTCTGGGATTATTTGGTGTATTTGCAGCAGTATTGGCATACTTCAATGCTGACCTGGTAACACTTATTTCACGGTTAATTCAAGAGCCATTGCGTTCAGTTAATACGTCACTGCCAGGATTCCTGCTAATCTACTCAACCGGTAATTTCTTATATACATTAGGAATTCACCAAACTGTAATTAATGGCTCCTTACTTGATCCGTTGAACTTGGTTAATATGAATGAAAATATGGCTGCTGTTCAAGCGGGCAAACAAGCTACACACATTATTAACACAGACTTCGTAACGGTTTATTCACAAATGGGTGGAACAGGTTTAACAATCGCCCTAATTATTGCTGTTTTGCTAGTTTCACACTATAAACCATATAAGGATGTAGTTAAATTGGCAGTTATCCCAGGAATTTTTGAAATCAATGAACCAATTATCTTTGGTTTCCCAATTGTCTTTAACATTCCAATGATTATTCCATTTGTTTTGAGTCCTGTTATTGGCTCGTTAATCGGCTACTTTGCAACTGCAATTGGTTTTGTAAAACCTTTGGCATACTTAGTTCCTTGGACTACACCACCAATTTTAAGTGGTTTGCTGGCCAGTGGTGGAGACTGGAAAGTAGTGCTAGTTCAAATCGTTATTTTAGTGGTCTGCACCTTGTTCTATATTCCATTTATTAAGATTTCAGAACGTGTTGCATTGAAGCAGGCTGAGCTAAATAATCAGTAGATTGATTCTAGCACTTAACAAAAGAAACTAATTTCTTCCTTGTTACATAACAGAAAAAGGTTAATTATTAGAATTCTCAATGTTACAATAGTAAATGATATTTTTAGAACTAGTGAGGATAATTAACCAATGAAGAAGGGCGTAAAGCTACTCACAATTTCTGCAGCCATCGCACTGTTTTCAGTTGCAACTGGTACAATCGCAACATCAGTTGTTGACGCATCGACCAGTGAGGAAAGTAAGCAAGAGGCAAAGACCGATGAAAAGGCGTCAATCCGATTAGCTAAAGCAGGTTATGTTTTTAGATTAAATCATGATGCCACTATTTCCCTAAAAGCACATCAAGCAGCGCACCTACCCAAAGCAGAAGTAGAGAAGTTGGTTAATGATCAAGACCTCTTTAAGGTGGATCAGGTTAGTTCATTAAAAAATGGCGTACAGGTTCATATTATTGATCAGACTGGTCAAGCAAAAGGCTGGGTTAACATTGTTAGTGACTTATACAATGTTAATGCTCAAAAAAAGAGCCTTAATAAGTTAATTAAGGCCGAGCTAAAGGTGATGGATTATTGCGATATTATGCAAATGAAATCAGCTAAGAAGCAACTCAAAAAGGCAACTAAACTAGCAGACCAAGTAAAAGATCCAAAAGAGCGAGCAATTGCTAAAACCTCCGTTAAAGAATTGAAAAAATGGATGGGTCAACTTGAATACAAGGATATTCCAGCACTGCTAATCGGACTATATCCTAGATATTAGTTCTGTTAATACAGGACTTAATAGGTAAAGTGAGAATTGATTTTTAGTTAACAGATTTTAAGAGCGTACTAATATAAGCCGACAGAAAAAGAAACGTGTATTCTTTTCTAGATGTATTCGTGAGTACTTTTCTTTTTACTGATATACTATACGTAGCAATTGAACGCAAACGGCTTTGTTAGTAGATTGCTACACATACATTTTTCTTATAACTTTCAATACCGCCATGATAATCATGATGTTTCAAAAATTTATGTACTCAAATTGCTACCTCGAATGAAGAACTAGTTTTGAGCTGATTTATGGAAAATCTCTCCTCCGTCGCCTCAAAATGTCTTTTGATTTTTCGCTGTATAATTCCACCTTGCAATTTAAACCGGTATTGAGAGAGTACGCTGTAAAAAGATAGGATACTTTATGTCCTATCTTTTTATTTACCAATTTTTTGATTGAGAAGTTAATTTGGTCAATGTGATTTAAAAAGTAGTTTAAAGATCTCTGTGAATTGAAAATGCAATGAGAGACTGCATTATTTATTACATTCAGAAAAGAATCAAAATAAAAGGACTAACTCCGATTTAATATCGGAAATTAGTCCTTAATTAACAGTTAATAGCCATAAATGCAGGTTTACGTCATAATGAAGTGATTGCTCTTTTATATTTAGTGTAGAAAAGTATTGAAAAATCAATGTTTTGACGCCAAGCGCTGAGTTAATCCAAGGGCTTAACTCTCACATTGATCTTTCAAATCAATTATTTCATTAGACAGGTCAGCAGTCAGTTTTGCAGGTGATGTGTTACTAAGGTAACTGTTTTTATCTTTTTGCGTTAAGATTAATTTTTCTAAAGAATTGTTAGTAGATTTATTCAGTGATGAAGATGCTTCATCAAATAAGTAAACTAGTGTGTCCCGCAAAAGTGCCCAGGCATCTGTAATTTTTTGCTTTTGGCCACCAGACAAGTTCGTTCCATGGTTGGTTAATAAAGTGTTTAACCCATCAGGCAAATGTTCGATTGTTTTATCAAGACCACACGCACTTATTGCTTGCTTAATCTACTTTTTGGTTTGGTTAACATTAATCAAGTAACCAAAAATGGCATACATTACATAAGCTAAGGCCATAGTTATAATCCAGATGAAAAATTGCTGTGCGTGTAGCTTAAGTTATTTGAGTTAAAGCATTGGAACTAGCGATTTCCGCCAGAGTTGAAAAGCCAGCATTAATGACTGTTAAGGCAATTACCAAACTAAATTGCCACTTTGTTTAAAATATTTGAATAGCGTTATATCTCCTAAAACTTATTTATAAATAGGAACTAAAATAGTATTTCTAATAGTTAAAAATGGCATTATTAGTTCAATAGCTTTTTTAATATTAGCTTTAAAATATTTGCTTTATTTAGAAGAGATTATGCAGTTGAGACTAGGGTATGGCGCCTTTTTTAAGTGTCATAGTGCAAAATAGTACTAGCGTTTAGCAATTGAAAAAAGGGTTGTATTCCGCTATTAATCTAGTACTTAAAAGATAGGATATTTTACGTCCTATTTTTAATTTGCAAAATTTTAACTATAAAGTTAATTCATTAAAAAATGTTTAAATAAAACAGGTTTTATGAGTAGTTTTGTTAAACTTTAATTATTAGTTTGAAATTTTGTTTGTATTTAAGGAGACCACATATGCTGACAATTAACAATCTATCAATTAAAACACGCCAACCAATTTTGCATGACTTTACTTATCAGTTTAAGCCAGGACAGTTTTATCAAATTGCTGCGGAAAATGGTTCGGGAAAAACAAGCTTTCTTCGTGCAATCACAAATTTAATTCCAATTTCGGCAGGAACTATTTTGTTAGATGGAGAGCCATATGCAAAGAAAAAGCAAAACTTCTTTTTCTTTGAAAGTAATGATTGGTTTAATGATAACCTCAACAGCTTGGATTATCTTAATTTTGTTAAAAAGCTATGGCACTCGAATGCAGACCTTGATCGAGAGATGACCTTTTTGGGTGTTAATGAATTTGCCAAGGTTCCAATCAAGAAATACTCCTTAGGGATGAAACAAAAGTTAATTGTAGCAATGTACTTCACAAGTGATGCTGATTACTATCTAATGGATGAAATAACTAATGGCTTGGATGAAGAAAGTCGTAATAAATTATATCAGCGACTAAATGATGAGATTACAAATAGGAATAAGTGTATTATTTTAACTTCGCATTATAGCAGTGAAGTTAAAGTTAATAATCTTCATCGGCTTGTTCTAGAAAAACAAATGATGCATGAGGTATAGACATGGGTACTTATTTTTCTTTACAACGCAAAAAAATCACTAAATCTAAGTTGACAGTAATCTCTGTAGTCATACTGCTCATCTTTTCGCTTACTGTACTTTACTTCAATTCTAAAGCTCTGAATAGTAACAATTTTTCCATTAAAGGCCAGCTACAAGGTAATATTATATTGCAGAAAAAAATCGTTGCAGAAAGCAAGCGAAAACTCAGCGAGCTTAAACCTACGGATCACAGATATCAATCAACTAAGAAAGATTTGAAGAAAGTCGAGACTTCGTTGGCCAAAAAACAAAAATTGCTAGAGGATATCAACAATAATCATTGGGTGCCCGTATATGAAGAACAAATAAGGGCAACAAAAGAGTTGAAAAAAAATAATTCTGAAAGTAATTCGAAGAACTTTGTGAATGGCATTGAGCTGCGCTTTAAATATTTAAAAGCGCATCCGATGCCTTATGAAAGTGATACACCTGTTTCAGGTATTCAAATTTTGCTAAACCTAAATGAAACATATTGGCCGATTTTATTAACTTTAGTCATGATTTTTATTTTGACCTATCTATATACTGGTTCATATCGCAATGGAAAAGACATTACGATGGTTTTGCCGATAGGTAGAATCCAGAGTATTTTAACTAACGCAAGTATTGGCTGGATATGTGGAATTGTAATTTTGTTAGGGATGAGTTTATTAATTTTTGCCTGTGCATCCTTGTTTTTTGGTACAGGTAATATTGCTTATCCATACATTATCCATCAGGTAGTAAACGGAAAATTTGCCTTGGGAATTGTTCCAGTAAGTCAAATTGTACCCAACGCATTGATTTTACAAATTTTTGCAATTCTATTTATTGCACTTTTTACGCAACTTATTGCTAAAATTTTCCGTAATCAATTGCCGTCATTGCTGCTAACAATTTTATTGTTAATTGGTGGCTCCTTAATAACGATAGTGATACAGCCGTTAAACGCGATTGCTCAATGGCTTCCAAGCACTTATCTAAATCCACTTAAGACAGTTTCTGGTACTTTGGCATATGAGTTAGAGAATGTACAGGTTAATTTTGGAAACGGGATGCTTACAGTGATTATTAGTTCCTGTTTTCTAATCGTATTACTGATTTTGGTCGATTATATTCAAACTAAGAATGAGTCAAAGAGGTAAATGAATGAGTACGTATTTAACTTTTCAATTAAAAAAAGTCTTTAAAAATATCCTAACTCCCATTTCACTTCTATTAGTTGTTGGTGCTTTAGCAGTCGTTTTGGTAATGAACAAGCGAACTGAATCTGATTTTAGACTCGAGCAAATGGCAAAAACTAGTATTGAATACTCTGAAAAAGAGATTGTTAAAGCAAAAAAGACACTGTTAACTTTCCCAAAAGATAGTAAAAAAGTTGAGCAGGCTAAATTTTCTTTAGCTGAAAACAAGAGAAGCGAGAAACAAGATAGGAAGATAATAAAAGCAGTCAAAGCTGAGAATTGGAAAAAAGCATACGAGATATTATGGCAAAAAAGTAAGAGATTTATAGCCGCAGACGAACAAAATATGGTGGGTGCAGAGAAGGAAATGGCTCTTTACGGCTATTTAAAGAATAACCCACTAAAGTATGAAACGCAGGAAATGCCAGTTACTGGTTGGCAAATTTGGATGCAAGTCAATGAAATGTACTTGCCATATCTTTTTGCCATAGTAGCACTCTTTTTGCTCAGCCTACTTTTAACAGATTCTTATCGTCAAAAATTGGCGACAGCTAAGTTGTTACCACTCAGCAATTGGCAACGGGCTACAAGTGAAAATTTTGCTGGCTTTTTGTTGATTGCTGGTAGTTTCTCCGTTGCTAACTTATTGCTATTTATTTTTGCATCAGTTTTTTCTGGTACGGGTAATTTGGCTTTTCCGACAATTATTCAGCAGTTTGTTAAGGGAAAAACTGTCATAAAATGTGTTCCAACAGGTGATTTGATCTTACCAATCATTATTTTGCAAATTATGTACATATTTTTTATAGTTGCTTTGACCAGATTATTGGCTTGTATTTTCCGTGATAAAATGCCGACTTTGCTTGTTGCACTACTAGTGGTTCTTGGTATTAACCTTGCGACAGTGGTGGCGGATCCTTTAAAACGAATTAGTGCATGGCTACCAATGACCTATCTTAATACAGTGGATGTTGTTAATGGAAAACTGGGCGTGCAATATCAAAACGGACAGATTAATTTCCAAACAGGTTTGGTAGTTTTGATTATTGGCATAATACTTATGCTAGTTTTAACGGCAGTCATTAGTAGCTTTCAAGAAAAAATCACTTCAGTTTTATTTATTACGAGTATTAACTCATAAATTAGATTGTTCTTTAAGTTTAAAATACAGACTTTTAAAACTCGAATAAAAAATAAATCTTTTTAATATCTCTCGAGTAAATCAACTTAACTCACTGACTAAATGATACAATGTTACAAAAAGATTCGGTTTTTAGTGCTATTATTTAAAATTAGTTTAGCTTACTGAAGATGAGCGAGGTGGTAGTGTGTTATTTTTATTTCAATTTAAGAAAATTGTTAAACATAATCTGAAATCTATTGTTTTTAGTATCCTACTAATTGCCCTATTTATTTTTCTTTATTTGGACTTAAATATCTTAAAAAATAGCAGTTTCATTGAAAATCAAAATAATAGTGTAGTAACTGCTAAAAGTGTAGTGATCTTGGATAGTAATTATCCTGAAGGCAAAGAAGGCGAGCTCCTGATTGATAAGAAGTGGTCGCAAAAAGATAAGCAATCTGGCAAACGCAAAGATCTGATTGCCGATAAAAATAATACTAAACAGTGGACTGAGGTACGTAAGGGTAAGAGACATCGTAACAATAAGCTGGAAATTAGTTATCAAACCACAGAAAAAAGAAATTGGTTAAATCGTGCAAATAATTTTTTAGAGTCACTACCTGATCCAAAAACACCAGGCAAAAAAAATAATGCGCTTGCTGGTATCCAACTATTTTTAGCACTAAATAGCAATTATTGGCTCACTTTCTTTATCCTACTAATTATTTTTATTTTGGCTAAATTCTATACTAGTTCACACCAAAATTGTGATGACTTTGCGCAGGTTTTACCAGTTGGCCAAATAGGAAAATTGCTATCTAACTTGGGTGTAGGGTTATTAGTTATATGCTCTACTTATCTAGTAATTGCCTTCTCATTTTTTGCTAGCTCTATCCTATTTTTTGGTCGAGATAGTTTGAATTATCCGCTAATAATCCACCAAACATGTGATTATAAAGCAACAGTAACCACTGTTCCGGCAGCTAAATTAGTACCAACAACTGTTACTCTTCAACTTTTGAATATTCTAATGTTAGTGATCTTTGTCAATTTGATGGTAAAACTATGCCATAAATTATTAACAACGATTTTAGTTTCAAGTGCAATTATCGCTTTTCTTGTTTTGGCAACCATGTTACTATCTCCTGTTCGTCAAATTGCGCAATGGATTCCAACTACGTATCTTAGATCGTTAAAGATAAATACAGGCTCAATTTCTTATTGTTTAAACAATCTTTCAATTAATTTTGAGCACGGTGTGTTGACCTTAGTAATTAGTTCCTTGCTGATGTTGGGTTTAACCCTTATCGTTGATTATCGAAGCGAGTGTAGAATAAGACAAGCAAATATAAGCAACTAAAAAAGAAACATCATAGTGATGTTTCTTTTTTAGTTTGGTGTTTTTTATAAGCTGTCCTTAATATTGTCAGCCAAGAAGTTATATAGCATACCTTCTTTTAGTGGTTTAGTATCAATGCCTAAAGCATGCGCAATTGCGTAGGCAAAGGCCCAAGCAGTGGCTGGACCACGACTAGTGATGATTTTGTGTTCATTATCGGTTACTGTGATTGTTTCCTTAAAATGACCACTAGGTGCATCCGTTTTTGTTTGCTCATCAAAGCCAGGATAGCAGGTATAATCTGCATCATTTAAAACGCCATAACGCGCTAATGCGATTGGAGCAGCACACATTGCAGCGTCCCATTTTCCTTCATTATGGCGTTTATTCATTAATTCAGCCAATTTGGAACTATCACGAAGGTTCTCCGCACCGGTTTTTCCACCAGGAAAAGCGACGAGATCATAATCTAGCAAACTGTCATCAACCACTTTGTCACAGGTCAATTTGATTTGGTGGTCACCATTGATATCCTTCTTGTTCAGACCAACCATGTCCGTTTGAACACCCAAGCGGCGCAAAACATCAACTGTGCTAAGACCTTCAACTTCTTCACAACCGTCAGCAAAAACTACTGCAACTTTACACATTTTAAAAGACCTCCAATCTATTTCTTTTATTATAAACTAGTTTAATTCAAGATAAAAAAGCAAGTCACTGAGTTTAGTTAAATGCAGAGTAGGTCGAGGACTAATTGGCATTTTAACCTTTTTCGGTGCAATCCATAATGATTGCAAGCCAGCGTTTTCTGCTCCTTGAATTTCTTCAACTAAATCTGTGCCGATAACTAGGCAATTATCTGGATCTAATTCTTGCTCTTTTATAATTTGAAACAGGACATTTTTATTTGGCAAAGGATTAGCAAAATCTTCTTTAAAATAGGAAGCAGAAAAATAGTTAAGTAGTTCGCTATCAGATAGGCGAGCTGAGATTAGTTCACGTTCTTCTTTGGCAAGGAGAACTAGATTAACTTGGCTTGTTACTTGATCAAGAAATGGAATAGCATCTTTGACTAACTGCCGCTGACTTCCTAATTTTGTTTTGAAAATTTTTTCGGCTTCTGCAAAATTGTCGGCACAAAAATTTTGCAAAGTTACTGCGATGCGCTCGCTGAAACCCATCATTTTAACTTGTCCTTGTAAGTTAGAATATTTTAGGCGTTCAGCTGGTCCAAAATCATAACCGAGCTCTTTTAAAGTTTGTCTAAGTGCGACTTGTTCAGCCGTTTTTTCATTTAATAAACTACCTTCAGGAACAAAAATTAACGTTTGATATTTAGTCACTTGAAATTACCCTCTTAATTTACTCTTAACTGCATTATAATAGATATTAATGCTAAAAAGGAAGTGAAGTTTTATGCCATCAATTTTAACACTTGTTTTCTTACTAAGCGGAGGAATAGCGGGTGGATTACTGTCCTCAGTTGCATCAATGGCGTCCTTAGCATCATATCCAGTACTGCTTGCAGTGGGAATTCCACCGGTATATGCTAATGTGACAAATGATGCTGCCTTGATTTGGACTGGAATAGGATCGACTATTTCGTCACTCAAGGAACTAAAAGGACGTTGGAAACAGGTTGCTTTTTACGGCACCTTTACGGTTATCGGCTCACTAGTCGGGTGTCACTTATTACTAGCTTTTCCTTCAGCTGTTTTTGAAAAGGTTGTACCGTTTTTTATTGCCGGATCAGGAATCATGGTAATTGTATCGGCTAAGCATCATAGCTTGGAACCACACAAAAGACCTTTATGGCAAGAATTGCTTTCTATTGCGGCTCTTTTATTTATGGGCGTTTATACGGGCTATTTTGGTGCTGCAGCTGGCGTGATTGTGATAGTTTTGTTAACCTATGTAACAGATGAAAAATTCATTGTTGTCAATGCAATCAAAAATGTAATTTGTGGGCTGGCAAACTTAGTTGCCCTAATAGTTTTTGCTTTCACTTCGCATATCTATTGGATACAGGCAATTCCACTTGCAATTGGCATGTTTATTGGTGGCTACTTTGGTATGGATATTTTACGTGTTGTTCCTGCTAAATATGTGCGCATTTTCATTGCTGTATTAGCATTTTTACAGGCGGGCTATTTCTTTTATAAAGCATATATGTTATAGTTTACCAACACTATTTGAATGAAGGGAGAATACAAAATGGCAACAGAAGTTTATCTAGTACGTCATGGCGAAACAATGTTTAACCAGTTGGATAAAGTACAGGGATGGTGTGACTCCCCTCTGACAATCAAGGGAATTGATGATCTTAAGTCAACCGCGCAGGCGCTTAGTCAGGTTCACTTTGATAACATGTATTCTTCTGATTTAAAAAGAGCAATTGACACAGTACACTTAATGAAAGATGCCAATCAAGTTTCTGAAATTGGCAAAATCAAAAAACTTCCGGAATTTCGTGAAGTCTTTTTTGGTTCATTTGAAGGCGATGATATCGCTACGACTTGGGAGCAAGTCAGTGAAGCAGCTGGAATTGGACTAGAGGATGATGTTACTAAAATCATCAATCAAGTCGGCATTTATGAGTTCCGTGAAGCAACTAAAAAAGCTGATCCACGTCATTTGGCAGAAAATAAGCATGAACTTGATGAGCGGATGGAGCGAGCTGTATCCGTTCTGGGCGAATTAACTCAAAATGAACAACGTGTGTTAATTGTTTCGCACGGTGATTTTATCAAAACGTTGGCTATCAAATACTGGAATCAAAGTGATGGCCTACATGACATTATTTTTCCTAATAATGGTAGCGTTACAAGGGGGCTACTCCATGATAACGGTCGCTTTGAAATTGTGGATTATAATGTTAATGCAGAAGATATGTAGAGTCCTACTTTAAAGGTAGGACTTTTTGTTAAGTTAAGATAATGAGGTAAATTAATGAAGGATCAAACAACTAAGCGTTATGCATACGTAACGGCACTGAACGTAGTTATTACCGCTGCGGAATTTATTGGTGGATTCGTTTCAGGTTCTTTATCACTGCTTTCAGACGCTGTGCATAACTTGAGCGATGTTGGCGCAATAATTATTTCTTTTGTTGCCCATTTAATCAGTAATCGGCGTAGTAATAAGCAAAAGACTTTTGGCTATGAGCGCGCTGAGACTTTAGCGGCTTTTACAAATGGTGTGGTATTAATTTTAATTAGTATTGTTCTATTCGTAGAAGCAATTGAACGCTTCTGGCAGCCAACACAGATTAGCGGTGGCGTTATGTTAATTGTCTCAATCATTGGCTTAGTTGCTAATATTGTTTCAATGCTTGCAATGCACGAGGATGGCGAAAAGAACCTTAATGTCCGTTCAACCTTTATCCATATGATGAGTGATGCACTTTCGAGTGTAGCTGTCGTTATTGGGGCAATTTTTATTTACTTTTGGAAGATTACTTGGCTTGATCCTTTGATGACACTTCTTGTCTCCGTGTTTGTATTTCATGAAGCATGTAGTTTAACGAAAAAGGCAGCTAACGTTTTGATGGAATCTAATCCAGATATCGATCTTGACGAAGTTAATCGCATCGTTTTATCATTTCCAGAAATAAAAAATATCCATCATTTGCATGTTTGGCGTTACAGTGATCGTTACATTATGCTCGACGCACATGTTAACGTAGACCGAGAGCTAACAGCAGGCCGGTTTGAAGAATTGACAGATGAAATAAGTCAAAAACTAGCTGTGTTGGGCATCAATCATACCAATTTTCAGGTTGAGTGCGAACGTGGTAAAAATGATCAGATGATTGCATCAGATCAAGACAAGAGGGGGGCTGAATAATATGTCATTAGAAGTTAATCTGTTTACAGCGGTTATTGTTTTAATTGTTGGCTTATATGATATGGCATATGCCTTTAACAGAAGATATAAATCGAAAAAGGGTGGCTTTGGTCCCTTTATGGTTTTGGGCATTATATTCACTATTTTTGGAATTTATTTACTAATTAGACACTGGATGGGATAAAAATGGCCAAATTGGTGTTGTTGAGGCATGGGGAAAGCACAGCCAACTATGCTAATGTTTATACCGGTTGGAATGATGTTGAACTAACTGAAAAAGGATGCAGACAGGCTGAAAATGCTGGTCAGTTAATTAAGCAAATTCCTAATTTTAATCCAACCCACTTGCATACGTCAGTTTTATTGCGGGCAATTGTTACTGCTAATATCGTCGCAGAAGTATGCGGTTGGCTCTACTTACCAATTACTAAGACCTGGCGTTTGAATGAACGACACTACGGGAAACTGCGTGGCATAAATAAGGATCAATCACGCGAGATTTTTGGGGATGAACAAATCACTGAATGGCGGCGTGGTTTTTATGCAGTTCCACCAGAAGGTGGTGAAGTCACTGCCGCTTGTTACGCATCGTGTGATCGTCATCGCTTGCCGAAGGCAGAAAGTCTTTATCAGACTCAAAAACGCTTAATGCCTTATTATCATGACCAAATAGCGAGTAGACTGCGGCTAGGTGAGGACCAATTGGTTGTAGCTCATGGCTCAAGTTTGCGCGCTTTAATTAAAAAACTTGAAGAAATTGACGATTATGACATTGTTAAGCTTGAAGTTCCCAATGCGGAGCCAATCATTTATACTTTGGATGATCAATTAAATATCATTAAGAAAGAAATATTACATTAAATTTTCAGCTCTTTTCAGTTAAGTGTAAGTATTCTCCTTGATATATGTTAAAATCTAATACGATACTAAATAGATTTTTTTACATTCTTAGTTTGGAGAATTGGTATGCGTAAAATATTTTTATTACGAGGCGCACCCGGCTCCGGTAAATCTTCATTTATTGCTCGTCATCACTTACAGCCTTATGCGATTAGCCGTGATCAAATAAGGCTATTATTGGCGAATTTGACTTACTATTATGAAGAAGATTCCGATTGCTTACATCAAGTAATTCCGCGATATGCAAACGAGCAAACGGAAAAAATGGTGGATTACCTCGTAGAAGAGAAGATGAAGCGTGGCGAAACCATAATTGTCGATAGTACCCACATTGTTCAAGAAAGCATCGAGCACTATAAAAAGTGGGTTGAGTGCTATCGCTATGAGTTATTTGTCGTTGACTTAATGCATCATAAGAACTTGCGGGGGTTGCTTAATCGCAACGAGGTTCGCAGGCAATATGACTGGGTCAAGCCAGAAGTAGTTAAAGAGATGTATCTGACCTATCAGGATAATTTACATGTCCCTGAATGGGCACATGTTATTAGTCCGACGCAGATGCCTAAGGCCTTATCACAAAAAGAGAGTAATTTAGATCACTTCTCTCATGTGGTTGCAGTTCCTGATCAGGTCGCCGAGGAAGACTTTCCTCATGTTCACATCTCTAATTTTTATTTTTCATTTAATGATCAATTTACAAAGAAATATGGCACATATCGAAATGTGATTACCATTGGTAAAACAAGAGATGAAATTATTAATGATTTCCGCTTGCCATATTTTGTGTTTAAGTTTCATCACAAGCACTTTTTAATTTCTGCTGTTCCCATTAGAAATGAAATGCTTGATCCGATTAGAAAGAATAAGGGAATCTGGACTTATTCAACTGGCCTAGTTAACTTGGCTGACTTTGTTGAAGAATATCCGGAAAGTGAACCCGAACATGTGCACCAATTTAATTTGAGTAAATTGCGTCATGACAAGTTACTACATATTTGGTAAATAGCAAACGAAAAACGCTACTTTAAAAAAGTAGCGTTTTTCGTTTTTAATTTTTTTTTATTTAAAAGCAAGAGCTCCCATTGGATCCCATGGAAGTAACTCGATTGGGTCCTTAGCACCTTCGTCGAATTCTTTCTTTACGTCATCTGACAAGAATTTCTTGTTAATAACTGCTTGGTAAACAAATGAATCAAACCAAGCATCACTCATAATGAAGTAACCCTTAAAGCCAGGCTTATCACCCCATGAGTTTTCGATCTTCCACTTAGTTGGTTTGCCGTTTACTAGATCAACACCAGTAATAACCATAGCGTGGTCCATCATACTTTCGCCTGAATCAAGCTTTTCAGCTTTTGACATTGATAAATCAACGTCAAATAATTCATCGCGCTTGTAAATATTGGTATCAAGAAGACCAAGTTGTCTTTCAGAATCTTTGCTGACGTTAGAACCAAACCAAACAACTTCTCCTGATTCAAGTTGCTTAATGATTAAGTCTTTCATTTCGTCAATTTCTAAGTTAAGGTGACGAACTTGACGACCGCCAACAACGTTACCAAGGTATTCAACTGAAAATACTTTGTGGTAAGGCTTGTCATCAGTAGGTGAGTTGATAATTGAAACGTGATCTTCTAAGTTCATGCCAACGTACTTGTCAAAGAATGCCTTAGGAGTAAGATCAGCATCACGGTGGTAATTACCATCATCATCTTTGTATTCGAAATCAAATTTCTTTGGTGGAACGCCAAGAGAAACAGCCAAAACGCGGAAAACATCATTTAAGAATTCGTTCTTACGTTGTTGTACTTCATCTTCTGATTTACCACTGTTGACTAATTCACGTAATTCCAAACCGTCCTTACGTAGTAAAGTGTTTAAAGTGTCGTTTAAAGCACTTGAATTAGTTGCATTAGCAGTTTCTGGGTAAACAGATTTTGGTACGATACCATACTTTTCAATTAAGCCGCAAAGCATATCCCATTGACCACCATCTTGTTGTGGTGTTGCGAATAAGAAGCTTACCTTACGGTCACCAAGTGGCTTATCTGCTGAAGCAATTACATTTTCGAAGAACCAGTTTGATTTTTCAAACTTGTCCCAGAAGTTAGTGTAATTTTGCGATAATTCAAAATCCTTAACCTTGTATTCCTTTTGCAATGGGTGACGCATGGTGTTCAATGCTGAGAACATCCAGCAGCGACCTGATTGCTTTTGATCAGCTGGCTTACCAGTATCAATTTCAACTGAAAATGTTGGGGTAAGGTCAATTTGAGATTGTAAATTTTGACTAGCCTTGAAAATACCGTTTTGTTGAGCAGCGTGGCTAGCAATGTTAATACTAGGGTGCTTTGCTAGATCATCAGTATAATTGGCAATAGCATCATTTGTAATTTCTTTTGTCATTAATGTTATCCTCCTTAAGTTAATAACTCCCATTTTATCCCATCTAGATTAACTAGTCTATTGTAGGCCGAATGATTTTATGAATAAATTGTTAATTAATTGCTACTGAGTGTTAAATTTTGAAAAACAAAAAGAAGCAATTATACTAATTAGTTGCTTGAGCAGGACGGTGATACCAAATTTTATGAAACTCAGGATGCCGCTGGAAATAGTCAATTACTAGTGGATCAAGAGGCCAGATTGGTAATTTGGTATTCTTGGCAAATTCCATTACTAGAGCCATATTTTTGTCCAGAACTGCTTCTTTGTTTTGGTTTGGGGCAATAAACATGTGGTTAATTACCCAAACTTTTCCGTCATTTCGCTCAATTTCGTCCATTGACCAGTGGTAGATTAATTGCTCGTTATCATCGTATTCTTTAAAAAATTGGTGTGGATCATAGAAGGTAAACATTACTTTTTCTCCTGCAAAAAAATGGACTGCTTTTTACGAATTTAATTATAGAACTAGTTTTGCAATGCGAAACTAGAGGAACGTATTTCTTTTAGCCAATAATATAAATTAGCGCTATAAATTTTTCCTACTTACAAGTTATAATGTTTATGATACTTTAACTGAAACAAAAAGTCTTTACCAGCCAAAGGAGAAAAAATGAACAGAACACGTGGCTTTGAAATCGTATCTAAATACCAAGATGAAGATATTACGCTACCGAGACGCCAGACAACTGCTAGCGCAGGATATGACATTGAAGCGGCTCAAGACATGGTGATTCCAAGCATTTGGCGGTTAAACTTTGTCCGTATTTTCCGTTTGATTAGAAATGGGCATCAACTCTATGAACCTGATTATGAGATGGCAGATAAAATAATTAAGCCATTTTTAATTCCTACTGGGGTCAAGGTCTATATGCCAGAAGACGAAGTGTTGATTTTGGCGAACAGGTCGTCAAATACTTTTAAAAGAAACTTGAGCTTACCCAATGGGATTGGCGTTATTGATGCAGACTACTATAATAATGATGCTAATGAGGGTGAGATTTTTGTTCAGGTACTTAATTATGGTGTTCGACCAATAAAGATTAAAAAGGGTGAGCGAATTGCTCAAGGAATTTTTATTCATTATTTAAAAACAGATGATGATGAGCCAGTCAGCCGTCAACGTGCTAATGGCTTTGGCTCAACTAACAAGGAGGAGTAAATGGCCAAAATTAAAACGAAATACAAGTGTCACTCTTGTGGCTATATTTCGGCTAGTTACTTGGGAAGATGTCCTAATTGCGGCGCCTGGAATCAGTTCGAAAAAGAAACCGAAACTGTCCAAGCGCATTCTGCAAAAGGTAGTCCAAGTAGACTAATTAAGAAAACTGGAATTAATGAACCAGTTAAAATTGAAGCCGTAAAGGCTGAAAAAGAGGAACGAATCCAAACAAGTATGGGTGAACTTAACCGTGTTCTTGGTGGTGGAATAGTTCCTGGCTCACTTGTGTTAATTGGTGGGGACCCTGGGATTGGTAAGTCCACATTAATGTTACAAATCATGAGTGAGCTATCACAAAAATTCAAAGTCCTATACGTTTCGGGAGAAGAATCAGCTAATCAAATTAAGTTGCGCGCAGATCGTTTAGGACTTGCTGCGAATGATATGTTGCTTTATCCAGAAACAGACATGGAAGATATTCGTCAGCAAATTGACACAATTAAGCCTGATTTTGTCGTAATTGACTCAATTCAAACAATGAATGAACCTAGTCTTGATTCAATGACGGGTTCCGCATCACAGGTTCGTGAAGTAACCAGCGAATTAATGAAAATTGCTAAGATGGATGCAATTACGGTCTTCGTGATTGGTCATGTTACCAAGGAAGGTGCAATCGCTGGGCCTAAGATTTTGGAACACATGGTGGATACGGTTCTTTATTTTGAAGGTGATGAGCACCATGCATATCGAATCTTGCATTCCGTAAAAAATCGGTTTGGTGCTGCTAACGAAATTGGCATGTTTGAAATGGTCAACAAAGGGTTGCAGGAAGTCACTAATCCATCTGCAATTTTTCTTGATGAACGATTACCTAATTCAACGGGATCTGCAATTGTCGTCTCACTTGAAGGAACCAGGCCAATTCTAGCGGAAATCCAAGCATTGGTCACACCGACTGCATTTGGCTATGCCAAAAGAACCACCGCTGGTATTGATTTCAACCGAGCAGGACTTTTGTTAGCCGTTTTGGAAAAGCGTGGCAACCTGATGTTACAAAATCAAGATGTTTATCTAACTGCCACCGGTGGTATTCGCTTGAATGAACCTGCGGTTGATTTGGCGGTAGTAATGGCGATTGCATCAAGCTATAAGAACCAAGAAATTTTACCAACTGATTGCTTCGTGGGTGAGGTTGGTTTAACTGGTGAAGTTAGACGAGTTAACCAGATTGATGCGCGGATTAAAGAAGCCGCTAAAACAGGTTTTAAGCGAATTTTTATTCCTAATCATAATATGCGATCAAGTTTGCAAAATATGGGAATAGAAGTAATTCCCGTTTCAAGCATCCCCCAAGCGTTAAAATTGGTTTTGGGTTAAGGAAAGATTGAACTTTTCCGTTATTACGGGTAAACTAAAAATGTTTATATTTACTTTTTGAAAGAGGCATGAATTTTGGCAAAACAAAAAATTCGGGTAAGATATGCCCCAAGTCCAACAGGGCACTTACATATAGGTAATGCGCGAACTGCACTATTCAACTACTTGTTTGCGCGTCATAATAAAGGTACTTTTGTTTTAAGAATTGAAGATACTGACCAAAAACGTAATGTCGAAGGTGGTTCTAAATCACAAATGGAAAACTTACGTTGGTTAGGTATTGACTGGGATGAAGGTCCTGACAAGGGCGGCGATTTTGGCCCATATCGTCAATCTGAACGTAAAGATATCTATAATAAGTACATTCAACAACTGTTAGATGAAGGTAAAGCTTACTATTCATACAAAACAGAAGAAGAACTTGAAGAACAACGTGAAGAGCAACGGGCAATGGGAATTGCTCCACACTATACTTACGAGTATGAAGGCCTGACTGCCGATGAAATTGCGCAAAAGCAAGAAGAGGCAAAGGCAAAGGGCTTAAAGCCAGTTGTGCGAATTCACATTCCTGAAATGGAAACATATTCTTGGGAAGATATCGTTAAGGGGCACTTAAGCTTTGAGTCTGACACAATTGGTGGCGATTTTGTTATCCAAAAACGTGATGGTATGCCAACTTACAACTTCGCAGTTGTTGTCGACGATTATTTAATGGAAATAACTCACGTTTTACGTGGGGATGATCACGTCTCTAACACTCCTAAGCAGCTAGCTGTTTATGAAGCATTAGGCTGGGAGCCACCTAAGTTTGGTCACATGACTTTAATTATCAATGCGGAAACTGGTAAGAAGTTATCTAAGCGTGAAGAAGACAAGTCAGTATTGCAGTTTATTGAGCAATATCGTGATTTAGGGTACCTACCAGATGCAATGTTTAACTTCATTACACTTCTTGGCTGGTCACCTGTTGGTGAAAACGAAATCTTTACTCAACGCGAATTGATTAAGCAATTTGATCCTGCTCGTTTATCAAATTCACCTGCAGCTTTTGACAGAAGAAAGCTAGAGTGGATTAACAACCAATACATCAAGAAGGCAGATCGTGATACTTTACTAGACTTAGCACTTAACAATTTACAAGAAGCTGGTTTAGTTGAAAAAGATCCAAACCCTGAAAAGATGGAATGGGTACGTCAATTAGTTAACATTTACTCTGTGCAAATGTCATATACTAAGCAAATTGTTGATTTAGCTAAGATTTTCTTTGATGCACCAAAAGATTTGAGCGATGAAGAAATTGACGAAATCCGCAAGGATGAAGCAAGACCTGTTATTGAAGAATTCAAGAAGCAAATTGATTTAATTCCTCGGTTTACGTCACCACAAATTATGAAGGCAGTTCAGGCAACCCGTCAGGAAACTGGCATTAAGGGTAGACGCCTATTCATGCCAATCAGAATCGCAACTACTAGATCAATGGTTGGCCCTGGAATTGGCGAAGCAATGGAACTTTTGGGGAAAGAAAAAGTTCATGAGCACCTTGACTTAACCTTGAAACAAATGAGCGAAAACGGCTTATAATTTAATGCAACAAAAGAACACCTATTTTTGATTGATAGGTGCTCTTTTGTTTTGCCGTTTTCCGATAAATTATTTTTTTAAAGCTAGAAACTACTATTGTTTCTGTTAGAATGGAGATAAAGTTTTAGAAAGGCAAGTTAGCCGTCGTGAAAATATATAATACTCTGACGAAAACTAAAGAAGAATTTCAACCAATTAACCCTGGGCAGATTACGATGTATGTCTGTGGCCCAACGGTTTACAATTACATTCACATCGGTAATGCACGAAGTGCAATCGCTTTTGACACCATTAGACGCTATTTTGAATACCGCGGGTATAAAGTTAATTATGTGTCTAACTTTACTGACGTTGACGATAAAATGATTAATGAAGCACGTGCCGAAGGCATTACTGTGCCCGAATTAGCGGATCGCTACATTGAAGCTTATGAAGAGGATACGGCCGCTTTAAATATCGAGCCCGCAACTAAGAATCCCCGTGCAACTAGTGAAATTGCTGCAATTATCAGTTTTATTGAAAAGCTAATTGAAAAAGGTTATGCTTATGAATCTGCCGGTGATGTTTATTATCGAGCAAAGAAATTTGCGCACTATGGTGAATTAAGTAGTAAGAACATTGCTGAATTAGAAGAGGGCGCTTCGGAACACGTTAACGAGGAAGAACAGAATCGTAAGGAAGATCCAATTGATTTTGCCCTTTGGAAAAAGCAAAAACAGCCTGATGAAATTGCCTGGGAGTCTGCTTGGGGCAAGGGACGGCCAGGCTGGCATATCGAATGTTCAGTCATGTCAACCAAATACTTGGGCGATACAATTGACATTCATGGTGGTGGGCAAGATCTTGAATTTCCACATCATGAAAATGAAATTGCTCAGAGTGAAGCCGCTACAGGTAAAAAATTTGTTCATTATTGGATGCATAACGGTTTTGTGACTGTAGGTGCTGATCAAGAAAAAATGTCGAAGTCGTTACATAATTTTGTAACGGTCCATGAAATTATAAAGAAAGTTGATCCACAGGTTCTTCGCTTCTTCATGGCCAGTGTTCAGTATCGACGTCAAATCAACTATTCAGAAGAAAACCTCAAACAAGCACAGACTATTTTGCAGCGTTTTAAGAACATGTTGATCAACTTGAATTATCGTTTAAAAGACGGCACTTCTAATGTTGAAGACGCTAATTTACGTGAAATTTTGGCTAAAACGGAAACAGATTTTGTTACCGCAATGGATGATGATTTTAACGTTCAAAATGCGTTAACAGCAATTTATGATTTATTACCAGTGTTAAATGCCAATATTGCAGCTGAAAGTGTTGATAAAGACGCATTAATGAAGGCGCAAGCTCTATTAACAGAATGGTTGGGTATCTTTGGTATTGATACCGCCAAGTTGATTAAGCAAAATGAGACGCAAGGTGATGATGAAATTGTTGCCTTGGTTGAGCAGCGTGATGAAGCAAGAAAGAACAAGGACTGGGCTAAAAGTGATCAGTTACGTGATCAATTAAAAGAAATGGGAGTAATCATTGAAGATACTCCACAAGGAACAAGGTGGATTCGTGAGTAATAGTAAAAAGTTGGTCGAAAACGAAATTAATCCAGATACATTAAACGGGCAGACGTTAGCCTATTTAGGGGATGCTGTTTATGAAGTTGATATTCGGCGGCATTTAGTTAAATGTGGCATTGTTAAGCCACAAGCCTTGCAGCTAAGAGCAACACATTATGTGTCAGCCAAGGCTCAAGCGGCTTTGATTACTAAGATGCAGGAAGATGGCTTATTGAGTGAGGATGAACTAGCAACTTTTCGTCGCGGTCGTAATTCTAAAACTTATAGCAAGGCCAAGAATACTAGTTTAGCCACATACCAATTGTCGACAGGATTTGAAGCAGTTTGGGGCTATTTGGAATTACTTGGTAAAAAAGAGCGGCTTCAAGAATTAACTTCTTGGTGCATTGAAACAGTGGAGAATGGTGGCATTGATGAATATGACTTCAAGTGATAGTGATTTTGTTTTTGGTAGACATGCTGGAATTGATTTTTTAAAAACACAGGATGCTGGCAGAATCAATAAGGTTTTTTTGCAACAAGGTGTGCAGGAAAGCTTTGCAGATGAAGTGTTCGGTTTAGCAAGGGAAAAAGGAATTGTTGTTCAAACTGTTCCTAAAAATAAGCTTGATCGCCTAGTTCAAGGCGGCAATCATCAGGGACTTGTTCTGACTGTTGCTAGTTTCGAATATGCGGATTTGGATGATTTACTCGATCAATTTGATCAGGAGGAGAAACAACCATTTTTGTTAATGCTTGATTCAATTGAAGATCCACACAACCTGGGCTCGATTTTGAGAACAGCTGATGCAACTGGGGTCGATGCAATCATTATCCCGAAAAGACACGCAACGGGTTTGACGTCTGTTGTGGCTAAGACCTCAACTGGTGCGATTGATTACGTCCCAGTTGCCCGCGTTAATAACCTTGTACAAACTAGTCAAATGTTGAAAAAACGTGGTTACTGGCTTTTTGGCACAGATATGGATGGAACAGACTATCGTCAGTGGGATAGTAATGGTAAAACTGTTCTTGTAATCGGAAATGAGGGTAAAGGCATTTCTCGCTTACTGAAAGAACAAATGGATCAAATGATTACTTTGCCAATGGTTGGCCATGTGCAATCTCTAAATGCAAGTGTTGCAACTGGTGTTTTGCTATATCAAATGCTGGATACTAGAAATCATCATAAATAAAAAAGCTAAATGGGTGCCCATACAAAATGTGCGCTCATTTTTTTTGCAAATTTTGTTCTGACAACCTAAAGTGAATTTTGCTGTTATTAACCGTTACATTTACCTGTTAGTGAAAAATTTAAACATTGGTTCGTTTAAATTAAATTTTGCTTCTCAGTATTCTTTAGCTCAGATATCAACTAAAGGAGAATAGCAATATGGTTAAAATAGAAGTAGCAAGGGAAGAAACAGAGTTAATTATGCAAATCAAAAGTGGACAGACTGATGCACTACGTAAGCTTTGCTTTTTGTATCGTCCACTAATTGCGAATATTAAGAAAAAATATCATCTTCGCTCTTACGATAATCAGGATTGGGATCAGGATGCGATGATCATTTGTTATTTAGCTGTGAAAGATTTTAACCCAAAAAAGGGTAATTTCGCTAGCTATTACAAAGTTCGGCTGGTAAATCATGCCAATACGCTTCTTAGACGTGAAATGGCATACCGCAGAAAGGCTTGGGCCAAAGCAATTTCTTTTGAAGCAGCAGCTACTAAAGGAATGAATCCTATTCGGCGGCCAGAAACTTTTTTACCAGAAGTGCCGCTAAGCATAAAACTAGCTGAATTAGTCAACAAGCTATCGATTTTAGAAGTTACGGCTTTATTAATTATTCTCGGACTTTGTCAACCAGAACAGATAATTAACGACTGGCAAATTTTGCCAATGACCTTAGTAAGGGCACGCTCGCGTCTGCTGCAAAAAGCACGGTTAATTTTATTAGACTCTGTTTAATAGAAAATGATGAGAATTTAGCGTATAATTAATAACTGTAGAATTATTTTATAGGAGGTAGATTAAGATGGCAGAAGATGTTATCAAGACTGCATTGTTAGATCGTCACATGAAAGAGGTTTTTGACTGGAGTGATTCAGACATGCCAGTTAGGGATGCTCTTTGGGACTATTTCATGGAAAAGAATGGTAGAGATACCATGAAGACGGAAGAAGATATGCTTCCGTTCCTTGATTATTCTGACGATAAAATCGAATCCTTCGTAAATGAAAATCTTAAGAAGTAAATCCGACTATTACAATGTTCTACGCCCGGTGGTTACGCTTTTGTTTGACCACCAAAAACAGCTGCTTATAAGTAGCTGCTTTTTATTTAAAGAGAAAAATTGACTTGAATTTTAGAGCAATTATTAAATGAATTGCTTATACCTGTATTTTTTGCTAAAATACAATAGTTTGGAAGTGAGATTATGGCAGTGAAAAAAGCATCATTAGCTTGCAGCGTATGCGGCTCGCGTAACTACTCAATCACCGCAGGCAAGAATCGCACGAAGCGGCTTGAATTGAATAAATTTTGTAAACATTGTGGCAAAATGACATTACACAAGGAAACGAGGTAAATTGAATGATTAAGTTTTTTAAGAGCGTAGCACACGAGATGCACTTGGTAACATGGCCAACAGCTAAGCAAAACCGTCATGATACTGGAACAGTCATTACTACTTCAGTTTTATTTGCCTTGTTTCTAGGAGTGTTAGACTACTTGTTCAGCGTTTTAACACAAATGTTCATGTAAATAGAAATGAAATTCTATTCGTGATATAATAAATAAAGTTAAAGAAAAAACCTCTGAGTGGAGGTTTTTTTGTTTGCCAAAATAAAAGGAGAAATTTGTAATGGTTGAAACAACAAAGAAGCAATGGTACGTGCTTCATACTTATTCAGGATACGAAGATAAGGTTAGATCTGACTTGCTATCACGTGCACAAAGCATGGGGATGCAAGATTATATCTTTCGGGTAATGGTTCCTGAACAAGAAAAAATCGAGAAGGTCAACGACAAGAAAAAAGAAGTTGAAGAAAAAATCTTCCCTGGTTACGTCTTAGTTGAAATGGTCATGACTGACGAAAGTTGGTTTGTTGTTCGAAATACACCTAACGTAACTGGATTTGTTGGTTCACACGGTGGTGGTTCTAAGCCTTCTCCACTTCTTGAAGAAGAAGTTAATCGTCTGTTGCGTCAACAAGGGGAACCTGCAAAACGTCCTCAAGTTGATTACGAAGTTGGAGAAACTGTCACTATTATTGATGGTGCATTTAACGGTGTTGAAGGCAAGATTACTGAAATTCAACCTGATAAATACAAGCTATTTGTTTCAGTTGATATGTTTGGCCGTGCAACTACAACCGAGCTTGACTACGATCAAGTAGAAAAAATTAGCTAAACTTTTACGAGAGATTGCAAATTTTAAAAAACGATGGTACCATATTAAAGTACTTTTATTATTGTGGGAGGAAAAGTAGGTAACTTTTCCATTTTAACCACGCACGGAATCAAGGAGGTTTTGACCGTGGCAAAGAAAGTTATAAATGTTGTTAAATTACAAATACCAGCTGGTGCTGCAACACCCGCTCCCCCAGTTGGTCCAGCTTTAGGTCAAGCTGGGATTAACATTGTTGGTTTTACTAAGGACTTCAATGCTAGAACTGCTGACCAAAAAGGCATGATTATTCCTGTAGTCATCACAGTTTATGAAGACCGTTCATTCGAATTCATAACTAAGACTCCACCAGCTCCAGTTCTTTTGAAGCAAGCTGCTAAGATCGACAAGGCATCCGGTGAACCTAACACCAAGAAAGTTGGTAAGGTAACTAAGGATCAAGTTAAGGAAATCGCTGAAACAAAGATGAAGGACCTTAACGCTGCAGATGTTGAAGCTGCTATGCGAATGATCGAAGGTACTGCTAGAAGCATGGGTATCGAAGTCGAAGACTAATCCTGTTATTTATAACAATTTAGGTGGGAGAGTTTGAGGCTCGTTTGACCACATATTAAGGAGGAAATCACATGCCAAAGCATGGTAAAAAATATTTAGAAGCTGCTAAAAAAGTAGATTCAAAGAAATTATATTCAGTTGCTGAAGCAATTAAGTTAGTTAAAGAAACTTCATATGCTGGTTTTGATGCATCAGTTGAAGTTTCATACAACTTAGGCGTTGACCCTAAGCAAGCAGACCAACAAATTCGTGGTTCACTTGTTTTGCCAAACGGTACTGGTAAAACCCAAAAGGTTATTGTCTTTGCTGAAGGCGCTCAAGCTGAACAAGCTAAGGCTGCAGGTGCTGACGAAGTTGGTTCTGACGACTTAGTAGAAAAAGTTCAAAACGGTTACTTAGACTTTGACGTTGTTGTTGCAACACCAACAATGATGGCTAAAGTTGGTCGTTTGGGTCGTGTGCTTGGACCTAAAGGTTTAATGCCAAACCCTAAGACCGGTACTGTAACAATGGACATCGAAAAAGCCGTTAAGAACGTTAAGGCTGGTCAAGTTGAATACCGTGTTGACCGTCAAGCAGCTATTCATACTGCTATCGGCAAGGTATCATTTACTGATGAACAATTAATTGAGAACTTTGATGCTCTACGTGACGTGATTTTACGTGCACGTCCATCAGCTGCTAAGGGCCAATACATCAAGAGCGTTGCAGTTGCTGCAACCTTTGGTCCTGGGATCAAGCTTGATCCATTAAACTTGGATTAAAGATTAATTCGAAGAAAATAGGAAAGCAACTCTGCCACACGCGCGAGTTGCTTTTTTTATCGACTTTTTGACCTTAAATATTTATCAATTGCAAGATATTTGTTAAACTAAGCATAATCCTATTGTCAAATTGAGGAAAATACAATGCGTAAAGAGAATGTGAGCAAATTGCTGGTAGTCCTTTTGGTTGTGCCGCTGTTTTTAGTGGGTTGCGGTCAAAGTAAGGAAAAGATTACGATTGTTGGATCCAGTGCTTTGCAACCATTGATTGAGCAAGCTGGTAATGATTATCATCTAGCTCATCTTGATAGTAATATCGTTGTTCAAGGCGGTGGTTCAGGAACAGGACTTAGCCAGGTTCAAGCGGGTGCAGTGCAGGTAGGAACGTCTGATGTTTTTGCTGAAACCCAAAAGGGAATAGATGAAAAAAAGCTACAGGACTATCCTGTTGCGATTGTTGGAATTGTCCCGATTGCCAATAAAGGAGTCGGTGTCAAGAACTTGTCCAAGAAGCAATTAGCTGCCATTTTTACAGGAAAAATAACCAATTGGCGACAAGTTGGTGGTAAAAACTTGCCGATTATTGTGATTAACCGCTCTCGCGGCAGTGGTACCAGAACTACTTTTGAAGATTTGATTCTAAATGGTAAGGATGCTGTCAATTCGCAGGAACAGGATTCTAATGGAACAGTCAAAAAGATTGTTAATTCAACACCCGGAACAATTTCATATATCTCATTTCCGTATGCAAATGATGAGAACATTCAGAAAATCAGTATAAACCACGTTCAACCAGTTAATAAGAACATACCCACTAATAAGTGGTCACTTTGGTCATATGAACATATGTATACTAAGGGAAAGCCTAACAAGGCAACCGCTAAGTTTATTAACTATGTCTTAAGTAAAAAGGTACAAAGAGATTTAGTACCTAAGATTGGCTATCTAAGTATTCATGAAATGAAAGTTTCGCGTGATAGTGAAAATAAAGTTACGAAATTAGGTAATTAGTATGTCTAAAAAAGAACAAGACTTGCAGGAAGTTGTTGAACAAGCGATTGCTCAACAAAAAGTTCCTCACGTCAAAATTAAGGGGATTAATCCGCATAGTATTGATATTGCGAGGTTAACTAAACCTTCTAAGGAAACCAGACAAGAACGCTGGGGCAAAGGTTTAACTGCTTTGGCAATTTTACTAATCGGTATTCTGATTATCTCCATTATTGGTTTTGTTGGTAGTCATGGTTTAGCAACCTTTTTTACTGATAAAGTTAATATCTTTCATTTTCTGTTCTCGACTGATTGGAATCCAAGTGCTGGTCCTAACCACGTTGGTGCTGCGGCAATGATTGTTACTTCTTTTGCAGTTACGCTACTTGCAGCCCTAATTGCTACTCCTTTTGCAATCGCAGTAGCACTCTTTATGACTGAATACGAATCAGGCAAGAAAGCAAACCTTTTGCAATCAGTTATGGAATTACTGGTTGGTATTCCATCAGTTGTATATGGGTTCCTGGGTTTAACTGTTGTTGTTCCTGCTGTTAGAACTGTCTTTGGTGGAACAGGTTTTGGTATTTTGACGGCCACCTTAATTCTTTTTGTTATGGTGTTACCGACAATTACTTCTCTAACAGTTGATGCTTTTAAGGCAGTTCCAAAGGAGTTACGTAAATCTTCTGCTGCTTTAGGGGCAACGCAGTGGCAAACTATTTACCATGTTGTTTTGAGAGCTGCTCGAGCACGTATTATGACAGCGATTATTTTCGGAATGGCACGTGCTTTTGGTGAAGCTTTAGCTGTTCAGATGGCGATTGGTAATGCAGTCTTAATGCCTTACAACTTGGTCAGTCCAGCAGCAACCTTAACTAGTCAATTAACTAGTCAAATGGGTAATACAGTTATGGGCACACTGCCTAACAATGCACTATGGAGTTTGGCATTACTACTATTAATAATGTCATTAGTGTTCAACTTCTTGGTACACTTAATTGGAAAGAAGAGTTAGTAGTAAAATGAATTCAAAGAGAAATGATCGCATCGCTACTGGCGTTATCTATTTGTTAGTTGGCATCGTAATCCTACTTTTAGTTGGTATTATTGGAAACATCTTAATTTCTGGTGTACCACATTTATCATGGCACTTTTTAACTTCTGCTTCTTCTTCATTTGAAGCTGGCGGGGGAATAAGAGATCAACTGTTTAATTCACTTTATTTGTTGATTTTAACTTTATTGATCTCACTACCAATTGCTTTGGGTGCAGCAATCTACTTAGCTGAATATGCGAAGGACAATTGGGTGACCCAATTAATTAGAACTACGATAGAAATTCTTAGCTCGCTTCCTTCAATTGTTGTTGGACTTTTTGGCTATTTACTATTTGTCGTTCAATTTGGCCTTGGCTTTTCAATTATTGCCGGTGCGTTGGCTTTAACATTTTTTAATTTACCAATTTTGACCAGTAACATTGAAGAAGCAATTAAAGGTGTGCCACAAACTCAGCGTGAAGCCGGCTGGGCCCTTGGCTTATCCAACTGGAAAACAATCCGTGGTATCGTCTTGCCTGCGGCACTTCCAGGTATTATAACAGGTATCATCCTAAGCGCTGGACGTGTTTTTGGTGAGGCAGCTGCTTTAATTTATACTGCTGGACAAAGTGGTTCAACTGTTGATTATTCTAATTGGAATATGTTCAGTCCAACCAGCTTTTTAAACGTAATGCGTCCGGCTGAGACTTTGGCTGTCCATATTTGGAAAGTTAATACTGAAGGAATCATTCCCGATGTTACAGTCGTTTCAGCTGCTACTTCTGCCTTATTGGTTATTGTAGTCATTATCTTTAATTTTGGCGCTCGTGCGTTGGGTAATTGGTTATACAATCGCTTGACCGCTGCTAAAATTAAATAAGGAAAATTCTATGGAAAATTGGCAAACTCAAAAGACTTACATTAAGACTTTTAAAGATGAAGATTGTGCTATTTACACTGAGGACTTAAGTGTTTTTTATGGCGGTACAATTCAAAAATTATTTGATGTAAGTCTAGGATTTAAGAAAAACACGATTACTGCCTTAATAGGTGCTTCAGGATCAGGAAAATCAACTTTTTTGCGGTCATTGAACCGCATGAATGATCGTGTAGCGCGTGTAGATGGCAAGATTATGTTTCATGATCTTGATGTAAATCAACAGAAAATCAATGTTTATGAATTGCGCAAAGCGATTGGGATGGTCTTTCAAAAGCCTAACCCGTTCCCCAAATCAATTAGAGAAAATATAACTTATGCTTTAAAGGCTAATGGCCAACAGGACAAGCAAAAGCTTGATCAAATTGTTGAGGAAAGTTTGCGAGCTGCTGCATTATGGGATGAAGTTAAAGATAAACTTGATAAAAGTGCCTTAGCCCTTTCTGGTGGTCAGCAGCAGCGTTTGTGTATAGCGCGGGCAATTGCACTGAAACCTGAAATTTTGCTCTTAGATGAGCCAGCAAGTGCATTAGATCCAGTTTCAACTGCTAAGTTGGAAGATACTTTAAAGCAATTGCGTAAGAAGTACACGATGGTAATGGTTACGCATAATATGCAGCAAGCATCCAGAATCAGTGAATACACGGCTTTCTTTCATTTGGGGCATGCACTTGAATATGATACGACTACAAATATTTTTACTAATCCACAAGGTGAGATTACTGAAAAGTACATTCAGGGTAGTTTTGGCTAAAGGAGCGATCATATGACAAATATTATGGAGGCCCAAAACGTCAAATTAAGTTATGGCAAATTTGAGGCGTTGCATGGCATCAGTCTTGATTTTCCGGAAAAGCAGTTAACTGCTTTGATTGGTCCGTCGGGATGCGGAAAGTCAACCTTTTTAAGATGCTTGAACCGGATGAATGATGACATTGATAATATCAACATTACAGGTAAGATTTTGCTTGAAGGTGAAGATATTTATCGGGCCAAACTGGATTTAGTTGCATTACGTAAAAAAGTGGGAATGGTTTTCCAACAACCTACACCTTTTCCCTTTCCAGTCTATGACAATGTTGCCTATGGCTTAAGGGTTGCAGGAGTTAAGGATAAACAATTAATTGATCAACGAGTTGAAGAAAGCTTAAAGCAAGCGGCGATTTGGGATGAAACCAAGGATAATTTGCAGCGTAATGCCCAGGAGTTTTCCGGGGGACAGCAGCAGCGAATATGTATTGCACGTGCGTTAGCTGTTAGACCTGAAGTAGTTTTACTCGATGAGCCGACCTCAGCACTTGATCCAATCTCAAGTGCTGAAATTGAAGAAACTCTGATGGGCTTAAAAAAGAAGTACACATTCATTATGGTTACGCACAACTTGCAACAAGCAAGTCGTG
Source organism: uncultured Lactobacillus sp. (assembly GCA_946479925.1). Taxonomy (GTDB): domain Bacteria; phylum Bacillota; class Bacilli; order Lactobacillales; family Lactobacillaceae; genus Lactobacillus. Next base: position 1,190 of record CAMLHK010000009.1, on the reverse strand, counting down.
TTTCTGATCAGGTTGCTTTTCTAATGGATGGTGAATTGATTGAGTCTGGGTCAACCGAGCAAATGTTCTTGGCCCCTAAGAAGGAAATAACTAGTAATTATCTTAATGGTCGTTTTGGCTAAATTTGGAGGTGGATCATGCACGAAATATTTTTGGATGAACTGAAAAAGTTAAATACACAATTTATGGAAATGGGAGTCCAAGTCAATGAATTAATTGACAAGGGTACGCGTTCTTTTGTCGATCATAATAAAAAGATGGCTCAAGAAATGATTGAACAAGATAAGATTGTTGCTAAAGAAGCAATTACAATCGAAAAAAAGGCACTTGACCTGATGGCATTGCAACAGCCAGTTGCGACTGACTTCCGTGTGGTAATCAGTATTTTAAAAGCAACTACCGACTTAGAACGAATTGGTGAGAATGCCAATAGTATTGCCGTTGAAACAGTTAGAGTGAAGGGTAATCCTCGTATTCCTGATGTTGAGGAAATCATTTCACGAATGACACACCAAGTGCGGACCATGTTAATCAAAGTATTGACAGCATATGTTCAAGACGATGAGAAGACTGCTCGTGAAATGCTTGATGGTCATGCAGATGTTCACTATGACTATCGTAAGGCCAGAAAAATGATTATTGATGGTGTCAAAAAAGATCCTAATGTTGCTGTTGCTTCAGCAAGTTACTTTGTCATCATTCGTTTGTTAGAACGAATCAGTGATCACATTGTTAACTTAGCAAGTTGGGTTATTTACAAGTCTTCCGGTGATTTGTTTGAATTAATCAATTCAGAGAAGGAAACTTCTTCTGAAAAGGAAATCAAGGAAGAAGCTCCAAAGAAGAGCAAAAAAACTAAAAAGAAATAAAGTTTAAAAGGAACTATTACAGTAGTTCCTTTTTATTAGCAAAATTATTGCTTGCATTTAAAAAGTAACCCTGCTATAGTTAATAAAGTGAATTCTACCTAAGACTCGGGTGGCTAACGCCTCAATATCCCGCCGAGGCCAGAAGATTATGAAGATTTCAAATGCTCCATGTCTTTGTTGGCATGGAGTTTTTTAAGGCCTTATAGAATTTATCAAAAAAATTTAACGGAGGTGAATTCGATTGAGTAAAGCTGCTATTGCTGAAAAAGAAAAGTTCGTTGATGCGTTCGCTGAAGATCTTAAAGCTGCAAAAGCTATTTT
>CAMLHK010000008.1 GCA_946479925.1 uncultured Lactobacillus sp. | reverse complement strand
TAAGATGTTAGCTGATATTGCTTATAACGATTCAAAGACCTTTGCAAAATTAGCAAAAACTGCTAAGAAGGCTTTAAATTAACCAAAATAGCGCTTATGGCGCTGTTTTTTTATGTCAAAATTTAGCACTTGCAGCTGATAATTTGGTATATTAAACTAGTGCAATGGATATAGATGAAGGGAATTTTGCATGTTATTCAGACCACGCTACACGATTGATACAATTTATCATTTAAATACTGCTGAGTTGCATAAAATGGGCATCAAAGCTGTTTTTTCAGATTTAGATAATACTCTTTTGGCTTGGAACGAGTTTGAAACTGCAGAAAAAATGAATAGTTTCAATAAGAAGTTAGAGCATGCTAAAATTAAGCTTGTTGTGATTTCTAATAACAATGCTGAAAGAGTGGGTAAAGTATTGAATCCTTATCATATAGACTTTGTTGCCAAATCCAAAAAACCACTGCCTTTTGCGATCACCCGCAAAAGGAAAAGTATGGGTTTAAGAAAAGAACAAGTCATGATGGTGGGAGATCAGTTAATTACTGATATTCAGGCAGGAAATCTAGCTGGGGTAGAATCGGTGTTAGTAAAACCTCTTATTGAAACTGATAAATGGAATACCCGAATTAATCGTTTTTTTGAAAAAATTATTTTTTTCCTTTTGGGCTTATCACATCCCGTTAAATTTAAGGAGACTATCAAAAATGGATGACCAAATTATATGTATTGGTTGTGGTGCTGTTCTTCAATCTGATAATGTAGAAGAAGCCGGTTATCTTCCGGCTGCACGTTTAAAGCAGGCAAGAGAAAGCAAAGATGAGGATAATGACGTTTATTGTCAACGTTGCTTTCGTTTGCGTCATTATAATGAGATTATGCCAGTCAAAGCGGACAATGATGACTTTTTAAAGTTATTGAATTCGTTAGCAGAAAAAAAAGCTTTGGTCGTTAATGTGGTAGATCTGTTTGATTTTACTAACTCTTTGCTTTCGGCTCTCAAGCGTTTTATAGGTAATAATGATTTTATTTTAGTGGGCAATAAATTTGATCTCTTTCCCCAGAATTCTCGTCAAAGCAAAATTAAAGATTGGATGAGGCAAGAGGCTAATAGGATGGGATTATACCCTAAAAAAATCTTTTTGGTCAGTGCTAAAAATAAAAAGAACTTGCCGGAATTAATAAGTTACCTAGATCATAATTCCCGAGATCAAGATGTCTACTTTGTCGGAACGACTAATGTTGGAAAGTCAACTCTTCTTAATGCTATTATTGAGCAAATGGGTGATATTCAAAATTTGATTACTACTTCACGTTTTCCCGGGACCACGCTTGATAAGATTGCAATTCCGCTAACGAATGGTCACTTTTTAGTTGATACACCAGGTATTTTGACTAAGAATCAGTTGGCCACGCACTTAAACACCCAGGAACTGGAGTTAATATCGCCTCAAAAACAGCTTAAGCCGGTTACTTTTCAGCTTAGTCCGGGAAACAGTTTATTTTTGGCTGGTCTGGGCAGAGTTGACTATTTAAAAGGAAAAAAAGCAAGTTTTACAGTTTATGCAGCACGCGGATTGTATATTCACAGAACTAAAACCGAAAACGCGGACAGCTTTTACGAAAAGCATATTGGTGAATTACTTAGTCCACCTGCCAAAAGTGATAAACTGCCTCTTTTAAAGGGTCAGGAATATCATACTGGTAGTAAAAGCGACTTGCTTTTTGGAGGAATTGGTTTTATTACAGTTCCTGCAGATTGTTTAGTTAAAATTTATACACCTGGTAAAATCGGACTGGGTATTAGACGAGCTTTAATTTAGAGGATATAATGATTGCTATTGCAAAAAATTATCAAAAAACACCTACTGTGGCTGTAGCGGAAGAAAAATTGACACCTAAAAAGGGTCGCCAGATCGGAATTTTTGGTGGAACTTTTAATCCTATTCATATCGGCCATTTGATAGTGGCTGAACAGGTATTGACTAAATTACACTTAGATGAAATTTGGTTTATTCCTACTAATGTGCCCCCGCTAAAAAATGAACCCAGTGTTTCTGCTCAAGATAGGGCAAATATGTTGGAGTTAGGTACTCAAGACAATCCCCGTTTTCAGGTAAAACTGTTTGAATTATATCGTGGAGGAGTATCTTATACTGTAGACACATTAAGATATTTACGTGAAACTCAGCCTGAAAACCATTATTACTTGATCATGGGTAGTGACCAAGTCAATAATTTAGGTGAATGGAAGGAACCAACAAAGTTGGCTCAATTAGCAACCTTAGTGGGTGTTCAAAGGGCTGGTTATCCTCAGAAAGCAAAATTGCCGATGATTTGGGTTGATTCTCCAGCTATAGATATTAGTTCGACTTTGATTAGACAAACGATTGCAATTGGAGGTTCAATCAGATATCTGGTACCTGATACAGTTAGAAATTATATTCATAAAAAGGGTTTATATCATGACTGATTTAGTATTTAAGAAAACATATTCTTCTTTATCAAGTTCTGAAATTATTGCTAAGGAAAAGAGCAATATGACTGCTGACCGCTTTGAACACTGTATAGGAGTCAGTAAAACTGCACGTAAATTGGCCGAGCTTAACCACTATGATGTAGATAAGGCAGCTTTAGCCGGGTTTATTCATGATTATGCTAAACAAGTTGCAGTTGATGAATATCGTGAAGTGATTAAAACACAAGGCTTCGATCAGGAACTGTTAAATTGGAATCGGAGCATTTGGCACGGTATTGTCGGTACCTATTTTATCCAAAGAGATTTAAAGATTAATGATCCGGAAATACTAACTGCAGTCCGCAAACATACTACTGCTGACGTTGAAATGACAACTTTAGATAAAATTGTGTTCATGGCTGATTATATTGAACCAGGCAGATCATTTCCAGGTGTTGAAGAAGCGCGTAAAATAACTTATGCTAATATTAACCAGGGAGTTGGCTACCAGTTAGCACACACTCTTAAATTTTTAATTGATAAAAGAAATAAAATCTATCCCCGTACTTTAGACGCATATAACGTTTGGGGTATTAATGAATAAGGAGAAAAATGACTAGCAAAGAATTATTGACTTTTACTTTAAAAGCAATTAGCGACCGTCATGGAGAAGATACAGTAGCTTACGATATGCAAGGACATAGTATTTTAGCAGATTATTACGTAGTTACTAGTGCGGGCTCAAACAGACAGTTGCACGCAATAGCCAATGCAATTATTGACGAAGCTCACAAACATAATTATTATGATTACCGTGTTGAAGGTACGAGTGAATCCAACTGGCTTTTACTTGACTTGGGCGATGTTGTCGTAAATGTTTTTACTGAAGATGCTCGTGATTTTTATAATGTTGAAAAATTATGGGTCAATGGTAAAAAATTAGAATTAAAGGAAGATTAGCTAACCATGAGTGTAGTTGGGATCATTGCAGAATATAATCCCTTTCACAGTGGGCATGAATTCTTAATGAATCAGGCTCGTTATATAGCTGGAAGCAAAGACCCGATCATTGTCGTCATGTCTGGAAATTACGTTCAACGCGGCGAAATGGCAATAATGGATAAGTGGACTCGCGCCCAGACAGCACTTGCTAGTGGCGCTGACTTGGTATTTGAACTGCCATTTTCCACTTCAGTTGAGCCTGCAGATTTATTTGCACTCGGCAGCATCGACCAATTGGTAAAAGTGGGCGTTACTGATTTAATTTTTGGAGTTGAAGATGCTACTCAAAATTATGCTTATTTGGGTAGTAAAATTGCGGAAATTCCTCAAAGTCACATGGACTTTAATGATTACAGTCAGACTTATTCAACTCAATATAATCAGATGGTAGCACGTGAAGTTGGTCATGAAGTTAGTGAACCTAATGCGATTTTGGCTTTAGCTTATGCAGTAGCCAACCATAATTTAGGTACTCCTCTAGTTTTACATCCAATTAACCGCATCGGAGCAGGTCATGACGATGTTTTACAAAGTAATAAGGTAGTTCAAAGCGCAAGTGCAATTCGCAATATGATTTTGCATAATGAAGTTAGTTCTACATTAGAAGAATGGATGCCTAAAAAAGAAGTAAAATTACTTTTTAAACAAAAAAAATATCCCAATTGGAATCTGCTGTTTCCATTTTTAAAATACAGGTTAGAATCCTCTTCAATTTCAGAATTGCAGAATATATATCAGATGAGTGAAGGCCTGGAATATAAAATGAAGCAGGAGATACATACTGCACAAACATTTACTGAGTTTTTACGTAGAGTAAAATCGAAACGGTATACGTATTCACGCTTGCGTCGACTAAGTTTATATACTTTGATGAATGTGACCCAAGAGGATATGATTGACAGTTTTAATCATGAATCACTTTTGCTATTGGGATACAGTAAAGTAGGTAGGAAATATCTTAAACGGATTAGAAAAGAAACCCCTGCAGATATCATTTCTAAAGTTGATCAAAAAAATACTCAAAGTGGCTCAATGAGGCTGCAACTTCGAGTTGACCGCTTTTTTGAACAACTGCTGCAAGTGGATCAAAACTTTGGCCGTCGTCCATTGGAGGTCTAAATGTTAAAACTGAATTATTCGCAGATCAAATATAGTAAGGAACCTGTAACTCATATTGAATGCGATTTGCAGGTAGCAGATGATTTCATTAAGCGAAGTCATGGTTTAGTCTATCAAGTTGATAGAGTTTTAGTGACAGGAGATTTATTTTATAATCAACCATTTGTCACTGGCAATTTTCAGGTACAAGCAGATCTTATAGTACCATCCAGTCGCAGCTTAGATCCTGTTAAGTTTAAAGAAGATTTTCATTTTAGTGAAAATTATACAGATGTTGAGATAGCTAAAGAAGAGATTGATGAGAGTCATATTCCGATTGTCAAAGTCGAGCACGAAGTTATTGATCTGCAAAAAGCAATTGAGGATAACATTTTACTAAATATCCCAACAACAATTTTAACTACCAATGAGCAAGAACAGGGCATTTATCCTGAAGGAAAAGGTTGGAGAGTCATTTCGGAAAAAGATTTTAATAAAAAGAAAGATGATCAAATCAATCCTGCTTTTGCTAAATTAAAAGATCTTTTTAAAGAAAATAATGAAAAGATTCATAACGGAAATAATGATAATTAAATTAGTTAAAAAATCAGTATTAGCAAAATGCTGGTTTTTAATCTTGTTTTAAAAGCACTTTTAAAGTATGCTTTACTTGTTAATAACAATATAAATTAAATTAATCAAAATTAAATTTTAAAAAGGATGAATAAAAATGGCAAGAATCTTAATTGTTGAAGATGAAAAGAATTTGGCACGTTTCGTTGAGCTGGAACTAAAACACGAAAAGTATGACACAGTTGTTGAAGGCAACGGACGCAAAGCTTTGGACTTAGCGTTAAAAGAAGACTTTGATGCGATTTTGTTAGACTTGATGCTGCCTGACCTGAATGGCTTGGAAATAGCTCGCAGAGTGCGTCAAGTCAAAAGTACTCCTATCATAATGATGACCGCCCGTGATTCCGTCATTGATCGCGTTTCGGGTCTTGATCATGGTGCTGATGATTATATTGTTAAGCCATTTGCGATTGAAGAGCTTTTAGCTCGTCTGCGTGCAGTTTTACGCCGAGTAAAAATCGAAAAAGATGCTTCGGACGATTCAATAGAGAAAAAGGTTGTAAAGTTTAAAGATCTTACAATTGAGACCGCAAATAGAATTGTTCGCCGTGGTGATGGCAAAGCAGTTGATCTGACTAAGCGTGAATATAACTTGTTAATGACTTTGATTAAGAATAAGAATAATGTTGTCAGCCGTGACCAACTGCTCGCTAAGATTTGGGGTCCCGGTTCAAACATTGAAACTAATGTGGTAGAAGTTTATGTGCGTTATTTGCGCAATAAAATTGACGTTCCCGGTAAGCAATCATATATCAAAACAGTTCGGGGAACTGGATACATGGTAAGAGATGAGGACGATGAAAAGGAATAAAAACAAAAACAAAAAGGAGACCAAACACTCATCTCTTGTTGTGAGATGGGTAACTGTCGTGGCTTTGACAATTATGGTCTCTTTTGTTGTATTTTCTGTGATAATATATTCATTTGTGGGCCAGCAATCCATGGTTCAGCAAAAGCAGACCTCAAATGAAATGATATCTAAACTTAATAGTAGTTTGACACGGATTCCAACTGAATTGCAGATTGCTAATGTTTCTTTTGCCCTCACACCGTCAGCTAGAGAAGTAATGAGAGGTAATCCGCCAATTAGATCTGACCAACAGGGCAATAGAGCTTTCAATGATGACCTATTATCTTCATTAACTAATCCTGATTTAAATGTAGTAGTTTATAATTTACACGGAGAAGATGTTTTTGATAATGGCGGTAAAATCCCGACTTTTAAAAAGTTTCGGGATGATTATAAAATGTCACGTGTCACTAAAAGTCGCAAACAGGAACTACTAACTTATCAAAAAGTGAGATCAGCTAAATCCGGTAAAGTTACAGGCTATATTATTGTTGAAAATAAAATGTCATACTATAACGGTCTGATGAAGGACTTGTTAAAGTGGATGGTACGTATTTCGTTGATAGCTGTTATATTGTTCACTTTAGTTGCTTATATAATAGTGCGCGATATTGTTAAGCCCATTAAGGAAATGTCTCATGTTGCTTTGGAAGTAAATGATGATCCTAATAGTACTGCCAGGATCAGGGATTTTCACCGTCATGATGAATTGCAGGAACTGGCAGTTTCATTCAACCAGATGCTTGATCGTATGCAACGCTATATTGATCAACAAAAAGAGTTTGTGGGAGATGTTTCTCACGAATTACGCACACCTGTTGCTGTTATTGAAGGACATCTAAATATGCTGAAGCGTTGGGGTAAAGATGATCCCCAAATTTTAGCAGAATCTATCGACGCTTCTCTGCAGGAAGCCAAAAGAATGCAGCATCTTATCCAGGAAATGCTGGATTTAACTCGTGCGGAGCAGATTAATGTTCAGTATCCTAACGCAGTTACCAAGGTTTCAGAGGTGTTAAAACGAGTGGTTGGTGATATGTCTTTGGTACACAAGGATTTTACTATCAGGTTAGATATGGATGATCTGCCTCAAGATACAGAAATTCAGATTTACCAGGGCCACTTGGAACAACTCCTTGTCATATTAATTGACAACGGTGTTAAATATTCTACGGATCGTAAAGAAATGAATGTGTCGGCTGGCTTGTCACAGGATGAAGTTCATATTATAGTGCAAGACTATGGCGAAGGAATTTCCAAAAAAGAACAAAGTAAAATCTTTAACCGCTTTTATAGAGTAGATAAAGCTAGAACCAGAGAAAAAGGCGGTAATGGCTTAGGTTTATCAATTGCTCAAAAATTAGTTACTAGTTATCACGGTAAAATTAGCGTCGATTCTGTTGAGGGACAGGGTAGTCAGTTTATGATGGACTTCCCGGCTCTTTCGAAATCTCAGGCTGAAAGGCTGCGCAAGCGCGAAGAAGCGGAAAAAAGTAAAAAATAAAATAAATAAAAAAGACCTGTAAGTCTGTTATAATGCTTGTCGAGTTACAAACATACCATGACATCTACAGGTCTTTTTTGCTATTTATCAGTTAAGGTCGTTTTTGTTGCTTACCTTTGTTACGATTACGTAAGGATTCATGCAATTCTTTGGTTTCTTCAGTTTGCACTGGAGAACTTACTTGTGAATTAAGCAATTCATTAACTTTTTCTTTAGTCACTACTTCAGTAATAGGTTCCCGCTTTAATTCTTCATCTACTTCTTTTTTAACTTTTGGCGTGATGATATATGCTACCAGCAATTGCTGAATAATAGAGAAAAAGTTGCCGGCAGCCCAATAGAGGGCAACGGAACCTGAAACGGAAAGACAGATAAAGAGTGTCATAATAGGGTTCATGAGCATCATTGACTGCATCTGCTTCTTTTGTTCTTGGGGAATTCCCACCAATGAAAGATATCCTTGTGCAAAAGCAAAAATTGTAGCAAAAATCGTGACTGAAATTGATCTGCTACTTAAGGAGATACCGAAAAATGACGAACTAGCCAAGCTCTTGGAATACATTACAGCATCATAAATACCAATCATAATAGGGAACTGGATAATCAGTGGCAAACAACCCATCCCACCTGTCAGAGATAAATGGTTTTTAGAGTAGAGTTCTCGCTGCCAACCTGCCAAGGTCATTTGTTGATCCTGATTCAGATCCTTACGTTTCATAGTATCCTGAATTAATTTCATCTGCGGTTGTAAACGAGACATTTTCTCTTGTTGTGTAGTTGATTTCTTTTGTTGATTAAGCATTAGAGGCAAAAGAATCATTCTAACTACAAGGGTCATCAAGATAATAGCCCAGCCAGCTCCATTTGCTCCACCTATGATATTGGAAAAGTAGAGCATGATATTTTGCATAGGCTTGCCAATAAACTTATAAATCGACCCATATATAAAGCCCGTCGGTGGCTTATTAGCTCCGCCACTCTGTGCACAAGCAGTGACAATTAGCATGACTGCCAAACAAATAGCAATTAATCCGATATATTTACGAAATTTTTTCATTCAACTCACCCAATTATTATTTTTTTGCCAATAACTAATATAATACATGAAAACCAGTTATTTTGCCCACTTTTATCAGTTTTTCTTTCTTGATAGTTGAAATTCGGGCAAATTGCGAAATATTTTTGGGTAATTCAGAGCAAAACTGATTGACTCTGTCTAGTTCAGCTTGTAAAGTAATTGTGACTGTTTCATCGCTGTTATTACGCACGTTTCCATCTAATCCCATCTTTTTAGCAAGGTTTAAAACGCTCCAGCGAAAGCCAACTCCTTGAACGATGCCTGAGATAGTTAATTGCCAGGTTTCTCTTTCTTCATTGGTCGGATTGCTTTCTCTTTTAATTTTATGTTTGTTAAAAAATCCCATAATAATCCTTCCTATACTGCTTCCTTGATTTTAACATTTTAGCAGCTTCAAATTAAAAAAATATATTGATAAAAACGAAAGAAGATTTCCAGATGCTAGAACAAATAAGTTCGGTAAACAATAATTTAATAAAAGATTTATCTAAATTAAAACAAAAAAAGTATCGCCAGAAAAACAATTTATACTTAATTGAAGGTTTTCACCTAATTGAAGAAGCACTCAAAGCAGGAGAAAAATACCTTTATCTGCTAGGAAGTGCTGCGGCAATCACTAAAATTAAAGAAAATTTTCCTGAAGTAATAACCAGTAAGAAAACTTTTATCATAAATTCGGCTATTGCTCATCACCTTTCTAGTACCAAAAATTCGCAGGATATTTTTATGGTCTTAAAAATTACCCAACCTCATGACTATCAGGTTAATTTTGGCAAGTGGGTTCTTTTAGACCATTTGGCTGATCCTGGTAATGTAGGTACCATTATCAGGACGGCAGATGCTGCTGGCTTTGATGGTGTTGTTTTTTCTCCTGCTAGTGTTGATATCTACAATCCTAAAACTCAAAGGGCAATGCAAGGAAGTCAGTTTCATGTTAAATTGATTATGCAGGATCTAACAGAGGTTATTAAAGAAATGCAAGATAATTCGATACCTGTATATTCTAGTATGCTGGATAAAAATGCTAAGCAATTGTCTCAGTTTAATAAGGTGCCCCAATTAGGTTTGGTTATTGGCAACGAAGCTCATGGTGTTACTTCAGAAATAGCAGAAATGAGTGATGAAAAGTTATATATTCCTATTAAGGGCAAAGCTGAATCTTTAAATGCAGCCGTAGCTGCGGGTATTATAATCTATTATTTTGCTTAACTGCTAACACTTGTTTTTAGTAAGTATATTTAATATAATAAAAGACAAAGTTAAGCTTTCTTGTGGGAGGACGATATCATGACTCAAGGTATTAAGGACAAACGCTGTGCGGATTGTGGTGCTCCTAATTACGAATACTGCGAACATTTTATTAACGCATTCAAAATTATTGGCAAAAAGTGGAATGGACTAATCATTAGTTCTTTATGTGCTGGTGATTATATGCGCTTTAAAGACTTGGCTCAATGTGTATTGCCTTGCTCTGATCGTGTTTTGGTTGAAAGACTGAAGGAGCTGGAAAAGGAAAATATTGTTAATCGCTCCGTTGATAGCAAAACAAAGATTATCTCTTATAGTCTGACCAAAAAAGGGGCTGAATTAAAACCCGTTTTCGATCAGATTCATGGTTGGGCTGATAAATGGGTTTAATTTCGCATATTCGCTTGCATGTTTTTCCAAAAAGTTATATTCTATTAACTAATTACAAAGAGTAAGACTAGTAGCAGCAATCATTTAGTCAGAGAAACTTTTTTATTGAGCTGAAAGAAAAGTTTAAACGGAACTGTGAATTTCATCTTACTAGTAGAATCTAATCCATTCCGGTATTCACCGTTAGCGAAATTGAAAGTGTGGACATTTTTGTTGTCCAAACTAGGGTGGTACCGCGAAGCTTCGTCCCTTTTGGGATGAAGCTTTTTTGTTTGATTTGAAAGGAAAATTTTTATGGACTTGTTTGACAGGTTAAAAGAGCTGCGTGAAAAAGGTCTGGTAGAGATCGATAAGGCTAAGAACGAGGAAATGTTAAATGATGTTCGCGTTAAATTAACTGGTCGCAAAAGTGAATTAACTGAAATCCTCCATTCAATGAAAGATATTGATCCCAGTGATAGACGTGAAGTAGGACAGCGTGTTAATAAATTACGTGATCTTTTTAACAGCAAGCTGGATGACGCCAAAACAGAGATAGTTGAGGCATTAGTTGAAGAGCAGTTAAACAAAGAAAAAATAGATGTTACGTTACCCGGACGGGAAATGCACCTTGGTACTAAGCACCCAATTAATATTATTTTGGATGACCTGGAAAAATACTTTATTGGTATGGGTTATGAAGTTGTGCAGGGACCAGAAATTGAAACTGACCACTACTGCTTTGAAATGATGAACTTGCCTAAAGACCATCCGGCAAGGGACATGCAGGAAACTTTCTACATTGATTCTGATAACTTATTGCGTTCACAAACTTCAGGTGATCAGGCACGAGTTCTGGAAAAACATGATTTTGCTAAAGGTCCTTTAAAAATGGTGGGGCCCGGTAAAGTGTATCGTCGCGATGATGATGATGCCACTCACTCCCATCAGTTTATGCAGATGGAAGGCTTAGTAGTTGATAAGAACATTACGATGGGGGACTTAAAGGGAACTCTAGAACTAATGGCCAAGCATGTTTTTGGTCAAGATCGCGAAACCCGCCTTCGTCCTAGTTACTTTCCTTTTACTGAACCTTCTGTAGAAATGGACGTTTCCTGCTTCAATTGCAATGGCAAAGGCTGTTCAATTTGTAAATATACAGGTTGGATTGAAGTTTTAGGTGCCGGAATGGTTCACCCTAATGTGATAGAAAATGCTGGAATTGATTCCAATGTATATGGCGGTTTTGCTTTTGGTGTAGGATTGGATCGTTTCGCTATTCTTAAATATGGTATTGATGACATTCGTGATTTTTACACAAATGATGTCCGCTTCTTGGAACAGTTCAGTAGGGAGGAAAGATAATGCTAGTTTCATACAATTGGCTAAAGGATTTTATTAAGTTGGACCAGGATCCTAATGATTTGGCTGAAAAAATAACTCGGACAGGTGTTGAAGTAGCAGAAGTTAAACACCCTGAAGATGGTATGAAGAAGTTGGTAGTGGGTCATATTATTGACTGCAAACCAATTTCTGGTACGCACTTAAATTTAACTCACGTTGATGTAGGAGAAGCAGAACCATACCAAATTGTTTGCGGAGCTCCTAATGTGGCTGCCGGAGAAGACGTTGTGGTAGCTTTACCGGGAGCTAGAATTGCCGATAATGTTAAAATCAAGAAAACCAAATTGCGGGGCAATGAATCAAACGGTATGATTTGCGGCTTACAAGAAATAGGTTTTCCAGATAATTTGGTACCAGAAAAGTACACGGATGGTATCTATGTTTTTCCTCAGGATGCAGAAATAAAACCCGGAGATTCAGCTTTTGAACTACTGGGAATGGATGACTATATTTTTGACTTTGACATTACTCCTAACCGTGCGGACACATTGTCAATGGAAGGATCGGCGTATGAAGTTGGCGCCATCACTGATGTACCGGTTAAAGTTGAAGACGTAGTTGTTAAAGAAGATGGCCCAAATTGGACCAACGATTTTACTGTCGATGTTGATTCCCAGCTTGCACCCAAATATTACTTGCGCAAAATTAGTAATGTCAAAATTGCTGACAGCCCTCTATGGCTCCAAAGACGACTTTGGAATGCGGGAATAAGACCTATTAACAATGTGGTTGATGTGACCAACTATATTATGCTTTTAACCGGTCAACCGATGCATAGTTATGATGAGCGCGCTTTTAAAACAAACAAACTAGTAGTTAGAAAAGCTAATAAAGATGAAAAACTAACTTTGTTAAATAACAAAGAAGTTGATCTTGATCCTGACGACATTGTCATCACCAATGGTGAAGATGTGGTGATGATGGCAGGTGTAATGGGAGGTCTTAATTCAGAAATTGAACCAGACACTACAGATGTATTGTTAGAATCTGCTATTTTTGATCCTACTTTAATTAGGAAAGCCGCTCTGCGCCATGCCAATAGAACAGAAGCCTCTAGTCGTTATGAAAAAGGCGTTAATTGGGATGCCACTACCAGGGCGTTAGATATGGCTGCGCTTCTTTTACGCAATGATGCTTCTGGAACAATTAATGAAGGCGTCATTACAGGCAGTTCTGAAAAACGTCAACCAACAAAAATTACTACAACAATCTCCTATATCAATAAAGTGTTGGGTACTGAGATCTCCTCTGCAGAAATTGCTGCCATTTTTGCCCGTTTGAATTTTAAAATTGAAATTAACGGTGACAATTTAGTTGTCGATGTACCCGCAAGGCGCTGGGATATTGCTATTCCTGCTGATCTGGTTGAGGAAGTAGGACGTTTATACGGCTATGATAATATTAAGTCTACCCAACCGGTCCTAGCAGAAATACATGGCGGCTATTCTAAAGAAGAAGAAACTATTAGACGTATTAAAAATGTAGTTCAAGGTCAAGGCTTAATTGAAGCTATTTCCTATTCATTAACCTCGCTTGAAAAAGCAATTGGCTTTTCCAAGGAACCTAAAAAGCCCGTTGAAGTCCAAATGCCTTTAAATTCCAATCGTTCAACTTTAAGACAAAACTTAATGACGGGTTTGGTCGATGCCGCGAGCTACAATATGGCACGTAAGCAAAATCAGTTAGCAATTTTTGAACAAGGACGTGTCTATGATTTTGAAAATAACAAATATAATGAGCATGAACATTTAGCTGCACTGTATAGCGGTAACGTTTATTTTGAAAACTGGCAGAATGATAATGAAAAAATTGATTTCTTTTATGTTAAAGGTCAATTGACTAATCTGTTCTTAGCTCTGGGAATTAATTTGAATGATGTTGAATACCGGGCTGAAGTAATCATGTACATGCATCCTACTAGAACAGCCGGCATTTACATTAAAAACAAATATGTGGGCATGATTGGTATGCTGGATCGTCCAGTGACCCAATCTAATAAGGCAATGAAAGATAGCGAAATTTACGGCTACGAATTGAATCTTGATGAGATTATTCCGTTAATTCTTAATCCGCAGACTACTGCTCAAAGCGCTCCTAAGTTTCCTGCAGTTGAACGCGATCTGTCAATTTTAGTAGATAAAGATGTAACTAATCAAGCTGTTGAGGATGTTATTAAAGCAAATGGTGGAAAATATCTCTATAACCTCCGTATTATTGATGTCTATCGCGGTTCTCACATTGCTGAAGATAAAAAGAGCTTTGCTTATCGTTTAACATTTCTCAATGAAAATGACACATTAACTGATGAAATCGTTAATAAAGCAATGAATTCTATTGATGCTAGCCTCGAAAAACAACTTAAAGTAGAAATACGTTAATTATTGACATTAAACGTTTAAGTGAATATCATAGACCAGTGCAAAAAGAATTTTAACTTTAAGGAGTAGAAAGTTTTATGCCTGAAAAATCATATCCGATGACTGCTGAAGGTAAAGAAAAACTTGAAGCAGAATTAAAAAATTTAAAAGTAGTAAAGCGGCCAGAAGTAATTGAAAGAATCAAGGTTGCCCGTTCTTATGGCGATTTATCCGAAAACTCGGAATATGATGCAGCCAAAGACGAGCAAAGCCATCTTGAAGACCGCATTAGCGTTGTTGAAGACATGCTTAAGTACGCTCATGTTGTAGATGCTAATGCCAGTGATCCTGATGAAGTTGCTGTAGGTAAAACTGTTACCTATACTGAAGTTGGTGAAGATGAACCGGAGACATATACAATTGTTGGTAGTGACGAATCTGATCCAATGAATGGTAAGATTTCTAATGATTCACCAATTGCACAAGCAATTTTGGGTAAGAAAAAAGGTGAAACAGTAACTATTTCAACACCTGGTGGCAAATTTGATGTAGTAATCAATAAAGTTGAAGAAAAATAACTAGTTTGACAGAGTTATTTTAGCTAAGGCTTATAAAAACAAAAAGACCAGAACAGTTAGCCTTCCACAAGAGAAGCGGTAACTGTCCGGTCTTTTTTATTTTTAAATTTAATGACTAGTAAAGTAGCGGTAGTCCTTGCTTTTATCAAAGATAACACCACGAGCATTTTCACCGTTAGAAATTGAAAATTGGGCTTGTGGATATTTTTCATGAACTTTGTCTTCTAAGAAGTTACGCAACATTTGGTTATTGGCTAGTACAGAACCAGTCAGCGCAATTTTCATTGGCTTAGGCTCTTCATACCGGTCCATTCCGATTGTAATATCTCTTGCAAGTAATTCAGCCTGCTCTTTTATTACAGCTGAAGCAAAAGGATCACCTTTATCAGCTAATTGTGCCACGCTCACAGCCATTGAGGCAAAATCAGAATTGCTGGTTTTATAAAACTTGGCAGTAGCATCATTTAAATTATCGACTTTAAACAGTTTATTAAACATGCCAATTAATTCGTTGTCTTCTCGTTTATCCCAACTAAGTAAAGCAGATTTTAAAGCACTTAGTGAGATAGCATAGCCTGAGCCTTCATCACCTAAAATGGAACCATAGCCACCAGTGGTGATAATGCTGCCATGCTGTAAGCCATTGAAAACGGAACCGGTACCAGCAATAACCAGACCACCATCTTCTCCTTCAAGGCCATTATAAAGAGCCAGGAGAGAGTCGGTAACTGCTCTGGTTGGCAGGTTATCAACCTTGGCAGAGATTTCAGCGGCTACTTCTGGCGCGTGACCGATAACTGATAAACCAGCCATTCCACAGAGAATCCGTTGACAATCTCCATCAATTTCATCAACTAATTCGTTGATTGCTTTTGTGATGTTAGTAATGGCATTATTATAGTCTGTATTTACTTGTCCAGGACCGGCTTGAGCCTCTGCCAGTTTTTGCCCCTTTAAGTCATAAGCTATTGCTGTAGTGTGCGTTCCTCCAGCATCAACTCCAATAAGATATTTAAGTGTCATAGTTTGATCTTCTTTCTATATTTTATCCCACTTTTATTTTATTACATTTAGAAAAAATACTGAAGATCTTTCGAAAAAGTATTTGTGTGCAGTTTTGGCTTTTCTGGTCAATAAGTATCCTATCTTAAAGTTTTTCCAAAACGTTACCATCTCAATAGATTTGTACTCTAGTTTTTGTTAAAATTACACTAGTTTAGTGAGGTTGAGGCTAAGTGAATTTTTTCAAGAAAAAACTGAAAACTAAAAATAATAATGCCAAAAAGCAAGCTTCTACTCCAATCAGAATGAAGATAATTTTGGGTATCATTTTTGTTCTTTTTGCGGCTTTGATTGGACAGCTGGCTTATTTACAAATAGGTTATGGCTCACGCTTTAAAGCTGAAGTACAAAAATCTAATTCGGCTATAGTTTCCAGTCAAGTTCCCCGCGGTGTTATGTATGACAATAAAGGCCGTGTACTGGTAGGAAATAAGGCTAAAAATGCCATTACGTATACCAAAAGCGTTTCAACTACAACTGAGGATATCTATGCAATTTCCAACTCTCTTAGTCATTATATTTCTATCAAGGATGAGCAGCCGACTGAACAACAAGTAATTGATTATTATTTGGCAAATAAGGAAAATAGTGCAAAAGAATCTGCCAAAGTTCCTAAATCCGTCAGAGCTACTCAGGATGACAATTTAATTAATCAAAAAATCCAAGAACAGGTTAGTGCAGAACACATTAAGCTGAATGCACGTGAGAAAACAGCGGCATTAATTTATAATAAAATTTCTGGTGCTTATACTCTTTCTACAATCTATATTAAAAATAATCATTTAACAGATAAAGAAATTGCTGAAGTGGGTGAGCACCTTTCAGAGCTTCCTGGTGTGGGTATTGGAACTGACTGGCAAAGATCTTATCCTAATGGTTCGTCTATTCGCAGTATTATTGGTTCTGTATCAACAGAAAAAGCCGGCTTGCCTAGTGATAACTTACAATATTACTTAACAAATGGTTATTCGCGCAATGATCGGGTAGGCACATCGTATTTGGAAGAAAAATATGAACCCCTACTTAAAGGAACTAAATCAACCAGCAAAGTTTGGACTAAGAATTCAGGAGATATTGAACAGTCAAAAGCGGTTTATTCCGGGCAGGCTGGGGCAAGTTTAGTTTTGACCCTTGATGCTCAATATCAAAAACAGGTTCAAAGTTCATTAGAAAAAATCTATGCTTCTGCCATTGGGTCAGGTGCCGCTCACTATTCAAATGGCGCATATGCCATTGCTATGAATCCTAAAACTGGCGCAATTTTGGCTATGGCGGGAATCAGTCGTGACCCTAAGAAAAATAAAACTACCAATAATGCACTAGGCGTTATTAATCAATCGTTTGTCATGGGTTCGGCAGTTAAAGGCGCAATGGTAAGTGGCGGATTAATAAATAAAGTAATTACTCCTACCAATAATGTAATGCCTGATACCCCTGTTTATTTACCTAGTACGCCGGTCAAAAAGTCAGTATATCCAATTGGTACTTTTAGCGCTTTAGACGCTGAAACTGCCCTAGAAGTTTCCAGTAATATTTACATGATGTATTTGGCAATGAAATGGGTTAATGCATCTTATGTTCCTAAAATAAAGATTACTATGCCTCAAACAGCCTTTGAAACTTTGCGCCATAATTTTAATATGTTTGGTTTGGGTCAAAAGACTGGAATTGATTTACCAGGGGAAATATCAGGTATTCAAGGTAGATCTTTCAACGATCAGGGATTAGTTCTTTCAGGTTCTGTACTTGACTTATCATATGGTAACTATGATGCTTATACACTTATCCAAATGGCACAATATGTTTCAACGATAGCCAATGGGGGCTATCGCATGCAGCCTTATGTGGTGCAGTCGGTTGGTAGAACCGCAAATAATGGCAAAAAAGTTTATATTGACTATAACAAAAAACCGCAGGTACAATTACGCATACCTTGGACTCAAGATGAGCTTAACATCATCAGGCAGGGCTTCTGGCGTGTTGTTCATGGTACAAATTCTTGGGGTACCGCTCATAAACTGAAAAAAGTAAAACCATCTATTTCGGGAAAAACGGGAACAGCCCAAACATTTTATTACGATCCTGATAATCCTAATCAGAAAAATCCACCAGAACTAGTCAATGCTACTTTTGTTGGTTATGCACCGTCAAATAACCCTGAAATTGCTACAGCTGTGATTTTTCCCGGGCTGGATCCCAAATTGGAAGGGTCTTATACATTACAAATGACTAAAGCGATGGTCCAGGACTACTTTAAATTACATAAAAAATAGAATTTTGTTAATATTACTGGTAATAATAATAGAAAAATGCTAAGATAATACAGTCAGAATAAAAGCGTAGGTGGTGAAAGAAATGGCAGATAACATCATTTTGGAATGCACCGAATGTGGCGATAGAAGTTACTTATCTAAGAAAAACAAGCGTAAGCATCCGGAACGTTTAAGTTTGAAGAAGTATTGCCCAGTAGAAAGACATACTACTCTTCATCGTGAAACTAAGTAATAAACTAATATAGTAGGAGCCTATGCTCCTGCTATTTTTTATATGGAAGAATCATGACAAAAAAAGAAATAAGACAACAACAAATTGAAAAGTTGAGCGAATTTGCTGAATCGGCAGAAAAAGATGCTGAAGATCAGGTTTTGCTTAAAAGTATTATGAATTCTGAGATCATTAGTAATTGTCAAAGCATTGGCATAACCTCTTCCTTGAGTTATGAAGTTGACACTTCAGGTTTGATTGCTCAGTTATGGGATCAAGGTAAAGATGTTTACTTAGCACGTGCAAATGATAATGCTGAACGTACTCAAGATTTTATCTATTATAGTTATATGACGAAATTAACAAAGTCAAAATTTGGTGTTGAAGAAGTAAATGAGCCGAATGCTCAAATCAACAATGATTTAGATTTGATTATTGTTCCTGGACTAGCCTTTGCATTGGATTCACATCAACGTTTGGGATTTGGTGGAGGTTACTATGACCGTTTTTTGTCAAAGCATCCTAATTCTAAAACGGTAGCTTTGGCCAATTCCCAGATGATTTTTAAGACAGCCTCCTGGAAAGTGGAAGCGACCGATATAGCTATTCAAACAATTATTACTCCGGAATCCATTCTAACGAATTAATTGAGGCTATAATGAATCAGCGACAAAACCTGAAAAGTTGTTACATAACCGTCAGTATATTAGCTGTCCTTTTACTAGTATTTTTAATTGAAACGGCCATAGGTGGTTCAGAAAATATTTATGTCCTCATGAAAATGGGAGCCATGAAGAATGATGCCGTTGTCATAGGCAATCAGTGGTGGCGTCTGTTTACGGCCCAATTTTTGCATATGGGAATTATGCATCTGGTTTCTAACGCGGTCATGATCTATTACCTTGGGATGTATATGGAAACCATTATTGGTCATTGGCGCTTTTTAATAATATATCTTCTTTCTGGTATAGGTGGGAACTTATTAAGCTTAGCCTGGGGCAGTGATAATGCTATTAGTGCTGGCGCTTCGACTGCCTTATTTGGATTATTTGGTGCTATGACGGCAATTGCTTTGCAAAATCGGGCCAACCCTATATTGGTTTACCTTGGAAAACAATCATTTTGGCTGGCTTTAATCAATATAGTAATTGATTTGTTTGCACCTAATATTGATATACCTGGTCACATTGGCGGATTCGCTATGGGATTTTTAGTTGCAATAATCCTGGGTGAAAAAACGTTAAGGCAATACTCAGTTAAAAAACGTGTTATCGCTCTTTGTTTACTAATTATTTATTGTGTAGCAACTGTCAGGATGGGCATGGTAATCAATTTATAATGAAAACTTTGTATGATGTGCAGCAACTTCTTGAAAAATATGGTATTTTTGTTCATATCGGCAAAAGAATCTGGGACATTGAGTTGATGGCACTTGAACTTGACAACATTAATCATTCACACTTAATTGACCAGCATGATTATTTAGTCGCTAAATTAATATTGCGACGTGAATATGAGTATGAAGAGCGCCACAATAAAGATAAGCATAAATATTAGATTGTTTATGTGCAGCAGTTTTTAAAATTTTAGTGGGAGAAATACAACTTATGTCATCTTTTTTACTTATTCTAGACGTAGTTTTAATTGTTATCATATTAGCTTTTGTGGCAGTTTGGCTATGGAATAAAATACAAACTAAACGCTTAGGTAATGGAGATTTAACCAACGAAGAATTTAATAAAGGAATGCGTAAAGCGCAAGTGGTAGATTTACGTGAAAAAGCTCCTTTTAAACGAAAACATATTGATGGAGCCAGAAACTTGCCTTACACAATGCTTAAATACCAATATACTGAATTGAGAGCAGATTTACCTGTTTATTTGTACTCCGACTCTTTATCAGTTACTTTACGTGCTGCCAGATTTTTACAAAAAAAGCATTTTTCTTCAATTAAATGGTTGAAGAATGGTTTTGATGAGTGGGATGGACGCACCAAGAAATCTAAATATTAAATAAAAAACATGTTTGTTGCACTGATCAAACGTGTTTTTTCTATGTTATTCATGAATGAGAATGTGATTATGCAAAAAGTTTTAGCTCTCGTCGGGCCGACAGCTATTGGTAAAACAGCTTTGGCAATTGAGCTTGCTCAGAAAATTAATGCTGAAATAATTTCAGGTGATTCCATGCAGGTCTACAGAGAGGTCGCAATTGGAACCGCTAAGGCAACTCCTACAGAACGAAAATTAGTACCACATTATTTGGTCGACACTCAAACAATTTTTAAACCTTATTCAGTAGTTGATTTTGTTACCCAGGCAGAAAAAGCCATTGAGCAAATAGTGCAGAAAAATAAAGTGCCTTTGTTGGTCGGTGGCACTGGCTTTTACGTTAATGCTTTGCTTAATAAATTGCAATTAGGTGAGCCGAATAAAGAAAATGCAGCTGTATCAGATAAATGGCAGGATTATTTAAATAAAAACGATAAGACGGCGCTTTGGCAAGAACTAAAAAATCGCGATCCGGTAGCTGCTAAAAAAATTCCGTTAAACAATTCACGTAGAGTTTTAAGAGCTTTAACGGTAATTGATCGTACAGGACATAAATTTTCAGAACAACAGGATAAAATTGAACCGCGATACCAGTATTTTATTATTGGATTAAATTCTGCACGTCCAGAAATTTACTCTAGGATTAATAAACGTGTTGATCAAATGATGGACGAGGGCTTACTTGACGAGGCCCGTTTTGTCTATCAAAATCGTGACCAAGAATATACTATTTTACAGGCTATTGGCTATAAAGAATTTTTTCCTTATTTTGCTGGTCAGGATAAACTGGAAAATTGTATTAAAAATTTAAAAAGAGCTTCAAGAAGATATGCTAAAAGACAGCTGACATATTTTCACCACCAGTTACCCGTTTACTGGTTTGATCCTTTAGCTGATTCAAATTGTGTGCAAGAGATTTTACAGAAAGTTGAGGAATGGTTAAATGAATAATTGGCCAAAAGAATTACAAGAAATTGTAAGTGATATTGATAAAAAGATTGAGCCGCAGCTGGCAAAAATTGAGCAAAACATTCTTTTTAATCAAAATAAAGTTTTACAGGCGTTTAAAGACAAGGCTGTAGCTGAATCGGATTTGATTGGCAGTACCGGTTATGGCTCCGATGACAGTGGACGAGATAAACTTGATCGTATTTACGCCCAAATTTTTCACACAGAAGATGCTTTAGTACGTTCACAATTTGTTTCTGGCACTCACACTTTGGCTACAGCCATGGCTGGTAATTTATTGCCAGGTGATGAATTAACGTACTTAACCGGTATGCCTTATGACACTTTGCAACAAGTTATCGGAATTGCCGGTAATGGCAGGGGCAGTTTAAAAGCATATGGAGTAAAATTCTCTCACGTTGATTTATTACCCGATGGCAGTGTTGATTTTGCTTCTGCCCGCAAATTGCTTGCAGATCATCAACCTAAAATGGTAGTCATCCAGCGTTCACGTGGTTATAATACTAGGCCTAGCTTCACTGTAAGTAAGATTAAGCCGATGATTGCTATGATTAGGGAGGTTTCACCTAAGAGCATTATTTTTGTTGATAATTGTTATGGGGAATTTTCAGAAAAACATGAACCTACAGAATATGGTGCCGATTTAATGGCAGGCTCTTTAATCAAAAATGCTGGTGGTGGCCTGGCTAAAATTGGTGGTTATGTTGTTGGTAAACATGAGTTAATTGAAAACACAGCGGTCCGTCTTACAGCTGGCGGAATAGGTAGAGAAGAAGGTGCCAGCTTAAATAACAATTTAGATTATTTTGAAGGCTTGTTTATATCTCCGAGCGTTACTGGCAATGCCATTAAGGGTGCAATTTATGCGTCTGCACTTTTAGAAAAGATGGGGTTAGAAGTTTCTCCTAAATGGAATGAAGACAGAACCGACTTAATTCAGACTGTTATCTTTCATAATAAAGATAAAATGATTAGGTTCGCTAAAGCTTTACAGGAAAACTCGCCCATTAATTCATTTGTGGATCCGATACCAAGTAATGACACCGGTTATGAGGATCAGGTAATCATGGCAGATGGATCCTTCGTTGAGGGTGCCAGCATTGAATTTTCAGGAGATGGCCCAATCAGGCCACCATATGCTTTATATATGCAGGGTGGATTGACCTATGCCCATGTGAAAATAGCGATTACTAATGCAGTTAACGAATTATTTTTTCAAAACAAATAATAGATAATCATAAATGTAAAGTAAAACTTTGGTAAAGTTTTAATATTTTTTGTTAGACCACTTTACAATGATTTAATCATTTGCTAATCTTATATCTAGTTTTAAATGAGGAATATAATTCCAATTAAGACTATACCAATTATTGTATGATTTTTTTAGGTGGAGAAGCATGACAAAGAAAATTTCAGCAGACGACATCAGAAAAAGTGTAGCAGAGGAAGATGTCAGATTTATTAGACTAGCTTTTACAGATATTAACGGAACTCTTAAAGCGGTTGAAGTTCCAAATAGTCAGCTAGACAAAGTTTTAAGTAATGATGTCCGCTTTGATGGTTCTTCAATCGACGGATTTGTTCGTTTGGAAGAAAGTGATATGATATTATATCCTGATTTTTCCACTTGGTCCGTTTTACCTTGGGATGACAGCGCAGGTGGTAAAATTGGCTGTTTAACATGTTCAGTTCATACCACAGATGGTAAACCTTTTGCTGGAGATCCACGAAATAATCTCAAAAGAATCATTGGCCAGATGAAGGAAATGGGTTTTACGGCTTTTGACATTGGTTTTGAAGCGGAATTTCATTTACTTAAACTTGATCAAAACGGCAACTGGACTACAGAAGTTCCTGATCATGCATCATATTTTGATTTAACTTCAAATGATGAAAGTGCGAGCTGCCGTAGAGATATTGTTGAAACTTTAGAGAGTATTGGCTTTGAAGTAGAAGCTGCTCACCATGAAGTTGGAGACGGTCAGCAGGAAATTGACTTTAGGTTTGATGATGCTTTAACAACGGCTGATCGTGTTCAAACTTTTAAAATGATCGTACGAGAGATTGCCAAACGACATGGTTTGTTTGCGACATTTATGGCTAAGCCTTTACAAGGCCAAGCAGGAAATGGCATGCACACTAACATGTCATTATTTAAGGGTAATCAAAACGCCTTTTATGATGAAAACAACGAGTATCATTTATCAAAAACGGCTTTGTACTTCTTAAATGGTATTTTGGAACATGCTCGTGCAATTACAGCTGTCGGTAACCCCACTGTTAATTCTTATAAACGTTTAATTCCTGGTTTTGAGGCACCGGTATATATTTCTTGGGCTTCAAAGAATCGTTCACCAATGGTTCGAGTACCGGCTGCTGGTGAATTGAATACTCGTCTTGAAATGCGTTCAGCTGATCCTACTGCCAACCCATATTTGCTTTTGGCTGCTTGCTTAAGTGCTGGTATGGCAGGAATTAAGGAAGAAAAAATGCCGATGGAACCAATTACTTGCAACTTATTTACTTTAAGTGAAAAGCAACGTAATGAAATGGGGATTAAACCATTGCCTTCGACTTTGCATAATGCCCTTAAAGCATTTAAGAAAGACAAGTTAATTCAAGACGCTTTAGGAGAACATTTAACTCAAAGCTTTATTGATTCTAAAGAATTGGAATGGTCCCAATATACTCAAACGGTTTCTGACTGGGAAAGAAACCGTTATATGGGTTACTAAACTAACTTGCTCTAGTAAAGAAACTATTTCTGAATCTGGGTAATAAATTAATTAAAGATCTTTATGTCAAGCTATGGTTAGCTTGGCATTTTTGTTTTGACAGTTTTTATAAGCAACCTGCTTAGCGGATGAATAAAAAAGCTAATAAACTAGCATTAAACGCAAAATAATATATTCATTATAAACTGTTGGAAAAATCAAATGAATTTAAGTGATAAAATAAATGAGTTAGGTTTTAAGTATAAGAGGTAAAAATGGTAAAAAGAAAAAGAATATATACTAAAGACGTAATATTAGTTATGGCAGCTTCGTTCTTTTTTATGTTTAGTACTATGTTTGTAAATCCTTTAATCAATGGTTACGCCAAAAGTTTAGGTGCTAGTAGTGCTTTTGCGGGGATAATTGTGGGAATTATGAGTATTGCTGCGATGTTTTTGCGCCCGATTGCTGGTAATTTAACGGATAGATTTTCCAAATATCGTTTATCCTTTGTTGGGGGAGTTTTAATTGTAGTCGGAGTAATTGGCTATGTGTTGGCGCCTACAAGCAGTTGGCTACTTCTTTTTCGTTTAATTAATGGTTCGGGCTACGTTCTTTGCACCGTTTGTATGACTACCTGGCTTGCTTTTTTGGTACCGCGTGCTCATGTCGGTCAAGCAATGGGATTTTACGGCTTGATGAATGCTCTGGCCATGGCTATCGCTCCAGCGTTAGCAATTAATATTTATCAAAAAACCGGGTATCGGTTAGCGATTATTGCTTCCGGCATTTCTGCCTGTTTGATGGTCATTATGATTCAGTTTGTAGGAAATAAAGCAAAACCGCAAAATATTAATAAATCTCAAACACAGAATTCATTACTGCACATTAAAATTATTCAAAAAAATGTATTGCCCATAGCAATGCTTACTACCTTATTTGCTTTTCCTTATTTCGCCACTCAGGCAGACCTTGTAACTTATGCTGAAGAGCAGCATCTTAATATAAATGTGGGCTCGTACTTTCTAATATATGCCGTAGTATTATTGCTTATTAGAATTACACTTAAAAATCTGTTTGATACTGTCAAATTCGGTACCTGGTTCTGGGTGAGTGTTGCAGCTACCTTGATATATCTTATTTTATTGGCCACAATGAAAAATAATTTTTTAATGAGTCTGGCGGCCGCTTTTATGGCAGTAGGATACGGTTTAATGTATTCTGTTTTGCAGTCAACTGCAATGCTTTTGGCACCAATTAGTGAGCAGGGCCTAGCAAGTAGTACATTTTACTTGGGTCTAGATATTGGTATGGCCTTTGGTCCGATAATCATGGGCTTTGTGAATGATTTGTTACCGGCTAAATATTTTTATTTGGTGCAATTAATCTTAGTACCATTTATGATATTGATCTATTTACATTACCGTACGCGTCTAAACAGTGCAATTAGGCATCATTAAGTTAAATTTTGAATAAAAAGAAACTGACTAAGCTTGTTTTTTGTGCAAACTTAGCCAGTTTTTAATGCATGTTAAAATATTGAAACTACTTTTTACTGAAACTTTTCACCCCATGCCCAAGGGTCTTCATGCCAAGTTTTTAAAGCTTCATATTCTTTGGCATTTATATAATTCTTTTCTTTTTCTTTTTGCAGCAGTTCTGGGTATGTTAATAGCGGACTATAATCAACACCGGCTTGAGCAAAATTAGCTGTGGTATCCTTTAAATAATAGGTGAATATTGAGCTTACCCCGATCACATGACCACCCTCTTTTTCAGTGGCTTTCACTGCGTTAATAACTGATCCACCGGTAGTAATTAAATCATCAATTAGAACAATCCGATCATTTTCAGTAAAAAGACCTTCGATTTGCTTACCCTTACCGTGATCTTTGGGCTTTGGCCGTACATAAATCATTGGTAATTTTAATTTAGCAGCAACCCATGCAGCATGAGGAATGCCAGCCGTCGCAACCCCGCCAATGATACTTACATCTGGATACTTTTCTTTAATAAGAGCTGCTAAATCTGAGGCAATCCAGTCGCGTAAATCTGGATAAGAAACCGTTAATCTTAAATCTGTATAAACAGGTGATAGCATTCCACTTGCATAAGTGTATGGCTTGTTAGGGGATATTGTTATAATCTTTTTCTCAACTAATTTGTTGATGATTTGATCTTGATACATTATTCAAACTCCTTTTTAATTTCATGATATATTTGAGCAGGATTTTTTGCTTGGGTAATCGGACGACCAACTACAATTGCGCTGGAGCCAAATTCTTTGGCTTTCTGTGGAGTTGCAATCCGCTTTTGATCATCATTAGATTTATTAGTTAATCTAATTCCTGGTGTAACGTATAAAAAATCAGAGCCTATTTTCTTTCTCAGATTTTTCACTTCAAGCGGTGAGCAGATCACGCCATCAGCTCCGGCTTTTTTGGCGGTTTGGGCTAAGCTGACAACTTGTTCAGGCATGGACAAAGAACAATTTTGCTCAGTAGACAGGACTTTTGCAGTAATTGAAGTTAGTTCTGTTACTGCTAGTAACTTTGGCACTTCACTACCTTGGGCTGTGCCATCTTTTAAACCGTTCTTGGCGGCAGTGATCATTTCACTGCCCCCTAAAGCATGAATGGTTGTGCAGTAGACACCCAAATGCGCTATCTGTCTTGCAGCTTGGTATACCGTGTTTGGAATATCATGTAATTTAAGGTCTAAAAAAATGTGGTAACCTTGTTTTACAAGGCTGGTAACTAAACCTGCGCCATAATGATAGTAAAGTTCCATGCCGATTTTTAGGTACGTTTCCTCGGGCCGACCCAGATTTGCCAGTAACTTTTGCACTTCTTTTTGGTTATCATAGTCCAAGGCCACAAATACTGCTTTTTTCATTAAAAACCTCCACGAAAAAAAGCCTATTTTGGTACGAGAGTGCATCAAAATAGACTAGCTAAAATTTGAGTCATGTTTTCAACTTGCGGTCTCTCTGTACCGTTTAAAGTTTATCATCATTGAGATTACCATTTTTATTTAAAAAATACAACCAAATTTTATTTTAAAAGGTTAAAAAATTGTGTAAAATATAGCCAAAATAATTGTACTGACAGAGAGCTTACATTTTGGGAGGATAAAATGACCAATATTAGTGTTAAATTACCCGGTCTTAACTTAAAGAACCCGGTAATGCCGGCAAGTGGCACATTCGGATTTGGTGACGTACCAGCAGCAAAAAAATTTGACTTGAATGAGTTAGGGGCGTTAGTTATAAAAACTACTACCCCGAAATCTCGCTTAGGTAATCCGCAACCGCAGATTGCGGTTTTGGATAAGGGCGTTTTAAATTCGGTTGGACTGACTAATCCAGGAGTAGATAATGTTATTGGTAATAAATTACCGGCAATCAAAAAACAATTTCCCCAACTTCCTTTGATTGCCAGTGTCGGTGGTGAAAGTAAAGAAGGCTATATTGAAGTTGCGCAAAAACTATCGCAGTCCAAAATGGTTGATGCCCTGGAAATTAATGTATCTTGTCCTAATGTTGCTCAGGGTGGAATGACCTTTGGAGTTCATCCCGAATTAGTTGCGGAATTAACTGCTGCTATAAAACAGGTTGTTAACTTGCCTATTTTTGTCAAGTTAACACCAAATGTAACGGATATAACCGCAATTGCACAAGCTGCTGAAGCAGGCGGCGCGGATGGCTTATCACTGATCAATACGATAACCGGAATGCGCATTAACATTGAAACGCGTAAACCTCTTTTGGGAAATAATTATGGCGGTTATTCTGGTCCCGCTGTTAAACCAATTGCCTTATACCAGATTAATCAGGTAAGAAAAAATACCCAGTTGCCCATCATTGGTATGGGTGGCATTAGCTCAGCCGAAGATGTAGTGGAATTTATGCTGGCTGGTGCTAACGCAGTCGAAGTAGGTAGTGCGCATTTTAAAGACCCTTTGGCTTGCCCGCATATTGCACACCAATTGCCGCAGCTTTTAGAGAAACTCGGAGTCAAAGATATCAATGAACTGGTAGGACAGGTTGAATTCAATTAATAAACCCGACTTGTCAATATGCAGCTTTACTATTGACAACTATTGCTTTAGCAAGTATATTTAAATAGATGTCCTTTTAAGTTAGTCCCGAGAGGCTAGTAAGGAAAGCTCAATTAAGTATTGACTTTTACGAAACGCTTAGTCTCAGGCAGATTAAGTGTTTTTTTATGGGCAAAGCACTAGTAGGAGAATAAAGATGACAAAAGAAATTTGGGACGCATCTGCAATGAAAAGAGCGCTAACCAGAATTACTTATGAAATCATTGAGCGCAATAAAGGTACTGAGAATTTGGTTCTTATAGGAATTAAAACTCGTGGTGTTTATTTAGCTCAACGAATTCATGATCGAATTGAAAAGCTTGAAGGTGTTGATGTACCACTAGGTCAGCTTGATATTACCTTATATCGTGATGATCGTCATGATGCATCATTGAAGCTGGATCCTGTTGTTAACTCTAAAGAATTAGGTGTTGAAATTAGTAATAAGCACGTAATTTTAGTTGATGACGTGATTTTTACCGGTCGAACGATTAGAGCAGCTATGGATGCTTTGATGGACAAAGGCAGACCTAGTTCCATTGCTGTTGCTGCTTTGGTTGATCGCGGTCATCGTGAACTGCCAATTCGAGCAGACTTTGTTGGTAAAAATGTTCCAACTTCTTCACATGAAGAAATTGCAGTCCATGTAGAAGAAATTGATAATAAAGACAATGTAGAATTAAAACCATTGCCGCAATAAGAAATCAATTCAACCGTTTAATTGGCTCCAGAGAGGGTCAGAAGGGTTTGAGTTTATTTTGTTGAGTCATCGACTGAACTAGAGACCCTTTTGTAAACCTGGAGCTAAAAAGCTTCAGGTTTATTTTTGTGGAAAGAGTAAAAAATGAAAAATAGCAATTTTGTAACCTTAAAATCATTTGTCAGTGTCGAAAATTTAACTGTAGCAGAAGTAGGGGCGCTTATCGAGCGCGCAGAATATTTTAAAAATGGTGGGGCGCGCCCGCATTTAACTCAACCGGTTTATGTTACTAATATGTTTTTCGAAAATTCAAGTAGAACACATACCAGTTTTGAAATGGCGGAAAGAAAATTAGGTTTGACGGTCATTCCGTTTGATGCTGCTCATAGTTCAACCCAAAAGGGTGAAACTCTGTATGATACTTCTTTAATTATGGCAGCACTGGGAATTGACCTTGAGGTTATCAGACATTCGGAAAATGAATATTATGAGAAATTAATACATCCAAATAAAAACCAACACCTTAATATTGGTGTGATAAATGCTGGTGATGGTAGCGGTCAGCATCCTTCACAGTGTTTACTTGATATGATGACAATCCACGAACATTTTGGTCATTTTAAAGATCTCAAGGTAGCCATAGTAGGAGATATTACTAATTCAAGAGTAGCTAAAAGTAACATGGAACTTTTAACCAGGTTAGGAGCAAAGGTATATTTCTCAGGTCCTGATTATTGGTATGACAAACAATATGACAAATATGGTGAATATCTGCCGATAGATGAATTAGTTGCTCAAATGGA
The DNA here is from genome assembly GCA_946479925.1 of uncultured Lactobacillus sp. Lineage (GTDB taxonomy): Bacteria > Bacillota > Bacilli > Lactobacillales > Lactobacillaceae > Lactobacillus. The sequence goes on along the minus strand of CAMLHK010000008.1, from coordinate 15,037 downwards.
TGTAATGATGTTGTTGCGGGTGCAGCATGAAAGACATGCAGGAGATCCTAACGAAGCCAAATTTGATGCTAAAAAATATCATGACAAATACGGAATTAATCAGAAACGCTATAACGCTATGAAAGATGATGCCATTATTATGCATCCAGGTCCAATTAACCATGATGTTGAGCTTAGTGGCAATTTGGTCGAAGCTCCAAAGTGTAGGTTCGTGCGTCAAATGGAAAATGGGGTCTTTATGAGAATGGCAATGATTGAAGCTGTTATGCGGGGACGCAATTTAGGAGGATTATCCTAATGGCAACAGTTATTAAAAATGGTTACATATACACTGGCGGAGAAATAGTCCATAGCGACCTTTTAATCAAAAATGGTGTGATTGCCGCAATTGGCAATAATTTAACAGCTGAAAAAGAGATTAATGCACAAGGAAAACTAGTTAGCCCTGGTTTAGTTGATGTTCACGTTCATTATCGAGATCCTGGCCAAACTGAAAAAGAAGACGTCCGAACTGGCTCATTGGCAGCAGCACATGGCGGTTTTACTACAGTCTGTGCAATGCCTAATGTAGACCCCGTTCCTAATACTCCTGATTTAATGGCAAAAATGGTTCAGAATAATCACAAAGCTGGTTTAGTCCATATTTTGCAATACGCACCCATCACAGTTGATGAGGATAGTAAAGAAATTCCTGATTATGCTGGGTTAAAAAAGGCTGGTTGTGTTGCGCTAAGTAATGATGGTAAAGGAGTGCAGGATGCGCAAACTATGTTTTTGGCAATGCAAAAAGCTCGAAAAAATAATTTGCTGATAGCTGAGCACGCTCAGGATGATTCTCTTTTTAATCATGGCGTTATGAATGATGGGCCAACAGCGCGGCTACTTAAACAGGAGCCAATTACTGAGCTGGCAGAGACTACTCAAATTGCGCGTGATCTTTTATTGGCAGAAAAGACTGGGGTTCACTACCACGTTTGTCACGTTTCCACTAAAACAAGTGTTGAATTAATTAGAATTGCTAAAAGTCATGGTATTAATGTTACCTGTGAAGTGGCACCTCATCATCTTTTATTGGGGGAAGAAAATATTGGTAAAGATGATAGCAATTTCAAGATGAACCCACCTTTAAGAACCAGGGAAGATCAAAAAGCACTAATAGCGGGATTATTGGACGGTACGATTGACATGATTGCGACTGATCATGCACCACATACTGCAAAGGATAAACAAGGTGGCTTCAAAAATGCTGCGTTTGGTATTGTAGGCAGCGAAACAGCCTTTAGTGAGCTTTACACCAAATTTGTCAAAACTGGTACTTTCACATTACAGCAGTTATTAAATTGGTTGACAATCGCTCCAGCCAAGGCCTTTGGTCTTAAAAAGGCAGGAAGAATAGCAATAAATCAACCAGCTGATATTGCCATTTTTAATCTTGAGCAAAAAGTAGCTATAAATAGTTCTGACTTCAAATCCAAAGCAAGAAACACTCCTTTTAATCAAGATTTAGTATTCGGTCAAACGGAATTAACAATGGTTGATGGCAAAATTGTTTTTCAAAGGGAGGAAAGTAAATGAGATATTTAATTTTGGAAGATGGCAGCATTTTTGCAGGTGAAGGTTTTGGCGGAGATCGGGTAACCAAAGGTGAAGTCGTTTTTACCACTGGTATGACCGGCTATCAAGAAGCAATCACGGACCAGTCTTATGCCGATCAAATTCTGGTATTTACAAACCCATTAATTGGTAATTATGGCATTACGCTAGCTGATTATGAATCACTTGAACCGGGAATAAAAGGGGTGATTTGTCACCAAGTTGCGCGCTATCCCGACAACTGGCGCATGCAGACTACTCTGCCTGCTTTTCTGGAGAGCTTAAATATTCCGGGAATTCAGGGAATTGATACCAGAAAATTGGTTAAAAAACTGCGCGCGCACGGCACAATGAAGGGTCAAATCTGCGATTCTAAGGAAAATGCTGCTGCAATTGCTGCTGATTTAAGAGCAAATAAAATTACTGCAGGAGTAGTTAAGCGCGTTTCAACTGCAAAATCATATCCTGTGCCGGGTTCAAAACGTAATATTGTTGTTGTCGACTTTGGCTTGAAAAACAGTATTTTACGTGAACTTAGTAAACGAGACTGCAATTGTATAGTTCTGCCTTACACGACTTCAGCTGCAAAAATTTTATCTTTGCAGCCAGATGGAGTGTTATTGTCAAATGGCCCCGGCGATCCACTTGAAATGAAGGATGCAGCTAAAATGGTTCAGGAAGTTGAGCAGAAAATACCACTCATGGGTATTTGTATGGGGCATCAGGTTTTTGCTTTAGCCAATGGTGCTAAAACTTATAAAATGAAGTTTGGTCACCGCGGCTTTAATCATCCTGTACGTGAAATTGCTACTGGGAATATTGGATTTACCTCACAAAATCATGGTTATGCTGTTAGTCGTGATTCAATTGATCCTGAAAATTTAATGGTAACTCATGTAGAAGTTAATGATGGGACCATTGAGGGTCTACGGCATAAAAAATATCCCGCTTTTTCAGTTCAATTTCACCCTGACAGTACCCCTGGTCCGCACGACGAGGAAGGGATTTTTGATTACTTTATGCAAATGATTGATCAAAGAAAGGACAATGAAAGTCATGCCTAAAAGAACTGATATAAAAAAGATAATGGTAATAGGTTCAGGTCCAATTATTATTGGTCAAGCAGCAGAATTCGATTATTCTGGAACTCAAGCATGTTTGGCTTTACGTGAAGAAGGCTATGAAGTGGTTCTGGTTAATTCTAATCCTGCTACTATCATGACTGATACTACGATTGCTGACAAGGTTTATATTGAGCCGTTAACTGTTGAATCAGTTTCCCGCATTATTCGTAAGGAATATCCTGATGCAATATTGCCTACTTTAGGTGGTCAAGTTGGTTTGAATATGGCCTTATCGTTAGCTAAAAGCGGCATTCTAGACGAATTAAATATTGAACTGTTAGGAACAAAACTTGATTCAATTGAACAAGCCGAAGACAGAGAAAAATTCAAGGAACTTTGTCAAAAACTGGGTGAACCAGTTCCGCCTTCAACCAGTGTTAAAACAGTCCAAGAAGCTTTAGATTTCGGAGATAAGATTGGATATCCCATTATTGTCCGTCCCGCCTTCACTATGGGAGGAACCGGTGGTGGAATTTGTAATGATCGCGCTGAACTTGCAAAAATTGCCAAAAATGGCTTGGAACTGTCTCCGGTTACTGAATGTTTAATTGAACGGTCGATTGCTGGCTATAAAGAGATTGAATTTGAAGTAATGAGAGATCATGACGATAATGCCATGATTGTCTGCTGTATGGAAAACTTTGATCCTGTCGGTATTCATACCGGGGATTCAATTGTTTTCTCACCGTCACAGACATTATCTGACAAAGAATATCAGATGTTGCGTGATTGCTCCTTAAAGCTTATTCGGGCACTAAAGATTGAGGGCGGCTGCAATGTTCAATTGGCCTTAGATCCAAATAGTTTTAACTATGATGTCATTGAAGTTAACCCCAGAGTTTCACGTTCTTCTGCCTTGGCTTCTAAAGCTACTGGCTATCCGATTGCCAAGATGGCGGCCAAAATTGCTGTGGGTCTGACTTTAGATGAAATTAAAAACCCAGTCACTGGTACTACCTTTGCGGAGTTTGAACCAGCATTGGACTATGTTGTCTGCAAGATACCACGCTGGCCTTTTGACAAATTTGCCAAAGCTAATCGCGAACTGGGTACACAGATGAAAGCGACTGGGGAAGTGATGGCGATAGGAAGAACGGCTGAAGAAGCCTTTCAAAAAGCCGTTCGTTCCCTGGAAATCGATCAAAAAGATTTTTATTCAGTTGAAGCCCATAAAGCCAGTGATGAAGACCTCGAAAATAAACTGGTTAGAGCGCAGGATGATCGTCTTTTCTACTTAGCTGAAGCCTTCCGGCGGGGTTATTCAATGTCGGACTTGCATGAATTAACTAAAATTAATTTTTACTTTTTAGATATTGTTAAGCATATTGTCGATTTAGAAAAAGTTATTGCCGCAAATCCTGATGATCTAGAGGTTCTTAAAAATGCTAAAAAGTATGGCTTTAGTGATCATACAGTCGCTAATTTGTGGCAAGAAGATGAAGACAAAGTAAGAACTTTGCGCAAACAAAATCATTTGCTGCCAGTATATAAAATGGTGGACACTTGTGCAGGTGAATTTGTTTCTCAAACTCCTTATTTTTATTCTACTTATGATACCGAAAATGAGAGTCAGAAAACTTCCAAGAAGTCAGTGTTGGTAGTTGGTTCAGGTCCAATTCGCATTGGCCAGGGTGTAGAATTTGATTATGCCACAGTTCACTGCGTTAAAGCCTTGCAAAAGATGGGTTATGAAGCTATTGTCATTAATTCAAATCCCGAAACTGTTTCAACTGATTTTTCCGTTTCTGACAAATTATATTTTGAGCCTTTAACTTTAGAAGATGTGTTAAACGTTTGCGATATAGAGCAGCCAGAAGGTGTAATTATTCAGTTTGGTGGTCAAACTTCAATCAATCTGGCCGCTGGTTTGGAAAAACATGGTGTCAAGATTTTAGGTACTAGCGTAGAAGATCTTAATCGAGCTGAAGATCGAGAATTATTTGATCAAGTAGTAAAAGAATTAGGTTTGAAGCAGCCGCAAGGAATCACCACTACCACACATGCTGGCGTTATTAAAGCAGCTGAGAAGCTGGGCTACCCAGTTTTAGTCAGACCAAGTTATGTATTAGGTGGAAAGGCAATGGAAATTGTTTACAATCAACCTGAACTTGAAGACTACTTGCACAACCATGTTGACATTGCCAGCAGTCATCCAATTTTGGTAGATGATTACCTCGATGGCCGAGAGTGTGATGTTGATGCTATTTGTGACGGAGAAGAAGTACTTATTCCTGGAATAATGGAGCATATTGAACATGCTGGTGTTCACTCTGGAGATTCTATGGCCGTCTACCCGGCTCAAACATTTTCACCTGCCATTAAGCAAAAAATCGCTGACATTACCAAAAAACTGGCTTTAAAGCTTAATTGCCGTGGAATAATGAATTTGCAGTTAATTGAGCGCGATGGAGAAATTTATATTATTGAAGTTAATCCCCGTGCCAGTAGAACGGTGCCATTTTTAAGTAAAATTACCAGTATTGAAATGGCTCAGGTTGCCACTCGGGTAATTATGGGTGAAAGTCTAAAGGAGCAAGGCTATAAAGATGGTCTGGCACCAGAAACAAAAATGATTAGTGTTAAAGCACCAGTCTTCTCGTTTAGTAAACTTTCAGATGTTGATAGCTACTTGGGGCCGGAAATGAAATCAACTGGCGAAGTCATGGGCAGCGACTTGAGTTTTCCAAAAGCACTTTATAAGGCTTTTTCAGGAGCCAACATGCAAATACCAGACAGTGGCAACATTTTGTTAACCATTGAAGACCGCGATAAACAGGAAATATTACCAATTGCCAAAAGATTTGCCCAAATTGGTTATCGTATTTTTGCCACCAGTGGTACAGCAAGCTTTTTAAAGCAAAACCATTTACCTATTACTCTGGTTGATAAGATTCATCAGCACAGTGAGACTAATATTTTAAATGAGTTTAAAAATGGGAAAATTGATTTGGTTATAAACACTATGGGACATGATTTGGCGAAAACTTCTGACGGCTTTATTATTCGTCAAGCGGCTATCCAGCAAAATATTCCTTTAATTACCAGCTTGGATACTGCCCGTGCACTTCTTACTGCTTTAGAAAACCGCTCGTTTTCTACAATAAGCATAAAATAAAATTTAATAAGCAAAAGAGCAACTGCGTAAACAACACAGTTGCTCTTTTTGTACTTAAAAAATTAAGTACAGTTAAATTTTATTTAATACTAAATTTAATAGCGGTTTCAGACAGATCTATTGTATAAGTCGTATTTTCAAGGGGTCTCTTGGTCATTCCCTGATCGGTTGAATAAATAATTAAGCAAAGTTTGCTGCCAACAGGCATTGTGTAGTAGGTTGGCTGCAGCTTAAATTGTAAGTCATAAAATTCACCGACTTTAATACTACTTGGCTTTTTTATATCCGCGTAATTTTGCAAATTCATATGAGCCTTGGTAATTAATTTAGCATGAGTCAGCTTATCCGGCATAAATTCTTGCAGGGAGTCTAATTGAAAATGAAAGCCTAATTCTTGGCCTCCTGGCATTAAGATTCTGGGAGTAGCTGTCAACCGTTTACGATCGCCGATTTCGACTAAAGCTACAGAAAGTTGGCCTCTGTTTAGACTGGATGCTACCCGCATTCTTATTTCTGGTCGTCCAACAATTGTTACTGGATGAATAAATTCATCTGTCGTGAAGCGTAAACTTGCTTGAGCCCATTTCTTGTTGCCACAAATAAACTGGTATTGCCAGTCATTTTCTGAAATTTTGGCTTTTTTAAATTCGGTTCCGCCTACATCTGTGAAGGAAACTCTCTTTTCGCTACTTGTGTCCTTTGCTAATTCATTGTCATCAGCTGGGAAATAAACTGTTTCTTTTCCACTGTCATTGCTCCAATCCTCTTCTTCATGCCACTTATCTGCTTTTAGATTGTCCTGAACTAAGACAGTTGGCCATTGCTGATATGCGTTGTTTTCAAGACCTAATAGTTCATGAACCAGCCACAAATTCATCAGGTCGGTAAAATCAATTGAAACTAAATTGTTCATGTTATAGTGGGGACCTTGATGCAAGAAAAGATGATGTTCTACAGGAAGATTTTTGACTTTTTGCCAAATTTTGTAAACATTTTTCGGCTTGACATTCCAATCATTGAGACCGTGGACACTAATCCAGGAACACTTAATATTATTGGTATGATGACGATAATTGCGTTTTTCCCAGAAATCAGAATACTGGCCGGTTTTACGATCAGCTTTGTCTAATAAAATCTTTTGCATTGCGTCAAATTTAGGTTTGATCTTTAAGTAGTCTCCTGCATCCCATAAGTTGGACTGACAAGTTTCTGCCAGCATGTCTAGGTCTTCTCCTTGACATTCTTCTGGCGCTATTACTAATCCATGCTCACGGTAATAATCATACCAGGAAGAAATGGCAGCTTCAGAAATAACCGTTTTTAAGCCGGCAACACCAGTAGTTGCAATAGCTATTTGCAAGGTTCCTAAATAAGACCGTCCTGTCATCCCAATCTTTTTGTTGCACCAGGTAGCTTTGGTTTCATGTTGTCTGGATCTATCAGTGTAAGCAATTCTGTCCCCATGTAACCATTCAATTATTTCTTTTGCACTTTCGGTTTCTTCTGGTGCGCCGGTAATTCTGAGGCCATCACTGCCGCGGGTACCAATAGCGCCAGCAAAGACGCTGGCGAAGCCGCGAGCTAACATATATTCGTTTAAGCCATAGGAAGATTTACCAACGGCTTGTTCGACCGGCTTATATGACATAGTATCATCAGTGTTTGGCTTTTGAGCTTTAACAATGGGAGCAGCTTGATATTGTGGATTTTCCCAAGCGGTTGCATCACACAAATTTTCGTCAACGTTGTGGTTACGCTTTTCATTATCAATGATACCGCCAAAATAGGGACTAGCTGTATATAATGCTGGTACCGGCATATTTTCACTTTCAACTGGTCGAAAAATGGTTGTTTGCAAGAGATCGCTCTTGCCATCGCCATCAGTGTCAAGGTCACTTTCAACGTAAACTACTTCTCTGATTATTTTGCTGGTATCAAAAACTGGCATACTTTTGCCATTAAAATAGAGAAACTTATTTTTGGTAAATTGGCTTTTGCGGTTATAAAAATAGCCTTCACCCGCCATCACATCAATTAAAAGCTGTCCGTTTTTAGCACGAGTATTTAGTAAACGATAAAAGGCGCGGATGAGTGCTTGCTTATCATTAATATCTGCAATATAGGGCAACGCCTGCTTTTTCATGAATTTTAGAGGATCTGCCAGTTGATAATCGTACCCAACGTGGTACCCTAAAAGTTGCAAGGCGACGTTATAGAATTGGTGAGACAATATTTTTACTGGATTGCCGTCTAAAAATTGCTTGAGTGTTTGTGTTTCTGATACAGCAAACTCGGCTAATTTTGCCTTTCGTGCACCCGCATCATTGGGATCGACTACTGCCACTGCATTTGCTGTCAGTTCAGCTAGCAGATCAGCAAAAGAAAGCTTTTCATAATCGGCTGGTAAAAATTTAATTTGTTGCAATTCTTTAACTTCTGTTTGGTAATCAGTTTTGACATAAGCGTATTGATTGTATTTCATAAAATTCTCCTTTTTGTATTATTTTACCTGTTATTAAGATTATTAGAAAGCCAGTTATTAAAATAAAAAAGAAAGAAGGTTTTAAAAAATCTTCTTCCTCTAATGTAAATCATAGCCAAACTTCTTGGTAGGTCTTTTCATTAAAACCGCAGGTCAGTTTTTCACCTTCAACCACCAATGGTCGTTTAATTAATTTACCATTTTTGGACATCATATCTGCTGCTGCGGCAATTGACATATCAGCTACCTGTTCTTTGAGATGCAGTTTGCGGTAGTCTTGTCCGTGCGTGTTGAAAAAATACTTTAACCCGCGATCCTGATGTTGGGTAAGCCAATTAATTAAGTCAGCTTTCTCGGGTGGTTGCTCTACCAAATCCTGAAAGTCAAATTTAACATTGTGCTCTGTTAACCATTTTTGAGCTGCTCTTGAAGTTGAGCAGCGCTTATAACCGTAAAATTTTATCATTTTCATGCTCTCCTTTGCTTAAATTATAGCAATGATAGCAAGCAAAAATACAATAATAAAAACATTTTTATAATTTAGGATGTATTATGTTAAACTCAGTGTATAGTTTTGAAATAAAATTTGGGAGTTGCAATTTTGCAAGAAATATTTGTTTATATTTATAATATTGCCTTTTTAGTTCTTTATTTATGGGTAATAAATGTTTCAGAATATGCTTATAAAACCACTAATAATAGTATTTTTTACTATTTGGGTCTGCTTTATGTTACGTTAATAATTGACAGTACGATAGCTTTTTCATCAGATCTGCTAAAAGTCACTAATAGTAATTACCAGATTGATACCAAAGCCTTTTATTTAATTAGAATTTTAGCATTTATAATAGGGGGAATTTGTTATGTTAAATTGATGTCCAGCATGATAAATAAGAAACCCAAAATTTTATACTATATACCTATTTTTGCTGTGTCCTTGTTAAATGTCGCTTTTGTGTTAAATTCTTATAGTGAACAAAATGCGGGAGTACTCCAAAGGAGTACCCAGGATGCTAGTATTTTATTTCTTTGCATAATTTATTTTTGTAACACTTTTAAATCAGATGCTAAAGGAAAAAATAGTAAGAAAAAATATTACGATCGTGCTGTAATATTAACTACTATTTTTATGACGTTGTCATGCTTAGAAGGAATCTTATTTTTGCTTTTGAATGATTTAAATCAAAATAGTTTTGTCATTTTAACCAGTTATATGAGAGTTATCGGTTTTAATGAAGATCTTTTTTCAATTATCCTGTCTTTATTAATTATTTGGTTTGCTAAAAAGGAAGAAGAAGAGGCAAATAAAAATAACTTAGAAATTTTAGTGCAGCAAAAAATGAATCAATATCAATCTATGCTTCACGAAAAGGAAAATGCCAGCGAAGAAAGTCAAGTTGTTGAATTCTGTAATTATTACAATATGACAAAAAGAGAATCAGAAATATTAAGACTAGTTTTAAAGGGAAAGAAGAATCAGGAAATAGCTGATGAATTGTATATTTCTGTAGGAACTGTGAAAACACATATTTACAGCATTTATAAAAAATTAGCTGTTGATCGCCGCAGTCAGCTAATGCATGTTTTTATGGAATATAAAGAAAAATAAGCTAAAACTAATTGGCTAAATCTCAAGTTCAAGCATAGAGACTGGAAAATCATGTTACTGGTGAGTGATTTTTCAGTCTTTTTCAGTTTTGCCAATATTTTATAGCACCGTTTTTTAGAGTTTTGGCATCTACTACTAAAGTTTAGTTTTTAAAATTGCTTAGTTGCAGCACATTTTATGCTTAAAATACAACGAAAGTTGATTGCATCATTACTCTTTTTTGCTTAATTTGATCTATGAATTTAATCCATAAATGGATCAAAAAGAAAAGGAGAAAAAGTTATGGAGAAACAAAAATTGCCTGCTTATCGCTGGGTGATTCTAACGATTGTTAGTTTGTTGTGTTTTATTGCTAATTATATTCAGTTTCAGGTTTCAGCGTTGGCCACGGTTATTATGCCTCAATTACATATTACGACTGCTGAGTTTTCGGCTCTTTTAATGGCCCCAATGCTCGTAGCCGTTGTGCTCAGTATTCCGGCTGGTTCTTTAGGAGATAAATTTGGCTCTAAAAAGGTAATATCTGTGGGTTGCATTTTATCCATCATAGGTGCATTTGGCCGGTTTATTGCATCTAATTTTGCCATGATGATGATAATGCTCTTATTATGCGGTATTTTTATTTCACTTTTAAATGCCAACTTAATTAAAGTTTTGGGTACCTGGTTTAAGCAAGATACGGATGCTGCCATGGGTGTATTCTACGCAGCTTCATGCTTGGGAATAACTTTGGCTCAAATCACTAGTTCATGGTTTCCGTCTGTTAATGCTGCTTACATGTTTTCATCTGTTTCATTATTAGTCTTAACTATTTGCTGGATAGTTTTTGTTCGTGATACTCCTAAAGGCGAATCATTGCCGCCAGCAGAACCGACAATGAAATATTTAAAAGTTGCTATTAAAAGTAAAAATACCTGGATTGTCTCAATTTGTGCTGGCTTAGGAATCGCCTCAACAACTGCTTATGCTGGCTTTTTACCGCAGGCGCTTAATTTAGGTCAACATATTAATAATGCGACAGCCGGAATTATGTCTTCTGTAGTTACTGTCGGTAGTTTCTTTGGCTCTTTAATTGGTCCAGCTTGGTGCAACAAGCTTGGTCGTTATAAGATGTTTTTGACCGTAACGACATTAATTGGTGCGATCGTAATGTACTTTACCTGGTATACACCAGCTGGGTTCTTTTTATGGGCCATGTTAGTAATTAATGGCTTCTTTACTGCAATTAGTGGACCAATAGTTCAAGCTATGCCAATACAATTTCCAGAAATAGGAGAGAAATATTCTGGTAGTGCTGGCGGAATAGTTGGTACAGTTTCAATGCTGATATCATATTTTATTCCAATTATTGTGTCCAAGATTGCTGGAAACGACTACGCTAAGAATCTAGGGATTGAGTCGTTAATTTTCGGATTATCGATACTATGTATATTGGCGTTGCCTGAAGTTGGTAGTAAAGCAAAAAATAAATAGAAAGGCAAGAAAAAATGGAAAAAGCAGATTTCGTTTTAAAAGGATCAGCTATTTTTACTGGTGCTGGTGATAAGCCAATATCTGGTTGCGTTTTAATCAAGGGAAATCGCATCTTAAAGATCGTGCCGTTAGATAGAATGACTGGTTATATTGATGAAAAAACCACTGTGATTAATTGTGGTGATCATTTGATTATGCCTGGCTTTAACGATTCTCATATGCACATTTCGCTAGGTTCTGTTCAAAATGATCCGGACTTTTGCATTCAAATGATGAACTGTAAGAGTGAGGAAGAATGTGTACAAATGGTTAAATCATTTGCTGATTCGCATCCTGATAATCCTTGGATATATGGTACAGGTTGGTATTCAGAAGTTTGGGATAATCCTCATACTCCCTCAAAAGAATCACTAGATGCTTTAAATTTAGACCGTCCAGTATGTTTAAATTCATTTGACCTTCACTCCGTCTGGTGCAATTCTATAGCTCTAGAGAAGATTGGCATTAAAAAAGATACGCCTAATCCTCAAGGTGGAATATATGGTCATGACGAACAGGGCGAACTAAATGGTATTTTATATGAACCACCAGCAACAAAAGCCATGATGGACGAAGTTTTAAATGTGCCGACACTGAAACAGTCTCTGCTGAAATGTTTGAAGCATTTTCGTGAATTAGGTATTACCTCAGTCGCTGATGTCTATCCTTCAGGACTAACAAATGACAATATCCCGGAAATATTTGATGAATTAGAGCAATCTGGAGAATTAACTACCAGAATTACATCATTTCCATCCTTGACAGATATTGCTGGTGCGAAAGAACTGAAGAGAAAGTACCATACTAATAAGCATAGAGTCGCAGGATTAAAACAAGTTCTTGACGGCGTGGTTGAAGCTCATACTGCCTTTTTGAGTAAAGAGTATGATAATGATCCTGGAAAATTTGGTGATACTTCTTTAACTCAGGATGAGCTCAACAAATATGTTCTAGCGGCCCAAAAGGAAGGCTTTCCTGTCAAAATACATACTATTGGTGATCAGGCAAGTACAATGGCCCTTAATGCATATGAATATGCCAAAAGTAAAATTGGCAAGTTAACTTTGCACAATTCATTAGAACATATTGATATGATTAGACAAGATGATATCGCCAGATTAAAGAGTCTAAACGTGATGTGTGCAGTTCAACCACAACATTGTATAGGAGACTATATGAGTGGAGGATATTTGCCATGTATTGGTAAAGAGAGATTGTCTCACACGTGGCCATACCGTGAAATACTTGATGCGGGAAGCCATTTGGCTTTTGGTTCAGACTTTCCAGCTGTATACTCTGTAAATCCAATTTGGACAATTTATGCGGCTGTAACACGTTGTGAACCAAATGAAGGTAAGCCAGATGGAGGTTATTTCCCAGAACATGCAATTACTTTAACTGAAGCTTTGCAGGCTCATACCAAGTGGTCAGCATATGCTGAATCCTTCGAAAATGAACTGGGAACTTTGGAACCTGGTAAATTGGCCGATGTCATTGTATTAGATAGAAATCTATTTGACATTGATCCGCAAGAAATTCGTTTTGCCAAAGTTAACTTAACCTTTTCTGATGGCAAGCTGGTTTATAAGCGCGATAAGTAAATTAAAACTAAAAACTGATAGTTACCGATCATGATTGATAACTATCAGTTTTTGTTTGTTTTGAAATTAATTGAAATCTAGTTCAAAGTCTTTACTTGTAAAAAGATGTACTTTGCTATTAAAGAGGTAGTTCATCAATATGCCCAACGCAATTGGCAAAAAGAAGAAAAGAATTGCGATTAAAAGAATATTGAACAAATTTGCGGGCCGATTAGCCATTGCCGCTATGGGTCCGATTAAGCCGGAAAAACCAAAGCCCGCACTCATTGGTGTTCCCTGAATTTGAAAGACTGCTCCCAAACCACCCATGATACCAGCATTAATTAAAAGCGGAATAAGTAGTTTTGGATTAGTCATTAAATTAGCCATTTGCATTTTAGGAGAGCCCAAGAAGTGAGCAATTGATGTCCCGAAACTATTGGATTTCCATCCAAAAACTGCTAATGCAAAGGAAACAGCTGTAATACCAAGATTTGCAGAACCAGAAGCAATACCAGAAATGCTGATTGCTGTGGCGATACCGACTGAAGAAATCGGAGAAACAATAAGTAGACCGAATACTATTCCCATCAGCATGCCCATAATAATTGGCTGCAAGTCTGTCAGTTTTTGGACTCCTAAACCGATCAAACTAGTGAGTTGACCAACAGGTATGCGGGTCAAACAGCCAATTCCACCTGCTATTAGTAAAACTAAAAGGGGAACCAGTAAAATCGTGTATGCCTTTAATTTTTTACCAAAAAACAATACTAGTCCGTAAGCAATCATAATCGTAATCGCGGTGTTAATGACATCTCCACTGCCTGTTACAGTGACTTTACCCTTATTCATCATGAAATTGCCAGCGCCTGCTGTTGCTGCTAAAGCGATAGATGACGTTTGGATAGGTGTCAATTTACCAGTCATGCCGACACATACTGCACTAATTGCTGGTAATAACGCCGAAGCAAAGGTAGTTAAGGCTAAGATAAAACTCAGTTGCGGCATACTTGGTAAAAGAGCTTTTACCAGCTGGTTAATTAGGGCTCCGGGAATTAAAGCTACAACTATACCAGTTGACAAGCCGTTTAGGGTATCTAGCGTAATCTTTTTCAAAGTATTCATTTTACTCTCCTAAATAAAAAACTCACACAGATGACGACAACTGTGTGAGTCTTCAGAGAAGAAAGTACTTAAATCTTTAAAACACACAATTGTCATGAAGATTGAACTGTGTGTCTAAGACAATGACAAACTAGGCACTCAGATCAAATAGCTGAAGTACCAGAAATAATATTTAACTTGCGGTTGATTAATTTTTTTAATTGTCGTCATAATCTTTACCTCTCATAAATATTTAAGCAATATCATAACTTAATAATAAATAAAAAGCAAGGCCTAATTTAATTTAATTTGAAAACAGCTGATACAGCAATTAATTAAGCAATTTGAAATCATCCTGCTTAAGTAATACAAGTAAGCAAAATATTAAAATGCTGAACTGACGTGATCTTATCTTTTTAATATTATCCGCACTAAAAAGCCCAAAAAATTAAAAATAAAAGTTTTGAATATCTCTTTAGTAACGACTAGAATATTCTCAAGTAAAATATAAATTTATTCTATTGTAAAAGAAAGAAGTGTTTATTATCACACTGTTTATTAATTGTATCAGTTTTTTGGGTGACTGGTTGCTATTCGCTTTTCCTCTTTATCAGGGATTAATGGAGCTTTATGACTATGAATGGTTTTTAAAAGAATTTAATCAGTCAAGCAAAGCACAGCCTAAAATTTCTCCTCTTTACTGGATTATACCGATTGTCAAAATATACTTAGAAAAGAGACGAGCAGTCAAAATTCTAGGCAGTATTATCAAAAATGAATCGGATTTACGGACAGCTATGAGTTTTATTGACAAAGCAACTGCATGGTATTTTGTTTCTCTTGGTGGCTGGTTAAAGATGGTATCTTCTTTATATGAATTTATCGGAGAACTTCATGAAGACAGCATTTTATTGCTGG
>CAMLHK010000007.1 GCA_946479925.1 uncultured Lactobacillus sp. | reverse complement strand
TGGGCGTAGTAGAAACTGATATGCGCCAGCTGCAGTTTGCAAAGGAAGATTCATGGGCAAACTACGCAAAAGGGATGCTTCATTTTATGCTCGAAGATGGGGCAAAGATTGATCATGGTCTTAATATTTATATTAATGGCAATATTCCTGATGGTGCCGGATTATCTTCGTCTGCAGCCTTAGAAATGTTAATTGGCATTTTATTGCAGGATCAGTTTAAACTAACTTTTTCTAAGTTAGAAATCGTCAAGCTGGGAGTCAAAACCGAAAACGACTTTATTGGCGTCAATTCTGGCATTATGGATCAATATGCAGTTGCTATGAGTAAAAAAGATCACGCCATTCTGCTGGATACTGAAAAGGTAGAGTCTGAGCTGGTACCACTTGACTTGAAAGATAATGTCATTGTTATTATGAATACGAACAAGAAGAGGACCTTAGCAGACTCAAAATATAATGAACGTAGAGCAGAATGTGAAAAGGGTCTGCACTTTTTGCAGGAGAAACTGTCAATTCAGTCGCTGGGTGAATTGGATAGTTTAGTTTTTGATGAAAATAGTTATCTTTTGCCAACAGAAAACCTGCTGAAACGCTGCCGTCACGCAGTCTGGGAAAATGAACGCACATTAAACGCTGAAAAAGCACTGCAAAAGGGTGATTTAAATGAGTTTGGTCACCTAATGAATGCTTCACACGTCTCTTTAGAATATGACTATGAAGTGACGGGTAAAGAACTTGATACATTGGTTCATACTGCTTGGAAGCAACCTGGAGTTTTGGGTGCAAGAATGACTGGTGCTGGCTTTGGCGGCTGTGCGATAGCTTTGGTTGCCAAAAATAAAGTTGAAGCTTTTGAAAAAAATGTCGCTGATATTTATCAAGAAGAAATTGGTTATTTACCTTCATTTTATATTGCAGACACTGCTGATGGTACAAAAGTTTTATAATAATGGAAAGTTGAGATGGATAAAACGAATCTAATTGAGAAATTCATTACGCAAGTTATTGCCCACAGCGATTTTACAGAACTTGATCGTATTTATTTGAGAAATAGAATTTTGGCCCTTGTTGGCGATGAGGCAAGAAAAGTAACAACCAATAAGGAAGATCTACTGGATCTTAAAGACGAGTTGATTCAAGCTGCTCAAAATTCAGGAAAGTGCCCAGCTAATAATTCCGCTAAGGATGTCCTAGATGCACAATTAATGAATTTGATTGTCCCCAGACCAAGCATTGTTAACCACGACTTTTGGCAAACTTATGAGAGCTCACCACAAAAAGCGATAGCTGATTTTTACCAAATGGGTAAAGATAGTGATTATATTAAAACTAGAGCTATTGCAAAAAATATTTATTTTACAGCTGCAAGTAAATACGGCGATCTAGAAATTACGATTAATCTTTCCAAACCGGAAAAAGATCCTAAAGAAATTGCAGCAGCCAAGAATGCTAAAGTAAAGTCATACCCAAAGTGTCAGTTGTGCATGGAGAATGAGGGCTACCTCGGTCATGTAAATTATCCTGCGCGCACCAATCACCGTATCATTCGCTTTCATTTAGGAGATGAAACCTGGGGTTTTCAATATTCTCCTTATGCATATTTTAATGAGCACTGCATTTTCTTAGCGCCAAAGCATGAACCAATGGTAATCAATAAACAAACTTTTGCCAATTTGCTGGAAATTGTTGCTAAATTCCCGGGCTATTTTGTTGGTAGCAATGCGGACTTGCCAATCGTGGGCGGCTCGATTTTAGCGCACGAACATTATCAGGGTGGCAAGCATCGTTTTCCGATGGAAAAAGCACCAATTGTTAAAAAACTTAACTTTAAGGGATTTGATGATGTAGAAGCAGGTATCGTCAAGTGGCCCATGTCTGTGATCCGTTTACGCGGTCTGAATAAAAATAACTTAATCAAATTAGCAAATAAAATTTTAATAAACTGGCGTGATTATAGTGATGAGAAAGTAACAGTTCGGGCATTTACAGACAATACACCTCACCATACTATTACTCCCATTGCTCGTTTACATGAACAAACTTATGAACTTGATTTAGTCCTCAGAGACAATCAGACTTCAGATAAATATCCTGATGGAATTTTCCATCCCCATGCTGATGTACAGCACATTAAAAAAGAAAATATTGGCTTAATTGAAGTAATGGGATTAGCAATTTTTCCGCCACGATTGAAGCCTGAGTTGCTTGAGGTAAAAAAGTTTTTGCTTAACCAGCCTAACAGTATTGCACCTATGCATCTTGACTGGGCTAAGGAAATTAGCAGTAAGTATGAAATAACAAATACAAATGTGGATCAAATTCTACAAAAAGAATTAGGTCTTGTTTTTGCACGCGTTTTAGAAGACGCAGGAGTTTTCAAACAAACTTTAGAGGGTAAAGCCGCTTTTATGCGTTTTGTTAAGAAAGTAGGTCTATGTTAAGTTTTTAATTTTATTTAAGTAATCATATGAATAAAGGCAACAATAAGAGCATTTTTTAATAGGGGAAAATTAGTTTTTTCTTAACTTTTTTGGCATACTATTTTAGTTTATAATTAATATTATACATAATATAGTATTCAAAGATATATTTGTTAAGAGGACTTCTGCTAATGCTAAAACGAACCCCAAAATTTGTTCTTATTTTTCTAATTATTTATTTTCTTATGATTACCTGGCAGTTTTTTATAGCCGCTAAATCTGAAGCAGGATTAATACCATTAAAGGGCAAAGCAGTTGACATTTCTGTTATGCTTTTCTTTTCAATTCAGCCTAATGGTTGGAACGAAAATATTATAAATTTAGTTATTTTGTTGGCCTTGGTACCTATCTTTGGAGCTGGTCTCTTAATCTATTTTAAAAATAATAATATGTTTAGCGCTGTCCAGCAAAGAATTGGATATCATGGTTTTATCAAAGCAGGGATTATTCGCTCGTTTATTATTGGTGTAGTATTTTCTTTAATAACTAATCTTTACCAGTTAGCATTAATTAACTTATTTTATTATCCCTTTTTCTTTAAAACCAGACCTATCAAATTATACATTGGTGCAAGACCAGGATATTTTTCCACTAACCAACTAATTGACTTATGTTCGTATGTTATATTATCTGCTATTGGCTGGGGTATTTTTGCTGTTTTAATTTTCAGTATTGGTCTGTTTGTATCAAAAAATAGTATTTATCTAGTTTTGGGCCCGTGTGTAGGGCTGGGTTTAACCTTATTGTCATTCATAATATCACTGGGCAATGAATTTTTGCTCTTTCTCTCGTATTTGTGGTTTCCATTTGCTGTACTTGCACCGGGACAGTTTGCGCTAGGTTCTCGCTTGCCACCGATTAATTCATATTTGCTTTTTATAGTAGTGGCATTGGTTTATCTGTCACTTGCTGCTTACTTAATCAAACTGTGGCAGCAGAAAAGAAAGCTAGGCTAATTATGCGTTTAAAAAGAATATCCTGCAGACTTGTTTTAAATGGTTTTATCATATTTTTGATAGGACTAATGGGAAGCATTATACTTATAAAAACAGGTTCACCGGGAACCATGGAATTGCCAAACGAATACCTCAATTTTCACATGGTTTCACTGTATTTGCAGCCAGCGGTCTTCTTGCTATTTTATAAGCAGATACTTACTTTTCGTAACATCAACGTGTTTGTGACGGTGCGAAAAAAGAATAAGTCGATGATCATGCACTTAATGGTACTGGCTACAATTTATTGTTTAATTTTTGTATTAGGTCTTTTTGTTCCGTATTTTTTTACTGATTACCCTTTATTTAAATTTGGTAACCCAATTGTGGGCATTGAACTCATACTACTACATGTGCTGGCTTTTTTGCTTCTACTATGGCTGTTAGTTGGTGGCTATAACTGGCATAGGCCTTATTTATTATTGCTAATGGCGATAATCATAGACTTAATTTATCACTACTATATTGAGAAAAATATTTTAATAAATTATAGTCCCGTGTATGACGAGTTATATCGGGCTATCCATGAAATTTATGGTGGCTTTTAAGGAGAAATAATGTTAGAGCTTAAGCAGATAAAAAAGTCATTTGGTCAGAAGCTGGTTTTAAAAAGCGTATCTTTGACAGCTAAGCCAGGAGAACTAATTCATATTTCAGGTATTAACGGTTCTGGAAAGTCTACCATTTTTAAGATTATTACCGGCTTGTTAAAGGCTGACAGCGGTGAAATTAAGCTGGATGAAAATGATATTGTTGGGGCATTAATTGAAAATCCCAATTTTTTGGAATATGAGTCAGCCATGTCTAACCTTCATTTTCTGGCTAATCTTAACAAGCGCTTTAATGAGAAAGAAGTTAGGGATTTACTACAGTACTTTATGCTTGATCCTGACGATCCGGAACCCATAGCCAAGTATTCTGTGGGTATGAGACAAAAGGTGGGTATTATTCAAGCTGTGATGGAAAACCAAAATATTATTTTGCTTGATGAGCCGACGCGTGGAATTGATCAAGAGAGTATTGGCTTATTTGTAGTGATGCTAAATAAATTAAGACAGCAAAATAAAATTATAGTGGTTGCCAGCCATGATCAAATTAGTGAGCTTAAATACGATCGTCAATTCGTATTGAAGAAGGGAATACTGCGAGAAAAGCAAAAATAGCTTTAAGTACTTATTCAAAGCGTATAAAAAAGCATTGGGAAAACTGCTAGGTGATATAACCACCTAATTTCTCAATGCTTTTTAATATTTAACTTTTTGAACAGAAATAATAATTTTATTTAAAAGCCAAAGCGCCCATTGGGTCCCATGGTAGTAATTGGATCGGGTCCTTAGCTCCTTCATCAAAGGCTGTTCTTAAATCATCAGGTAAGAATTTCTTGTTAATAACTGCTTGGTAGACAAAATCATCAAACCAAGAATCACTCATTACGAAGTAGCCTTTAAAGCCAGGTTTTTCTCCCCAGGAATTTTCAATCTTCCATTTAGTAGGCTTGTCATCGACTAAGTCGACGCCGGTGATAACCATGGCATGATCCATCATGCTTTCGCTGGAATCAAGTTTATCACCCTTAGACATTGAAAAATCAACGTCAAATAATTCATCACGTTTGTAAATATTGGTATCAAGCAAGCCTAGCTGTCTTTCTGAATCCTTACCAACATTTGAACCAAACCAAACAACTTCTCCGGCTTTTAGTTGTTTAATAATCAAGTCTTTCATTTCAGAAATCTTAACGTTAAGATGGCGTACTTGTCTGCCGCCAACAACATTACCCAAATACTCAACTGAAAAGACTTTGTGATATGGTTTATCATCAGTAGGAGAGTTAATGATTGAAATATGATCTTCCAAGTTCATGCCCACAAATTTATCAAAGAATTCTTTAGGAGTGATACCAGCTTCACGGTGGTAATTACCATCATCATCTTTATATTCAAAGTCAAATTTCTTTGGTGGTACGCCTAATGAAATAGCTAAAATGCGGAAAACATCATTTAACAATTCGTTTTTACGTTTTTCAATTTCGTCTACTGACTTACCTGCATTGACCAAATCGCGTAATTCTAAGCCGTCTTTACGCAAAAGAGTATTTAAAGTATCATTTAAAGCTCCAGAATTGTTCGAATTGGCAGTTTCTGGGTAAACAGACTTGGGTACAATACCATACTTTTCAACTAATCCACATAACATGTCCCATTGACCACCATCTTGTTGGGGGGTTGCGAATAGGAAGCTAACTTTACGGTCACCGAGTGGCTTCTTAGCTGACGCAATTACATTTTCGAAGAAGAAGTTTGATTTTTCAAATTTGTCCCAGAAGTTAGTGTAATTTTGAGATAATTCAAAATCCTTAATCTTATATTCTTTTTGCAATGGGTGACGCATAGTATTTAATGCAGAAAACATCCAGCAGCGACCAGACTGCTTTTGATCAGCAGGCTTACCGGTATCAATTTCTACTGAAAAAGTAGGCGTTAAATCAATTTTGGATTGTAAATTTTGACTTGCCTTAAAAATGCCGTTTTCTTGAGCAGCATGACTGGCAATATTAATTCCAGCATGATTTGATAAGTCTTTTGTAAATTTATCAATGGCTGCACTTGTAATTTCTTTTGTCATTTATATTAAAATCCTCCTTAAACAAACTAATACTATTTTAGCCTAACTAAATAAAGTAGTCTATCTTTGAAAATTTAATTATTGTTAAAAATATATTTGCTTTTGCTTTACCTATTTAATCTGAAATGTTTATATATTTTTGTTAGCTGGATTTGGCTTATGATACCAGATCGAATGAAATTCCGAATGCTTCTCAAAGTATTTAATAACTAAAGGATCAAGTGGCCAAACACGTAAGTGAGATTCTTGAGCAATAAACATTACTGTTGCCATTTGTTTGTGTAAAATCTTGTTACTGTCTATTTTGGGGTTGATAAAGAAATGGTTCATTATCCAGACAGTAGCGTCTTTGCGCTTAATTTTATCCATGGTCCAGCTGCAAATAGTTTCGCCATTATCATCATCTTCGCGAAAAAATTGGTGAGGGTTATCTAAGTTAAACATTTATTCTTCCTTCAAACTTTAATATTTCAGCTAATTTTATCAAACTAATTATATAAGATTTTAAAACACAGCAGTAAATTAATGTAAAATAGTGTTTAAAGATTTTTAAAGGAGATAAGTATGGAGAAAATTCGGGGCTTTGAAATTGTATCTAAATATAAAAATAAAAATGTGGCGTTACCTAGAAGACAAACAATTGCCAGCGCAGGCTATGATTTAGCAGCAGCAAAAGACGTTTTAATTCCCAGTATTTGGCGGCTTAATTTTGTGCGTATTTTTCGGTTAATTCGTAATGGTCATCAGCTATACGAACAAGACTATGAAATGGCCGAACATGTGCTCAAGCCGTTTTTGATTCCGACAGGTGTAAAGGCTTATATGCCTGAAGATGAAGTGTTAATATTGGCTAACCGCTCTTCAAATACTTTTAAAAAAAATCTTTCTTTGCCAAATGGCGTGGGCGTCATCGATGCGGATTATTACAATAATGATGACAATGAAGGTGAAATTTTCGTACAGTTAATTAATTATGGCGTCAGACCAATTCAGATTCACAAGGGGGATCGAATTGGTCAGGGGATTTTTGTTCATTATTTAAAAACCGATAATGATCTGCCTATTGACAGGCAAAGGTTAAGCGGTTTTGGCTCAACTAATAAGAAGGAAAGCTAAATGGCAAAACTTAAAACAAAATATAAATGTCGTTCTTGTGGCTATATTTCTGCCAGCTATTTAGGACGCTGTCCTAATTGCGGTGCCTGGAATCAGTTTGAAAAGGAAACTGAAGCGGTGCAAAATCGCTCAACTAAAGGCAGCCCTAGTCGCTTGATCAAGAAAACCGGAATAAGTGAACCGGTTAAGCTGGAAAATGTTAAGGCTGAAAAAGAAGAACGCATTCAGACTAGTATGGAAGAATTGAACAGGGTTCTAGGTGGGGGCATTGTTCCAGGCTCCTTAGTCTTAATTGGTGGTGATCCAGGAATTGGCAAATCAACTTTAATGTTGCAAATCATGAGCGAACTAGCTGGTAAATATAAAGTATTGTACGTTTCCGGTGAAGAATCAGCTAATCAAATCAAGTTAAGAGCAGATCGCTTGGGACTGCCGGCTAATGATATGATGCTTTATCCAGAAACTGATATGGAAGATATTCGCCAGCAAATTGCCGATTTAGCACCTGACTTTGTTGTCATTGACTCAATTCAAACTATGAATGAACCTAGCTTAGACTCAATGACGGGTTCAGCATCACAAGTAAGGGAAGTTACAAGTGAGTTAATGAAAATAGCCAAAATGGATGCTATTACCGTTTTTGTTATCGGCCATGTTACAAAGGAAGGGGCAATTGCCGGACCTAAAATTTTGGAGCACATGGTTGACACTGTTCTTTATTTTGAAGGTGATGAACACCATGCCTACCGTATTTTGCATTCCGTTAAAAACAGATTTGGCGCAGCTAATGAAATCGGCATGTTTGAAATGGTTAATAATGGTTTAAAAGAAGTTACTAACCCGTCTGCTATTTTTTTGGATGAGCGTTTACCGAAGTCAACCGGGTCTGCTATAGTCGTTTCACTCGAAGGGACTCGTCCTATTTTGGCAGAGATTCAGGCATTAGTTACACCCACTGCTTTTGGCTATGCTAAAAGAACTACATCTGGTATTGATTATAACCGCGCTGGACTGCTGTTAGCAGTTTTGGAAAAACGGGGCAACTTAATGTTGCAAAATCAGGATGTCTATTTAACAGCTACCGGTGGAATACGCCTTAACGAACCCGCTGTCGATTTGGCTGTAGTGATGGCTATAGCGTCAAGCTATAAAAATCAGGAAATTTTGCCCACAGATTGTTTTGTAGGCGAAGTCGGTTTAACTGGTGAAGTAAGGCGAGTTAATCAAATAGATGCGCGAATTAAGGAAGCAGCAAAAACTGGGTTTAAGCGTATTTTTATTCCCAAACATAATATGCATACCAGCCTGAAAAACGCAGATATTGAAATTATTCCGGTTTCAAGTATTCCGCAAGCATTAAAACTGGTTTTAGGCTAACGAATATTGAACTTTTTGACTATTACGCGTAAACTTAAATTGTTTATATTTACTTTTTGAAAGAGGCATGAATTTTGGCTAAACAAAAAATTCGGGTAAGATATGCCCCAAGTCCAACGGGGCATTTACATATTGGTAATGCACGGACTGCGCTATTTAATTACTTATTCGCGCGGCATAATAAGGGAACTTTTGTTTTAAGAATTGAGGATACGGACCAGAAACGTAATGTTGCAGGCGGCTCAGAGTCGCAAATGGAAAACCTGCACTGGCTCGGCATCGATTGGGATGAAGGTCCTGATAAAGGTGGCGCTTATGGCCCATACCGTCAATCTGAGCGTAAGGATATTTACAATAAATATATCAAACAGCTGATTGATGAGGGCAAAGCTTATTATTCTTATAAAACTGAAGAAGAATTAGAAGAGCAGCGTGAAGAACAGCGGGCCATGGGAATTGCGCCCCACTATACTTACGAATATGAGGGCATGACAGCTGCTGAAATTGCTCAAAAGCAAGAAGAAGCAGAAAAGAAGGGCTTAAAGCCGGTTGTTCGTATCCACATTCCTGAAATGGAAACATATTCTTGGGATGATATTGTTAAGGGACATCTAAGTTTCGAATCTGATACCATTGGTGGCGATTTTGTCATTCAAAAGCGCGATGGTATGCCAACTTATAACTTTGCTGTTGTTATTGATGATCATCTGATGGAAATCACTCATGTTTTGCGTGGAGATGATCACGTTTCAAACACCCCAAAACAATTAGCGGTTTATGAGGCATTAGGCTGGCAGCCGCCAAAGTTTGGTCATATGACTTTGATTATTAATTCTGAAACAGGTAAGAAACTTTCTAAGCGTGATGAATCTGTTTTACAATTCATTGAACAATATAGAGATTTAGGTTATTTGCCTGATGCAATGTTTAACTTTATTACTTTATTGGGCTGGTCTCCTGTGGGCGAGAGTGAAATTTTCAGTCAACGAGAATTAATTAAGCAATTTGATCCTGCACGTTTGTCAAATTCTCCTGCTGCTTTTGACCAGAAAAAACTGGAATGGATTAACAACCAGTATATTAAGAAAGCTGACCGGGACACTCTTTTAGATTTAGCACTTAATAATCTGCAGGAAGCTGGTTTGGTTGAAAAAGATCCCAATCCGGAAAAGCTGGAATGGGTCAGACAATTAGTTAATATTTATTCTGTCCAAATGTCTTATACAAAACAAATTGTGGATCTGGCAAAGATTTTCTTTAATGCACCTAAAGATTTAAGTGAAAAAGAAATTGCGGAAATTTGTCAGGATGAAGCCAGACCAGTAATTGAGGAATTTAAAAAACAAATTGATTTAATTCCCCGTTTTACTGCACCGCAAATTATGAATGCGGTACAAGCAACTCGCCAAGCAACTGGGATTAAGGGCAGACGCTTGTTTATGCCAATTCGAATTGCTACTACCAGGTCAATGGTAGGACCAGGAATTGGCGAAGCGATGGAGCTCTTAGGCAAAAAACGCGTATTAGAGCATCTGGACTTAACATTAAAACAAATGAGTGAAAATGGCTTGTAAATAAAAGCAGCGTATTATTCCGTTATTGAATGAGTAATACGCTGTTTTAGTGTATATTTGAAAGGAATTTGGCTACGTTAAGATTAAATCTTTTGCTTGTTAGGATTTGTCACGGTTTCTGGTAAAATGAGAATATAAGATTTTAGAAAGGCAAGTCAGCCGCTGTGAAAATTTATAATACTTTAACTAATACAAAGGAAGAATTTAAGCCGATAGTCCCGGGACAAGTGACAATGTATGTTTGTGGACCAACGGTATATAATTACATTCATATTGGTAATGCCAGAAGCGTCATTGCTTTTGACACAATCAGACGTTATTTAGAATTTCGTGGGTTCAAGGTTAACTATGTGTCCAATTTTACAGATGTAGATGACAAGATGATTGCTGAAGCTCAAACTGAACATCTGACTGTCCCTGATTTGGCTGCAAGATATATTAAAGCTTACCTAGCAGATATTGCTGCTTTAAATGTTGAGCCTGCTACTAAAAATCCTCGTGCTACGCATGAAATCACTGCGATTATCAAATTTATCCAAAAACTAATTGATAAAGGATATGCCTATGAATCAGACGGGGATGTCTATTATCATGCCCGGAAATTTAAGCACTATGGTCAACTTAGCAGTCAAAACATTTCCGAACTTGAAGAAGGGGCTTCTAAGCATATTAATGCTGCAGAACAAGAGCGTAAAAAAGACCCGATTGATTTTGCCTTATGGAAAAAGCAAAAAAGTTCAGCTGAAATAGCTTGGAAATCGCCTTGGGGAATGGGTCGGCCTGGTTGGCATATAGAATGTTCAGTGATGGCTATTAAATATTTGGGAGAAACAATTGATATTCATGGTGGGGGCCAAGACCTGGAATTTCCCCATCACGAAAATGAAATTGCACAAAGTGAAGCTGTAACAGGAAAAACCTTTGTTCATTACTGGATGCACAATGGTTTTGTGACAGTCGGGGCAGATGCAGAAAAAATGTCCAAGTCACTGCACAATTTCGTCACTGTCCACGATTTATTGCAAGAAGTGGATCCACAAGTATTGCGCTTTTTTATGGCAAGCGTTCAATATCGCAGACAAATTAACTATTCAGCGGAAAATCTAAAACAGGCGCAAATTATTTTACAGCGGTTCAAAAATACATTTAATAACCTGGAATACCGACTAAAAGATGATTCCACTAGTGAAAAGGCAGAATTTCTAGCCGCTAAAATTAAAGATACTGAGCAAAAATTTGTCACAGCTATGGACGATGACTTTAATGTGCAGAATGCTTTAACTGCCATTTACGATTTATTACCAGAAATAAATGCTAATATTAATGCTAAAAATGCTGATAAAGGTGCTCTTAAAAAAGCGGCTAAGCTTTTAACAAGCTGGCTGGCTGTTTTTGGAATAGATGTACAGCGCTTAATTACCACTGAAAATCAAAATGAGGATGAGCAAGTTCTGCGACTAATTAAAAAACGTGAAGAAGCACGGAAAAATAAAGATTGGGTACAAAGCGATGCGCTGCGTGATGAATTAAAGCAAATGGGCATCACAGTTGAAGATACCCCGCAAGGAACGAGGTGGCTACGTGAGTAAAACTAAAATAATGATAGAAAATGATGTTAATCCAGAAACGTTAAATGGGCAAACTTTAGCTTATCTCGGTGATGCTGTTTATGAAATATTTATTAGGCGTCACCTCATCAAATGTGGCATTGTTAAACCCCAGTCTTTGCAAAGACGGGCAACCCATTACGTTTCAGCTAAGGCACAGGCAGCATTAATTACAAAACTGCAAGAAGATAATCTGCTTACAGCAGATGAAATTGGAACTTTTCATCGTGGAAGAAATTCAAAAACTTATACGAAAGCCAAAAACACCAGTTTAGCCACTTACCAATTATCTACAGGTTTTGAGGCAGTATGGGGCTACTTGGAACTTTTAAACAAAAGAAATCGCATTGAAGAATTAACTGAGTGGTGTATTAAAACCATTGAGAATGGAGGCATTGAAAAGTATGACTTCAAGTGACAAGGATTTTGTCTATGGCCGGCATGCTGGACTGGATTATTTAAGAACACAAGATGCTGATCACATTAACAAAATTTTCTTGCAACAAGGAATAAAGGAAAATTTTGCTAATGAGGTTTATGCCCTGGCTAAGCAAAAGGGCTTAATTATACAAACTGTTCCTAAAAGTAAATTGGATAAGTTAGTTCAGGGTGAGAATCATCAAGGACTAGTTTTAACAGTTGCGAGTTTCGAATATGCTGATTTGGAACAATTATTAGAGCAATTTGCAAATACCAAAGAGGATCCATTTTTATTAATGCTTGATTCAGTTGAAGATCCGCACAATTTAGGCTCTATTTTAAGAACTGCTGATGCAACTGGCGTTGATGCAATTATCATTCCTAAAAGAAGAGCTACTGGTTTAACTTCTGTGGTCGCCAAAACTTCAACTGGTGCGATTGACTATGTGCCGGTAGCACGGGTAAACAATCTTGTGCAAACTGCAAAGATGCTTAAAAAGCGAGGCTATTGGCTTTTTGGTACTGATATGAAAGGTACAGATTATCGTCAATGGAATAGTAATGGTAAAACAGTTTTGGTAATCGGCAATGAAGGTAAAGGAATATCACGCCTTCTCAAAGAGCAAATGGATCAGATGTTGACTTTACCCATGGTCGGTCATGTACAATCACTTAATGCCAGCGTCGCCACAGGTGTTTTGCTTTATCAGATGCTTAATAGTAGAAATCCACTCCCATAATTTCGTAACACTTTGGTTTAACCTGAGTGTTTTTTTATTGCAAAATTCTAAAAAACTTTTTTAAGTTTAATGCAGCTTTAACAAATTTAACTTTTTGTCATGGCTAAGTTAACACAAAAAAATAGTTGCTGAATTTGAACCTAAGTTCGATTTTTAGGATATTTTGGTTGTTGTATTCTTCAGAAAAATTTACCAAAAGGAGAAAGTAAATGAAGGATACCGAAAAAACCATTAAAAGTGAGGCGGAATTAATTCGGCAAATTAAAGAAGGGGATGATGAGGCGCTAATAAATTTATGCCAGCTTTATAAACCTTTGATTAATAAAATTAAGAGTATATATCATGTTCGCTACTATGATAATCAGGATTGGGAGCAGGATGCAATGATTATTTGTCATGAGTCGGCAACAAGTTTTGACTTAAATAAGGGAAAATTCAGCAGCTATTATAAGACCAGGCTTACTAACCATGCTCGATCTTTGGTTAGATATGATAATGCTTATCGCAGACAAGCACTGAAACAATCAATTTCTTTAGAAACGGCAAAGAAAAATCATATTTTGCCCCTAAATAAGTCTTTTGCCTCTATACCAGAAATACCTTTAAGTGAAAACATTGCTATTTTAACCGCAAGATTATCTGATTTGGAAATTAATGCGCTGCTAGTGGGATTAGGCATTAAGGACCAAGAAGATGTAATCAACAATTTAAAGATCAGCCAGCTAACTTTAGCGAGAGCGCGTTCGCGCCTTGTCCAAAAAATGCGCCAAACATTGCTCAATTAGTATTTTTATAGTATACATTTAGAAAATGCGGTATAATTTTATTTGTAGAATAATTTTTAGGAGGTAGTTAAGATGGCAGAAGATGTTATGAAGACTGCATTGTTAGATCGTCACATGAAAGAAGTTTTTGACTGGAGTGATTCAGATCTTCCAGTTAGAGATGCTCTTTGGGATTATTTTATGGAAAAGAATGGTAAAGATACCATTAAGACTGAGGAAGCTATGCTCCCATTCCTAAAAGATACTGACGATAAAATCGAATCCTTCGTAAACGAAAATCTTAAGAAGTAAATCCGACTAATACAATGTTCTACGCACGGTGGTCACGCTATTGTTTGACCACTATAAAGCAGCTGCTTGAAGAAGCAACTGCTTTTATTATATTTTTTAAAATTTGAACTTAATCAAGTTTATAGGTAATTATTAAATTAATTGCTTAAGTAACTAATTTTTGCTAAAATACAATAGTTTGGAAGTGAGATTATGGCAGTGAAAAAAGCATCTTTGGCCTGCAGTATTTGCGGCTCTCGTAATTACTCAATCACCGCAAGTAAAAATCGCACTCAGCGGCTTGAATTGAAAAAGTTTTGTAAGCATTGCGGTAAAATGACTATACATAAGGAAACGAGGTAAGTTATGGTTAAATTTTTTAAAAGTGTAGTTGAAGAAATGCGTTTGGTTACTTGGCCAACTGCTAAACAAAATCGTCATGACACAGCAATCGTAATTGTTTCCTCAATTTTGTTTGCAGCATATTTAGGTTTGCTTGATTTATTGCTCACCAATATTACACAAATTGTTATGTAATAGCACAGTTTCTCTGTTTGTGGTACAATTGAATAAGTTATAAAAGTCTTCTGACGTGGAGGCTTTTTTGTTTGCCAAAAATAAAAGGAGAATTTCTAATAATGGTAGAAACAACTAAGAAGCAGTGGTATGTACTTCACACTTATTCAGGATATGAAGATAAGGTTAAATCAGATCTATTGTCACGTGCACAAAGTATGGGAATGCAAGATTATATCTTTCGCGTTATGGTTCCTGAACAAGAAAAAATTGAAAAAGTAAATAATAAGAAAAAAGAAGTAGAAGAAAAAATCTTTCCGGGCTACGTTCTGGTGGAGATGGTAATGACGGATGAAAGCTGGTTTGTCGTGCGTAATACGCCAAATGTAACTGGCTTTGTGGGTTCACACGGTGGTGGCTCGAAACCATCTCCTCTTTTAGAAGAAGAAGTAAACAGACTCTTACGCCAACAAGGTGAACCGGCTAAAAGACCACAAATTGACTTTGAGGTTGGGGAAACTGTTACTATTATTGATGGCGCTTTTAATGGCGTTGAAGGCAAAATTACTGAAATTCAGCCTGATAAATATAAGTTGTTTGTTTCGGTTGACATGTTTGGCCGTGCTACTACCACTGAGCTTGACTATGATCAAGTGAAGAAGATTAGTTAATAAATAGGTCAATTATTGCAAAATTGCTAAATCGATGATAATATATTAAAGTACTTTTATTATTGTGGGAGGAAAAGTAGGTAACTTTTCCATTTTAACCACGCACGGAATCAAGGAGGTTTTGACCGTGGCAAAGAAAGTTGTAAATGTTGTTAAATTACAAATTCCAGCTGGTGCTGCAACACCCGCTCCACCAGTTGGTCCAGCTTTAGGTCAAGCAGGTATTAACATTGTTGGTTTTACTAAGGACTTCAATGCTAGAACTGCTGACCAAAAAGGCATGATAATTCCTGTAGTCATCACAGTCTACGAAGATCGTTCATTCGACTTCGTAACTAAGACTCCACCAGCTCCAGTTCTTTTGAAACAAGCTGCTAAGATCGACAAGGCATCTGGTGAACCTAATACCAAGAAAGTTGGTAAGGTTACCAAGGATCAAGTTAAGGAAATTGCTGAAACAAAGATGAAGGACCTTAACGCTGCTGATGTCGAAGCTGCTATGCGGATGATCGAAGGTACTGCTAGAAGCATGGGTATCGAAGTCGAAGACTAATCCTGTTATTTATAACAATTTAGGTGGGAGAGTTTGAGGCTCGTTTGACCACATATTAAGGAGGAAATCACATGCCAAAGCATGGTAAAAAATATTTAGAAGCTGCTAAAAAAGTAGATTCAAAGAAATTATATTCAGTTGCTGAAGCAATTAAATTAGTTAAAGAAACTTCATATGCAGGCTTTGATGCATCAGTTGAGGTTTCATACAACTTAAGCGTTGACCCTAAACAGGCTGACCAACAAATTCGTGGTTCACTGGTATTGCCTAACGGTACTGGTAAGACCCAAAAGGTGATTGTTTTTGCCGATGGTCCACAAGCTGAACAAGCTAAAGCGGCTGGAGCTGACGAAGTTGGTTCTGACGATCTGGTTGAAAAAGTACAAAATGGTTACTTAGACTTTGATGTTGTTGTTGCTACACCAACAATGATGGCTAAAGTTGGTCGCTTAGGTCGTATTTTAGGACCTAAAGGCTTGATGCCAAACCCTAAGACCGGTACTGTAACAATGGATATTGAAAAAGCCGTTAAGAATGTTAAGGCTGGTCAGGTTGAATACCGTGTTGACCGTCAAGCTGCTATTCATGCTGCTATCGGAAAAGTTTCATTTACTGATGAACAGTTAATTGAAAACTTTGATGCGCTGCGTGACGTTATTTTACGTGCACGTCCATCAGCAGCTAAGGGTCAATACATTAAGAGCGTAGCTGTGGCTGCAACCTTTGGCCCTGGAATTAAACTTGATCCATTAAATTTGGACTAAAACAAAATAGTTAACTAAAGCAACTTTGCTATCTTGGCAAGTTGCTTTTTTCTCTTTGCAAGTATTTATGATTGGTCTATGGTGAAAGTTTTGATAAACTAAAGCTGAATTTATTTGTCTAATTGAGGGAATTATTATGAGAAAAAGTAATTTGGGTGTACTGCTAGCATTAATCTTATTTATACCCCTTTTTTTAACTGGCTGCAGTCAAAACCGGGAAAAAATTACTATAGTTGGCTCCAGTGCCTTACAGCCTTTAATAGAACAAGCAGGTAATGATTATCACCTGGCCCATATGAGCAGCAATATTGTGGTTCAGGGCGGAGGTTCCGGTACCGGTTTAAGTCAAGTGCAAGCCGGAGCTGTTGAAGTGGGTACTTCAGATGTTTATGCGGAAACACAAAAAGGTATTGATGCCAAACAATTGGAAGATTTTCCAGTCGCTGTAGTGGGAATTGTTCCGATTGCTAATAAAGGCGTTGGGGTTAAAAATTTATCACCGAAACAGCTTTCTGATATTTTTACCGGCAAAATTACAAACTGGCGTCAAGTAGGTGGCAAAAATCAGTCAATCATTGTGATTAATCGTTCACGTGGCAGTGGTACAAGATCTACATTTGAAGATTTGATTTTAAAAGGAAAAAACGCGGTAAATTCTCAAGAGCAAGATTCTAACGGTACGGTTAAAAAGATTGTTAATTCAACACCTGGTACTATTTCTTATATTTCTTTTCCCTACGCAAATGACCAAAATATTCAAAAAATAAGTATAAATCATGTTCAGCCCGAAAATAAAAATATTCCTACGAATAAGTGGCCGCTTTGGTCCTATGAGCATATGTATACAAAAGGCAAGCCCAATAAGGCAACGGCCGCTTTTATCAAATATGTACTAAGTAAAAAAGTACAAAAAGATTTGGTTCCCAAAATAGGCTATATAAGTGTTCACGAAATGAAAGTAACACGCAATAGTCAAAATAAGGTTACAAAGATAGGTAAATAAAATGGCAAAAAAAGAACAAGACTTACAGCAAGTGGTTGAAAATGCAATTGCCGAACAAAAAGTACCTCACGTTAAGTTTAAAGGCATTGATCCTAAAAATATTGATGTTGATCGTCTGACCAAGCCATCAAAAGAGACCCGACAAGAGTGGTGGGGCAGAGGACTAACATTTTTAGCAATTATCTTAATTGGCATACTAATTATTGCAATTATTGGCTTTGTTGGGATGCATGGCTTGGCCACTTTCATTGATAATAAGGTAAATATCTTTCATTTTCTTTTTTCTACTGACTGGAATCCCGGTGCTGGTAAGAACCACGTTGGGGCAGCAGCAATGATTGTAACTTCGTTTGCAGTAACTCTACTTGCAGCGCTAATTGCGACACCTTTTTCCATTGCCGTAGCACTATTTATGACTGAATATGAATCAGGCAAAAGGGTGCAACTATTGCAATCGGTAATGGAGTTATTAGTAGGAATACCATCCGTAGTTTACGGCTTTATTGGTTTAATGGTAGTGGTTCCGGCTGTCAGAACTATTTTTGGCGGAACAGGTTTTGGTATTTTAACAGCAACATTAATACTTTTTGTAATGGTTTTGCCGACAATTACTTCTCTAACTGTTGATGCGTTTAAAGCGATTCCTAAGGATTTGCGTAAATCTTCCTCTGCATTGGGCGCGACAAAATGGCAGACTATATATCACGTTGTTTTAAGGGCTGCGCGTTCCCGTATTATGACAGCTATTATCTTTGGTATGGCTCGTGCTTTTGGGGAGGCCCTGGCTGTTCAAATGGCAATCGGAAATGCGGTTCTAATGCCTTATAACTTGGTAAGTCCGGCAGCTACTTTAACAAGTCAATTGACTAGTCAAATGGGTAATACTGTTATGGGGACTTTACCTAATAATGCGTTATGGTCATTGGCACTTTTACTGTTAATTATGTCATTGGTGTTCAATTTCTTAGTACATTTAATTGGAAAGAAGAGTTAGTAGTATTATGAATGCAAAAAAAACAAATCGAATTGCTACTGGCGTAATTTACTTTTTAGTGGGAATTGTTATATTGCTTTTGGTGGGAATTTTAGGTAATATTTTGGTTTCCGGAATCCCACACTTATCTTGGCATTTCTTAAGTTCAGCTTCCTCATCCTTTGAAGCAGGCGGCGGAATTAGAGACCAACTGTTTAATTCTCTCTACCTTTTACTTTTAACTTTGATTATTTCCCTGCCAATCGCTTTAGGAGCTGCTATTTATTTAGCTGAATACGCCCCAGATAACTGGTTTACGCAATTGATTAGAACTACTATCGAAATTTTGAGTTCATTACCATCAATTGTTGTTGGTCTTTTTGGCTATCTGCTGTTTGTAGTTCAATTTGGCTTGGGCTTTTCCATCCTTGCTGGTGCTTTAGCACTAACTTTTTTCAATTTACCTACTTTGACCAGTAATATCGAAGAAGCAATTAAAGGTGTTCCTCAGACGCAAAGAGAAGCCGGCTGGGCTTTGGGGCTATCAAATTGGAAAACTATTCACGGTATTGTTTTACCAGCTGCCCTTCCTGGAATAATTACTGGCGTGATTTTGAGCGCCGGAAGAGTTTTTGGCGAAGCTGCTGCTTTAATTTACACCGCTGGGCAGAGCGGCTCTACCGTAGATTATTCAAACTGGAATATGTTTAGTCCTACTAGTTTTTTAAATATTATGCGTCCCGCTGAGACATTAGCTGTACACATTTGGAAAGTAAATACTGAAGGTATTATTCCTGATGTTAACGTGGTGTCTGCTGCGACTTCAGCGCTGTTAGTAATTGTGGTTATCATCTTTAACTTTGGTGCACGTGCACTTGGCAACTGGATCTATAAACGGCTAACCGCTGCCAAGATAAAGTAGGAGGGTTCTTATGGAAAATTGGCAAAATCAAAAAAGCTACATTAAGACCTTTGCTGAGGATGAGTGTGCAATATCAACGAAAAATTTGAGTGTTTTCTATGGTGGTACTGTCCAGAAGTTGTTTGATGTCAGTTTGGGCTTTAAGAAAAATACAATTACTGCTTTAATTGGAGCTTCTGGATCAGGAAAATCAACTTTCCTGCGTTCACTTAATCGTATGAATGATCGGGTAGCCCGGGTTGATGGCAGCATTATGTTTCATAATCTTGATGTTAACCAAAGTAAAATTAATGTCTATGAATTGCGTAAAGCAATCGGTATGGTTTTTCAAAAACCCAATCCTTTTCCTAAATCAATTAGAGAAAATATCACTTATGCTTTGAAAGCTAACGGTCAACAGAACAAAAAGAAACTAGATCAGATAGTTGAGGAAAGTCTTAGAGCTGCAGCTTTGTGGGATGAAGTCAAAGATAAGCTGGATCAGAGTGCTCTAGCTCTTTCTGGGGGTCAGCAGCAAAGACTGTGTATTGCTCGAGCCATTGCTTTAAAACCAGAAATTTTACTTCTAGATGAACCGGCCAGTGCCTTGGATCCGGTGTCTACTGCCAAGCTTGAAGATACGCTGAAGCAACTGCGCAAAAAATATACCATGGTTATGGTAACTCACAATATGCAGCAGGCTTCAAGAATTAGTGAGTATACAGCATTCTTTCATCTGGGACATGCGCTAGAATATGATACTACAACCAATATTTTTACTAATCCTCAAGGTGAAATCACTGAAAAGTACATTCAAGGTAGTTTTGGATAAAGGTGGCGTTATTAATGACAAATATAATGGAGGCAAAAAATGTTAAGCTTAAATACGGCAATTTTGAAGCTTTACATGGAATTAGTTTAGCATTTCCTGCCCAAAAATTGACCGCCTTGATCGGGCCTTCTGGTTGCGGCAAATCAACCTTCTTGCGTTGCCTAAATCGCATGAATGACGATATTGATGATATTAAAATTACCGGTGAAATTTTGTTAGAAGGTAAAGATATCTATCATTCTCATATCGACTTAGTTGCTTTACGTAAGAAAGTGGGTATGGTATTCCAGCAACCAACACCGTTTCCGTTTTCAGTTTTTGATAATGTCGCTTACGGCTTGCGTATAGCTGGGGTCAAAGATAAGGAACTGATTGAGCAGAAAGTTGAAGAAAGTTTAAAGCAAGCTGCAATTTGGAACGAAACAAAAGATAGCCTGCAGCGCAATGCCCTTGCTTTTTCAGGAGGACAACAACAACGTATCTGCATAGCCCGGGCGCTGGCAATTAGGCCGGAAGTGGTTTTGCTTGATGAACCAACTTCTGCTTTAGACCCAATATCAAGTTCTGAAATTGAAGAAACGTTAATGGCATTAAAGCAAAAATATACTTTCATCATGGTGACACACAACTTGCAACAAGCGAGTCGGGTTTCCGACCAAGTAGCTTTTCTAATGAATGGTGAGTTGATCGAATCTGGTTCGACACAGGAAATGTTCTTGTCACCTAAGAAAGAAATGACAAACAATTATCTTAATGGCCGTTTTGGCTAAATTTGGAGGTGGATTATGCACGAAATATTTTTAGACGAATTGAAGAAATTGAATGCTCGGTTTATGGAGATGGGAGTTTTAGTTAATGACCTGATCGATAGAGGTACGCGTTCTTTCGTCGAACATGATAAAAAATCAGCGCAACAAATGATTGCGGAAGATAAGGAAGTTGCCAAAGAGGCTGTTAAAATAGAAAAAAAGGCTTTGGAACTAATGGCTTTACAGCAGCCGGTTGCGACTGACTTCCGAGTTGTTATCAGCATTTTAAAAGCTACAACAGACTTAGAAAGAATAGGAGAAAATGCTAATAGCATTGCTATTGAAACTGTCAGAGTTAAAGGTAATCCACGTCTGCCAGATGTTGAAAAGATAATTTCCAACATGACTCATCAGGTGCGCGAGATGCTGGTACAAGTATTAACGGCTTATGTTCAGGAAAATGAAAATGATGCCAGACAAATGGTACTTGGTCATGCCAAAGTTTATAAGGATTATAAAAACGCCAGACAAATGATTATAGACGGAGTTGAACAAGAACCTGATGCTGCAGTGGCTTCTGCCAGCTATTTTGTCATTATTAGATTACTTGAAAGAATTAGCGAT
This sequence comes from uncultured Lactobacillus sp., assembly GCA_946479925.1. Taxonomy (GTDB): domain Bacteria; phylum Bacillota; class Bacilli; order Lactobacillales; family Lactobacillaceae; genus Lactobacillus. The sequence goes on along the minus strand of CAMLHK010000007.1, from coordinate 34,484 downwards.
CACATTGTGAACTTGGCGAGTTGGGTAATTTATAAAACTTCGGGTGAATTATTCGAATTAATTAAGCCTGATCCGAAAGAAAAATAATTAACTTGCATTTAGAATATAATCCTGTTATATTTAATAAAGTAAATTCTACCTAAGACTCGGGTGGCATGACGCCTTAATTTCCCGCCGAGGCCAGAAGATAATGAAGAGTTTGAAGCTCCATGTCTTTCTTGGCATGGAGTTTTTATTTGGGCCTGATGGAATTTATTATTAATTTGATGGAGGTGAAATCGAGTGAGTAAAGCTGCTATTGCTGAAAAAGAGAAGTTCGTTGACGCGTTTGCTGAAGAACTTAAAGCTGCAAAAGCAATCTTGGTAATTGATTACCTTGGCTTAACTGTTGAAGAAGTTACTAACATGCGTAAGGAACTTCGTGAAAACGACGTTAACATGAAGGTTGTTAAGAATACTTACTTAAGACGTGCTGCTGCTAAGGCTGGTATTGAAGGCCTTGAAGAGACTTTTGTTGGTCCTACTGCTGTAATTTATACTGATAATGCTGAAGATATTACTGAACCAGCACATATTGTTTCTAAGTACGAAGATAATTATGATGTTATCGACATTAAGGGTGGTATGCTAGAAGGGAAATTGACTTCTAAAGAAGAAATCAAAGAGCTTGCTGCCATTCCTGGACGCGAAGGTTTACTGTCAATGCTTGTTTCTGTATTACAAGCTCCAGTACGCAATTTCGCATATGCTGTTAAAGCTGTTGCTGATTCAAAAGATGAATCTGCAGAATAAATAATGTAATTTATATCTAAAAATTTTGGAGGATAAAATAAGTATGGCTTTAGATACTGATAAGATTATTGAAGACTTAAAAGGTGCTTCAATTCTTGAATTAAATGACCTGGTAAAGGCTATTGAAGATGAATTTGGTGTTTCTGCTGCTGCTCCAGTTGCTGCTGCAGGTGCTGCTGGTGGCGAAGCTGCTGCTAAGACATCATTTGATGTTGAATTGACAGAAGCTGGCCAAGAAAAGGTTAAGGTTATTAAGGCTGTCCGTGATATTACTGGACTTGGCCTTAAGGACTCAAAAGATCTTGTTGATGGTGCTCCTAAGAACGTTAAGGAAGGCGTTTCTGAAGACGAAGCTAATGACATTAAATCTAAGCTTGAAGAAGTTGGCGCTACAGTTACAGTTAAATAATTGTAGTCTAGCTAACCAAGCTAATAAAGGACGTATTTGCGATAAGCAGGTACGTCCTTTTTATATTACCTAAGGAAATGGTTTTACTATACATTTAGGTATCATAACTACTAATAAAACCTTATAATATAATAAAAAAGATAGTTATTTATTTGTTAAAAGGTTGGTGCTATTATTGATTTAAAAATGTACAGATAAAAATGTACAGAAAAACAAAAGGAGAAGTAAATGAAAAAGATTAATTATCATAAACTTGTGGCTGCAGTAGTAGCAATCACAAGTATTGCAAGTGGGTTATTTGTTGATTCAAGGATTACTGCAGCTAAGTCAGTTTCAGGCAGTATCGTCTTGAAAGCGCCAGCAGTAAAAAGGGTGAAGGTCAAAAGAAAAGCAAATCTATATAACAATAAAGGGCGCAAGTTAAAGAAAAAAGTTTTGAAAAAAGGCAGAAAATTAACTGTTATTAAAAAAGCCACCAAAATAAGAGGTAAGAAGTTTTATTTTGTGACTAAAAATAAGCTGATTTTGGCCAAAGATGTTACTACTTTAAAAGCGAAAGCTAAAAAACCGCAGAACTTGCCAACAAATCCTGCAAATCCATCTAATACCAAAGATAAAGTAACACCACCAAATTCGACCAATACGAATACAACTCAGACTGCTAAAAAGAACGCAAAAATTGAAAGTTTTTCTCTTAGTGAATTTAGACAAGAATTTTTAAAAAAATTGAATGAAGAAAGAGCTCAACGTGGACTTAATGCTGTTAGTGAAGATGCTAATCTTGATGAAGTAGTTCAAAATAGAACAAAATTATTGCCTGATAATTTTGCACATGTTGATGCTGCTGGCAATTTCATTTTGAATGATTTCTTTAATAAAGCAGGAGTCAAGCGTCACAGTACAGCGGAATGCTTAGCAATGTTTCCTTGGGGTGTAGACGTGAACCACTCAGACAATAGTTTGCTTGATGCTACGAAAAACGCAAGCAGTGCGCTAGTTGCTGACAATATGATTTACGAATATATCTATAATGATGCTGAATCTAATTGGGGTCACCGTGACATTTTACTCGATCCGAGTGCCAAAACAATTGGTCTGGGTGCAATAGCAGAAAATGAAAGCGAGCAGATATATTCTTCAGTTGGTGTAATTTATTAATTACTAAACTTAAATAAAAGTTTTAATTATAAAAATAATAAATCTAATTATGTTTTGAAATAGGTTTCTAACGTAGTTAGATTTTTATTTTGTTTGCAAAAATACTATTGTCCGCTAAAATTAATTAGATAAGGTTTTAAGAAATGAGCAAATTATGACTGATAAAGAAAATCAAATGTATTTCACTGAAAATCCAACTTCCGCGCATAATGAACGTGTCATTGACTATCAAGTTAATGGGATTGATCTTAAGTTTACTACTGATGCAGGAGTTTTTTCCAAAACGCGCATAGATTACGGTTCAGGTGTCTTAATTAAAGAAATGGCAAACATTGTTTTCCCTCAAAATAACATTCTGGATGTCGGAACTGGTTATGGTCCTATTGGACTGTTTGCAGCCAAATTTTGGCCCGATCAAACTGTAGATATGGTTGATATTAACGAGCGAGGACTGGTTCTGGCAAAAGAAAACGCTGCAGTTAATGGAATAAAAAATGTCAATATTTATAAGTCAGATGTTTACGAAAAGGTTTCTGACGAACCAAAATTTGGTTTAATTGTGACTAATCCGCCTATTCGAGCAGGAAAGAGCGTCGTTTCTAATATCTTAAATGGTGCCAAGAGCCACCTTATCCAAAATGGCGTTTTGTTAGCCGTAATTCAGAAGAAGCAGGGAGAACCCAGTGCGCGCAAATTGCTAATTAAAACTTTTGGTAACTGTGTGATATTAAAAAGAGATAAAGGTTACTATGTATTGCAGGCGGTGAATAGGTAATGCCATTTTCAAGCGCTGACAAAAAGAATTTTATGCAACTAGCTTTTAAACAGGCCGAAAAAGCGCAAAGCTTGGGGGAAGTTCCAATTGGCGCCGTAATAATTGCGCCAGATGGGCAAGTTATTGGAGAAGGGTTTAACCGGCGAGAATTAGACCAAGACGCGACGCAACATGCCGAAATGATTGCAATCAGGCAAGCTTGTTCAAAGCTTGGTACCTGGCGTTTAATTGACTGCAGTCTTTTTGTCACCTTAGAGCCTTGTCCAATGTGTGCGGGTGCAATTATTAATTGCCGCATTAAAAATGTCTTTTTTGGTGCACTTGATCCTAAAGCTGGTGCAGCTGGCAGCGTGGTTAACCTTTTTGAAATAGCCAAATTTAACCACCATCCCCATGTAATTCGTGGACTATATCGTGAAGAAGCCAGTCAAATGCTGAAAAGCTTTTTCAAAGAGATCAGACAAAAGCAGAAAGCAGCAAAAGACACAAGTAAAAATTTCGCAAATTAGTGGAAATATACCTTAAAATACGTTAATATATCTTATGGGCAATGTTTGACCTCCAAAGCGTGTCAGGACCGGAAGGTAGCAGCACTAAGGTTGCTCGGGCATGTGCCTTTTATTAGACAATTACAAACTCTTAACTCTTTCGCAAGAGTTAAGAGTTTTTTACTAGGGAAGACTGATCAATGGCTTATCAAGCGTTATACCGCAAATGGAGACCGCGCACTTTTGCTAGTGTGATTGGTCAAAATGATATTACGGATACTTTGAAAAATGCAATTAAGCGCGGTACAATCTCCCATGCCTTTTTATTTGCTGGGCCACGTGGTACTGGGAAAACTTCCTGTGCCAAGATCTTTGCTAAAGCTTTGAATTGTACCAACCTGCAAAGCGGTGAACCATGTAATAAATGTGCTAATTGCCTGGCAGCTGATAAAGGTGCAATGGCGGATATTATGGAGATTGATGCGGCTTCCAATAATGGTGTTGATGAAATACGCGACATCAGAGATAAAGTAAAATACGCACCAACTCAAGGTAAATACAAAGTATATATCATTGATGAAGTCCATATGTTGTCAATGGGTGCATTCAATGCTTTGCTTAAAACCCTTGAAGAACCGCCAGAGCACGTTGTTTTCATCTTAGCTACTACCGAACTGCAAAAAGTGCCGGCAACAATAATATCAAGAACTCAGCGTTACAATTTCAAACGTATCTCTCAAGCTGACCTAGAAAAGCGAATGAAGTATATACTGGAGCAAGAAAAGATCAGTTATGAAGATAAGGCTTTGGCGGTGATTGCTCAGGTAGCTGATGGTGGTATGCGGGATGCTTTGAGTATCTTAGACCAACTGTTGAGTTTTGACAAAAACAAAGTTGAGTATGATTCGGCTCTTGAAATAACTGGATTTGCCGCTAAAGAAAAAATTGAACAGATTTTATTAGCTATATTGAATGAGGATGCAACTAAAGCATTATCTTTAGCACAAACCGAACTTGCTAATGGTGCTAGTACGAAAAATATTTTAGATGAACTTATTGAAATGGCGACTAATGCCTTAATGGTTATTAAAACCAATGACAGCAGCCAAAATTTCTTTCTAAGCGACGACTTTGTTGATCAGATTAAAGAAGTTGCTCCTGAAAGCTATTTTCAATTGATTTCTGCGGCTAATACCGCATTAAATGATTTACGTTATACTAATCAGCAGCAAATTCCGCTAGAAGTATTTGTAGTTGAATGTTCTGGGAAAAAGGCTAGTACGGCGGACTCTAAGAATGTTATATCAGGGTCTGCCAATTCTCAAAATGCTGACCCGGATTTGACGAAAGAAATAGCAGCGTTAAAGAAGCAAGTTACGGCTTTAACCAAAAAAGTTGCCAGTTTAAGTAAAAAACAAACTAGGAACAGCGATCAGATTTTTCATCTTGACAATGTTGCAGCCGACCGATTTGATAAAAACAATGGCAAAGGTTCTAAAATAAAGTCTGCCGCAAAACCTAAAAAAGCAAATAAAAACAGAAAAAAGGCCAATCAACAAAATCGTAAGCAAGTTTACCATGTGTTAGAAAATGCCACGAAGGATGACCTCACCGCTATCAAAAATGTTTGGCCCGATTTGCAATCTGTTTTGGGTGTTTCGCAAAGAGCTTTGTTAGATGTACTTGAGCCGGTTGCTGCTAGTGCGAATCAAGTAGTAATGAAATGTAAATACACCCTTTGGTTTGAAAAAGCTAGTGAAGATGGCAATTTATTAGATATTTTGACTGAAGAAATTGCTAAATTTACTAAGCATAATTATGAAATAGTGCTAGTACCTGATGAAGATTGGGCCACAGTACGTAAAGAATTTATACAGAAACATGGTAAAGAATTACTTGATAAGCAAAAGCAAAAAGATTCAGAATCAGAACAGGCTGAATCAGATAAGCAGATAGTGGATAAAGCCAAAGAGTTATTTGGTGACACAGTAAATGTTAAAGACTAAAATTTAAGGAGAAAAGATAATGAGTAAAAGACCTAATTTTGGTGCCATGGGCGGTATGAATATGCAACAAATGATGAAACAGGCCAAAAAATTGCAAGAGCAAATGGCTCAGGAACAAGAAAATATTACCGCCCAGGAATTTGTGGGCAAATCTGCAGATGATTTAGTCGTAGCTACTTTTAGTGGTGATCGTAAATTAAAAAATATTACCATTAAAAAGGATGCAATCGACCCAGATGATCCAGATATGCTGCAAGATTTAGTTATTGATGCCGTTAACAAAGGTCTGCAAGAAATTGATCAAGCTACGCAGCAAAGTTTAGGCAAGTATACGAAGGGTATGATTTAATTGCAATATCCAGCACCGATTGCGCATTTAATTGATTCTTATATGAAATTACCTGGTATTGGTGAAAAAACAGCAACAAGGCTTGCTTTTTATACTCTTGATATGCCAGATGAAGATGTTCACGGCTTTAGTACAGCACTAACAGAGGTAAAAGAAAAGCTTCATCGCTGTTCTATTTGTGGCAACATTACGGAAAAAGATCCGTGCCTAATCTGCAGTAATCCTGAACGTGACCAGTCGACTATTATGGTGGTTGAACAGCCTAAAGACGTGATGGCTTTTGAAGACATGGGTGAATATAGTGGTCTATATCATGTTCTGCACGGTGTTTTATCACCAATGGATGGTATTGGGCCAGAAGAAATTAATATTAAGTCACTGATTGTTCGCTTGCAAAAACAGGATGATGTCAAAGAGGTTATTTTAGCTTTAAATTCAACTCCCGAAGGTGAATCAACAGCGATGTATATTAGCAAACTAATTAAGCCTGCTGGAATTAAAGTAACCCGCCTGGCTGCTGGTTTGGCTGTCGGTAGTGATATTGAATATGCTAATTCGATTACTTTAAAAAGAGCGGTACAAGGGAGAACTTCAATCTAATGGCTCGTAATAAAGTTAAAAAAATGGGTGACGAATTGCTAATGACCACAATTGAAGATTTGCAGGAGCAGATTGCTGTTCAAAAAAATCTTGATCCAACGACACTTGATATGTCTGAGGATAACGTGGTATCATGTAAAATTTTAAAAGCAAAATATTCTTTTTTATATAATGAAGCTCGTCATCGTCATACAAGATTTAGTGGTTTTTCTAATGCAATTTCAGACTAAAAAGTCCTTAGTGAAAGGACTTTTTATTTTGCACAAAAATTAAAAGTACGTTGGGGTGTTCATATAAAGAGAACTCTTGTAAAATAGAAACATGGAGAGTTTTATGAAAAGTTATTTTATCAGTTTCGAAGGACCAGATGGGTCAGGAAAAAGTACAGTTTTAAAGCAAGTTGTAGCTCAAATAGGTCCTAGACTTAAGACACAATATCTAGTAACTAGGGAACCTGGAGGCTCAAAAATTGCAGAAAAAATCCGGCAATTAATTTTGGATCCTGTGAATGAAGAAATGTCCGCTAAAACTGAAGCATTGCTTTATGCAGCTTCTCGCAGCCAACACATGTTTGAAACTGTGATACCGGCTCTTAAAGCTGGTAAGGTAGTTTTCTCTGATCGATTTGTTGATAGTTCACTTGCTTATCAAGGAGCAGGACGAGATTTGGGTATTGCCGCTGTGAAACAGATTAATGATTTTGCCACCAGTAAAATTGAACCCGATCTCACTATTTTTCTCGACGTTAAACCGCAAGTTGGCTTAGACAGGATTGCCCAAGAACGAGCTGGTCAAGAAGACCGTTTGGAACAGGAAAAATTAATTTTTCATCAAAAAGTTTACCGGGGCTATCAAGAAGTAAATCAAGCTTATCCTAAAAGAATAGTGGTAGTTAATGCAAATAAACCACTCAATTTGGTTGTAGAGGATTGTGTTAAAATAATTGCAAACCGATTACCAGCAGATTTGTTAAAGGACTGATTAAGATGAAATTAATAGTTGCAATTGTTCAAAAAGAAGATGCTAACCGTTTGCAGCGTACCTTTGTTAAAGAGAGTATTCGCGCAACTAAACTTGCTACAACAGGTGGATTTCTTAGTGAAGGTAATACGACCTTTCTTATCGGTATAGATGATAAGCATGTTAAACAAGTTTTGCGTATTATCAAGGATGAATCCAAATCACGTGAAGAATATATGAATCCGAATATGGTAATGACAGGCTTTGATATTAGTAGTCAACCGATAAAAATTACAGTTGGTGGGGCTACTTGCTTTGTCTTGCCTGTTGAAGAATTTAAGCAATTCTAATGTCTGTCAATATTAAGGAAGCGGGCCAGAAGCAAACTGAACTTTTGCGTCAGGCATTTGAACAAAATAAACTGGCTCACAGTTACTTATTCGTTGATGCTAATGAAATTCAGGCTTTAAATACAGCCTATTGGTTAGCCTGTCTTTTTAATTGTAGTGGTAGTAAAAAACCAGATGGTACTTGTCAGAACTGCCGGCAGATTATTTCAGGCAATCACCCGGATGTTTTGCTGGTAAAGCCCGAAGGCAAGCAAACTTTGGGCATCGATCAAGTGCGCATTTTAAAAGAAGAATTGGCTAAAAGTCCGGTTCAAAGCAGTGACCGTTTCTTTTTTATTAATGAAGCACAAAAGTTAACTTTGCCTGCAGCTAATGCTTTGCTTAATTTACTAGAAGAGCCTATTGCACCTGTCGTTACAATTTTAATCACCAATAATACTGATCAAATTTTGCCAACAATTCGGTCACGTACTCAGATTATTAATTTTGCGAATAATGACAAAGAGAATGGTAAAAGTGCGGAATTATTAGCAAATGGCTTCAGTCCCAGTGAAGTTAGCGAGCTGGAAGATACGGCTAAATTAGATAAAGATACTAAATATTTTTATCAAGAAATGATTGAGCACAATTCATTAGCACTTGTCAGTGCGCACCAGTTGGCAGAAATAGCGAGAAGTAAAAGTGAACAAAATTATATTCTCTTTTTACTTAAGAAATGGGCACAAGAGGAATTAGAAAATAATCATCAAGATGATGGAGCAAGAATGCTAAAGTATTTGCTTGAAGTTGATAAGATGCAGTACAGCAATGTTAGTTTTCGTAATTTACTTGATTTTCTTGCTTTGCAGTGGAAACGGTAGGTGTTCGTGGTGGATTCATATTCAAAGTTGGAGCAGCTTCACGATTCGATGGTCAGCATGACCAAAACAATCGAAAGTTTAGAGAATAGTATTTTAGAGACTTTAAAAGAAAATACTGAATTAAAAGTAGAGAATCAATTGCTGCGCGAAAAAATGGACAAAATGAATAATGCCCACAATAGTACCGTAAAAACTCAAAGTGGCCTTGAATCTTTGCGGCAAATTTACAGCTCAGGTTATCATATTTGCAATATGTACTATGGCTCTCACCGTGATCCTAATACAGACTGCATGTTTTGCCTGGATATTCTTGATAATTTCGGTGAAAAAAAGAAGAAACATTAAAGGACTGATCAAATGCAGAGGCAAAGTAGTTATGCCCAAGAAAATGGTAAGCTTTATCTAGTGCCAACTCCGATTGGTAATTTGGAAGACATTACGATTAGAGCAAAAAAAGTTTTACAGGAAGCTGATTATATCGCAGCTGAAGATACCAGAACAAGTGGCATCCTACTTGAAAAAATTGGGGTCCATAATCATATGCTTTCCTTTCATAAGTATAATTCAAAGGAAAGAGCGCCCGAATTGATTAAATTAATGACGAAGGGTGCAGTTATCGCAGAAATTAGTGACGCTGGAATGCCCGTCATTTCTGATCCAGGATATATCTTGGTGCAAGAGTGTATCAAAAATAATATTCCAGTTGTCCCTTTACCAGGTGCTTCCGCCTTTACTACTGCCTTGATTGCCTCTGGCTTTGATGCTCAGCCATTTACTTATTATGGCTTTTTACCGCGGAAAAAGAGTGAGCAAAAGTCCTTTTTTGAACAAATGAATAAAGCACGCGCAACTTCTGTTTTTTATGAAGCACCACATAGGTTGGTTAAAACTCTTAATAATTTGTCTGAAATTCTAGATTCTGAGCGGCAAATTGTTGTCGCCAGAGAACTGACTAAGATTCACGAGGAGTTTGTTCGTGGTACAATCAGTGAAGTAACTACTTATTTTGAGCAAAATGCGCCAAGAGGTGAATTTGTGATTTTGGTTTCACCAAATACCAAGCAAGCTGAAAAATTATCTTGGACTGCACTAATTGCGTTAGTAGAGCAGTTGGTTGCTAAAGGAAAAAGCAAAAAAATGGCAATTAAGGAGATTGCTCAGGAAAATCACGTTTCAAAAAATGAGTTATATGAACGTTATCATCAAAAGTAGGTGAAATTATGAAGTACAGTGAAAAACATATTGTAAATTATTATGAATGTGATGAAAATAAAAATTTAAAATTACCTGCGATGATTGATTTGATGATGAGTGTTTCGGAGCATCAATTAGATTCAGGTAATGGTAGTACTAACGCTTTGACCAAAAGGGGATTAGGTTGGGTCGTGACGCAATATCATATGGAAATTGCCCGCCTGCCCCATCCAAATGAAGAAATTATACTTACAACTGAGCCATTTGGCTATAACCGTTTTTTGGAATATAGAAATTATGTATTTACCGATCAGACTGGAAATGAGTTGATAACAGTAAAAAGTGAATGGGTTTTATTTGATTTAAAGACCCGCAAATTAGTATCAACTGATAAAGAAATGATGGCTGAATTGGGAATACCCCTCTTGAAAAAGCTGCCTCGTTTTCCAAGACTGCGGGTCCAGGAAAATTACGAGAAAAAACGGCAGTATCGCGTACGCTATGATGATTTGGATACCAACCATCACATGACTAATGGTCACTATTTTAATTGGTTTCTTGATACGCTTGACCGCGATTTTTTAAAAAATCATATTGTCAAGACTATTGATATTAAATTTAACCTTGAAGTCCGTTATGCCCAAACACCATATGCATGTGTAAGTGTAATTGAAGACGGAGACATTATAAAATCATTTCATGCGATTGCAGACGATGATAAAAATGATAAAGCTGTTTGTGAACTAACTTGGCGCAAAATATAATATAATTATTTTTTGTGTTCTAACACAATTTAATTAAAGAAAGAAAGTGCTGCAAATGACTATTAAAGAACTATTCAAGGTCGAATTGCGTGATCTTGTACTCTTAGGAATTATTGTCGCAATGAAGATTATTCTTAGTCGTTTCACAGTTGGATCAGCTGTTGTTCATGTAAGTTTGGGTTTCATCGGAAGCGTGATGCTGGGATACTTATTTGGACCTATATGGGGCAGCGTTGGCGGTGGAATCAGTGATTTGGTTTCATCGGCTCTATTTGGTAATCAGGGTGGCTTTTTTATCGGCTTTACCCTCAGTGCAATGATTGGTCCGTTTATTTATGGCTTAGTTTTTTATCAAAAACCAGTCAAAATTTGGCGGATTATTTTGGCAACTTTATTAGTGACAGTTGTTGTTAATATCGGCTTAAATACACTTTGGGTTCATCTTTTATATGGTATGGACTACTCTGTCGCGCTTATTCAGCGAATTCCAAAGGAAGCCATTACTCCTTGGGTGGAAATGGTTGTTAGTTATTTTGTTTTAAACGCAATTTCAAGAGTTAGGATTAACAGGTAATTTTCGAAAAGAGTAAAAATATTTTAGAATGAAAATTTTGAGTATGTCGACCGCGACAAATAATTTAAGTGTGGCTTTAAATGACGATGCTAAAATAATTAAGGAAAAGAATGAATTTGACCAGCGCAATCACAGCGCGCATTTGGATCCATTAATTGCCGAAATTTTAAAAGAAAATAATTTAAGATTGGCAGAAATCGACCGTTTTGCCGTTGCAATTGGACCAGGTTCATACACTGGTTTACGGATTGGTGTTACGACAGTAAAAATGTTTGCCAGCATTTTACATAAAGAGGTAGTAGGCATATCTACTTTACAAGCACTGGCTGCAAGTTGTGCAGAAGAAGGCACTTTAATAGTGGCTGGAATTGATGCTCGTAATGACAATTATTTTGCGGGTGCTTATGTCAATAAGCAAGATGATTGGGGTCCTGAATGTGTAATACCTGATGGGCACTATCATATTGACACACTTTTAAGCGCAGTAGCAGAATATTGTGCAAATAACAATCTGGAAAATGTTATTTATGTTGGTTCTGGCTTTGAAAAACAAAAAGAGGCCATCAAAAAGATAAATATTCCCTTTATTTTTGGGACAGAAAAACAAAACATTGTTCATGCTGGTTTAATAGGTAAGCTGGCTGTGGATGCTCAACCCGATGATCCTGACCAGTTGTTGCCAAACTATTTACGGCGCACACAAGCTGAAATTGATTGGCATAAAAAGACCGGAGAAGCATATAAACCTGATAGTAACTATGTGGAAGAAGTTTAAGTATTTCTGGCCTTTTTTGTTTGTAGCGCCAAAGAAAAAGTTTGTTGACTTTATTCCTGAAAAATTTATTATCAATCACTCTATCCTGAATATTAGACAAGCGCAGTATGAGGACATCTCTGCGATATTGTTACTTGAACAAAGCCTATATCAAGGAGAAGAGCCTTGGAGCGGAGCAATTTTTCAAACTGAATTGGGCAAAAAGAATTCACTTTATATACTTGTATTGCAGTCGCAATTAGTGGTTGGGCTAATTGGTGTCCGCATTGATAATAGGAAGGCGCACATTACCAATTTAATGGTTGATTCAGCTTGGCAAAAAAGAGGTATAGGTACTTATTTAATTAGAAAAGTAATTGAAGTTGCCCAAGGAAAAAGTTGTGAGGAAGTTAGCCTGGAAGTAAGAGAGGATAATTTGAATGCCCAAAAGTTATATCAAAAATTAGGTTTTGTTACAACTTTCGTCTGGCCCAATTATTATCAGGACTCCCAGCAAAACGCGTTTAACATGGTGCTTAAATTGGCAAGTGACTAAAAGAAAGGAAATTAAATTGGTAAATAAAAAAGACATCCGGATTTTAGCTTTTGAAAGTTCTTGTGATGAAACTTCGGCTTCTGTTGTTAAAAATGGCAGAGAAGTTGAAAGCCTGATAGTGGCAACACAAATTAAAAGTCACCAGCGTTTTGGCGGTGTTGTTCCCGAAGTAGCCAGTCGCCACCACATTGAAGTGATTACGCAAATTACCAAGGAAGCTTTAAGTGAAGCAAAAGTAACCTGGAATGATATCGATGCTATTGCCGTAACTTATGGACCTGGATTAGTCGGAGCCCTGTTAATTGGTGTTAGTGCAGCTAAAGCTGCTTCAATGGCTACAGGCATCCCCCTAATTGGTGTTGATCATATTATGGGTCACATTATGGCAGCACAATTAAAAGAAGAGATTACTTACCCGGCTCTTGCATTACAAGTTTCTGGTGGTCACACTGAAATAGTTTTACTTAAAGACCCGACTCATTTTGAAATAGTTGGTGATACTAGGGATGACGCGGCAGGAGAAGCTTATGATAAGATTGGCCGAGTTTTAGGGGTTAATTATCCAGCTGGTAAAACAATAGATGAATGGGCTCACCAGGGGCAGGATACCTTTAATTTTCCCCGGGCAATGATTAAAGAAGATGATTACGACTTTTCTTTTTCAGGGCTAAAAAGTGCATTCATTAATACTTGTCATCACGCTGAACAAATTAACCAAAAACTAAATAAATATGACTTAGCGGCCAGTTTTCAAGCCGCGGTAATTGATGTTTTAGCAACTAAAACAATTAGGGCAATTAAGCAGTATCAGCCGCAGACTTTCATCATGGGGGGTGGTGTAGCCGCTAACCATGGTTTACGGGACAGAATGAATAGTGAAATAGCAAGTTTACCGCAAAATATTCAGCCCAAAGTCATTTTGCCTGATTTAAAGCTTTGCGGTGACAATGCTGCGATGATTGGTGCAGCGGCCTACAATTTGTATCAAGAAGGAAAATTTGCTGATCTAACTTTAGATGCTGATGCATCCTTAGAACTACCTTACGCGTCAGAGATGCTGCAATAAAATAAATAATATCAGGATCAAGACAAAATCCATACGAAAAAAGGCGTTGAACTCAACGCCTTTTTGTTGTTCTTGAAATAGTTTTTTCTCAGAATCTTTGTAAAAAGCAATCAAATCGTATTTATCACACGGCTTAGAATTACCATTTTCATAAAACATGTGCGTTTTACCAGTATTTTCGGTCAACAAAACTTTCTGTCCGACAGAATTATATTTCTGTAATACGCTATTCATTAATTTCGTACCAATTTCCCGACTTTGATAAGCAGATTAACCAGTAACTCTTGGATATAAATGAAGGTCAGACCATTACCAACTACTCAGATTAATCCAACTAATTGGTTATGATTATAAGCACTAATAGCAAAAAGCGAATTTGCCACTGCCTTTTGTAGTTGTCCGAGAATTTTGTGTATAAGAACTCCAACCGAAGCTGGTGTATAAATTGATGAGTTGGTCTAAAGCAATATTTTAGTCAGCTATATATTTCATTTTTATTCCTCCTTTATTAATTAATAATTGAAGAGCAATAAGTAATTTTCCCATGCGTATCTCCCAATTCATTTCTTATAAAGCCAGCAAAATTATCTCTTTTAGTTTAAACAACTACAATTTTAAAAGCAGCACTAAATTCATCAAATTTTGCTAACAAAAAATTTATTAATAGTTGGCGAGGTAATTTACAGCAAGTTAAAATATAAAAACAGCAGATAAAAAGGCTGATTTGTTCCTATTTTTGTTGTGCTTACATGATATATTGTTTTAGTCAAAGCTATCCAGTTCAGTCAGTGCTTTTTCCCAAGCATCATTTGCATCGTCCAGATGTTTTTGTACAGCGCTAAGCTGTTCTTGCAAGGGACCTAATTTGTCAAAATTAGTGGCAATTTCAGGATCAGCCATTTGAGATTGAATATCTTTTTGCTTTTTTTCCAGCTTTTCAATTTTATTTTCGGTATTTTCAACTTCTCTTTGCAATTTACGTTTTTGTGAATCACGAAGCTTTTGTTCTTGATAGGACAACTTGTTTTTATTTTTTTCGGGTTCAATGACAGTTGTGTCTTCATTAGCAGATGTACTGGCGGAAACGGCATTTTGCTTAGTTTTCTCGTTTAAATAATAATTATAATCACCCTCATAAACTTGGGCAGTACCATCTTTGATCTCCACAATCTTATTAGCTAATTGATTGATGAAATAGCGGTCGTGAGAAACAAACAATAAAGTACCGTCAAAATCCTGCAAAGCTTTTTCTAATACTTCTTTCGCCTCAAGATCCAAATGGTTAGTAGGTTCATCCATCAGCAGAAAGTTGTTATGTTCTAGTGACAAAACCGTTAATGTTAATCTGGCCTTTTGACCACCAGATAATTGTCCGACAGTTTTATCAATATCTTTTGCCGTAAACAAGAAACTGGCTAAAATAGAACGAACATCTTTTTCAGGCATTGTTTTATGACGGTCCCAAACGGTGTCAATCACCGTTTTAGTTGGATCAAGTCCTTGTAGTTCCTGATCATAATAGCCGATATCAAGGGATGCACCATATTTAATTGAACCTTTTTTTGGCTTTAACTCCTTCATCACGGTTTTTAGTAAAGTTGATTTACCAATACCATTTTGACCAATGACGGCTACTCGGTCGCCTTTATTTATTTGCAGAGAAATATCGTGCACCATTGTTTTTGTCGGATAGCCAATTGTTAAATCAGGTAAAATTAGTACTTCTTTACCAGATGGCCTTTCGCTTTGGAAATTAATGCGTACTTTGCTTTTGTGTTTTGGCGGAGTAATTCTTTCCATTTTCTCCAATTGCTTGCGGCGGCTTTGTGCTCGTTTAGTAGTTTTGGCTCTGACAATATTTTTTTGAATAAATTCTTCGTCTTTTTTGATTTGCTCTTGCTGCTTTTCATACGCTTCTTCTTGCTGGCGATCACGCAGCTGCCGTTCAGCAACGTATGCGGAATAATTCCCCTTAAAGACAGTTAATTTGCCAAATTGCAATTCAAAAATCTGTGTGGCTAAATTATCTAAGAAATACTGGTCATGAGAGACAACTAAAATAGCACCAGAATAATTTTTAAGATAACTTTCCAGCCAGTCCAAAGTGTCTAAGTCAAGGTAGTTGGTAGGCTCATCAAGTAACAATAGAGCAGGCTTGCGCAGCAGCAATTTAACAAATGAAAGTCTGGTTTTTTCTCCTCCGGAAAGACTTGCGATCTTTTTGGACCAAGTTTCTTCAGGAAAGTTAAAACCATTCAAAATACTTTTGATATCAGCCTGGTAGGTATAGCCCCCTTGCTGCTCAAAGTTGAATTGCAGCTGGTCATACTGTTTTAACAAATCACTTCTTTTAGGGTTAGCAGCAATATCCTGCTGTAAACTTGTGATTTTTTTGCTCATATTAATTAATGAAGTAAAAACAGACAACATTTCTTCCCAAATTGTTTTACTTTCATTTAAGCCATTTTCTTGGGCAATATAGCCGACATCTATATTTTTATTGATGGTGAAGTCACCATGTGTGGCTTCTTCTTCACCGGTCATAATCTTAAGCAAGGTCGTTTTACCGACACCATTTGGTCCAATAAGACCTATTCTGGCATTTGCGTCAATTGAAAAATTGACATTTTTAAATAATGTGTTGGCACCAAATTGTTTTTCTAAATCGTGTCCTTGTGCAATTATCATAATTTTTCACCTAAAAACCATTTTAGCATACGTAGTGAAATTCTTGTGTGAGAGTTTGACAGATATATGAAAGAAAAAGAGCAAAAATACAGCTTTTTAAGCGTGAATGAATAAAAATACCAGCTTCTATTATCAAGCCTGTTACCATTTTGCTAAAATTTAAAAGATTGTGAAAAAAATGTTTGCAAATGACGTAAATTTATAGGTAAAATAGAATTGATTGCTGAGAAATTCACAAGAACGAATTATGGTTACTTAATTAAGTTGGAGGCTTCTTAAATGGAAAAAATCAAAATACCAACGGCAACGGCTAAAAGGTTGCCGTTATATTACCGTTATCTTATTATCTTAAATGAGGCTGGCAAAGAAAAAGTTTCTTCGACTGAATTGTCTGAAGCTGTTCAGGTAGACAGTGCTTCAATCAGACGTGATTTTTCTTATTTCGGCGCTTTGGGCAAAAGGGGTTATGGCTACGATGTAAAAAGTTTACTTTCTTTTTTTAAAAAGATTTTAAACCAAGACACTTTAACAAATGTTGCTTTGGTTGGCGTAGGTAACTTGGGTCATGCTTTATTAAATTACAATTTTAAACGCTCAAATAATATTCGCATTTCTTGTGCTTTTGATATTGATGAGAAAATTACCGGCAGAATTCTAAGCGGTGTGCCTGTCTATGATATGAGTGAACTTAAAAAGCAGCTTAGTGACCAACAAATTTCTATTGCGATTTTAACGGTGCCATCTGCGGCTGCTCAAAAAACTGCTGATGATATGGTAGAAGCTGGAATTAAGGGAATCATGAATTTCACCCCAATTCGTTTATCTGCACCAAGTGGCATTAGAATTCAAAACGTTGATTTGGCTACTGAGTTGCAGACACTTATTTACTTTCTTGATTCGGATAAGAAAAAATAGTTTTAAAAAGCAAATTAGCACTTTTTTACTCAAAGTGCTAATTTTTTCTTGCATTTTTTCATAAAAGGGGTTATTATCATAAATGTAAGTTAGCACTTGACAAATAGGAGTGCTAATGGCACATAAAAGAGATTAAAATTTAATTTTAGGAGGGACAAACGTGTTACAACCAATAGGTGATCGCGTGATCGTAAAAGTTAAAGAAGAAGAAGAAAAGACTGTAGGCGGAATCGTCCTGGCTTCTAATGCTAAACAAAAGCCGACAGAAGGTGAAGTAGTTGCTGTTGGTGAAGGTAACTTTGCTGAAAATGGCAACAAAATACCTATGACTGTTAAGGAAGGCGATGTTGTTTTATACGACAAGTATTCTGGTACAGATGTTAAATACGATGGTCAAAAATATTTAGTCCTTCACGAAAAAGATATTTTAGCAATTGTTAAGTAATTAAGGAGCGCAGAAAAATATGGCAAAAGAAATTAAATTTTCAGAAAAAGCAAGACGTTCTCTATTAAAGGGCGTTGATAAATTAGCTGACACTGTTAAGGCAACTATTGGTCCTAAGGGTAGAAACGTTGTTTTAGAGCAATCATACGGCAACCCAGACATTACTAACGATGGTGTGACAATTGCCAAGGCAATTGAATTAAAAGACCACTACGAGAATATGGGTGCTAAGTTAGTTGCAGAAGCAGCACAAAAGACCAATGATATTGCCGGTGATGGTACTACTACTGCGGTTGTTTTAACCCAAGCAATTATTCGTGAAGGTATGAAGAATGTTACTGCTGGTGCTAACCCTGTTGGTGTTCGTCGCGGTATTGAAAAAGCCACAAAAGCTGTAGTAAATGAATTACACAAGATTAGTCACACTGTTTCTTCAAAAGACCAAATTGCTCAAGTTGCTTCAGTTTCTTCAGCTTCAAAAGAAGTTGGTGATTTAATCGCTGACGCAATGGAAAAAGTTGGTAATGATGGTGTTATCACTATTGAAGATTCACGTGGTATTGAAACTGAATTATCAGTAGTTGAAGGTATGCAATTTGACCGTGGTTACCTGTCACAATACATGGTAACTGATAATGACAAGATGGAAGCTGATCTTGACAATCCATATATCTTAATTACTGATAAGAAGATTTCTAACATTCAAGACATCTTGCCATTGTTACAAGAAATTGTGCAACAAGGCAAATCACTTTTAATCATTGCCGATGATGTTTCTGGTGAAGCTTTGCCAACATTAGTTTTGAACAAGATTCGTGGTACATTCAATGTTGTTGCTGTTAAGGCTCCCGGCTTTGGCGACCGTCGTAAAGAACAACTGCAAGATATTGCCGCTTTAACTGGTGGTACAGTAATTACTGAGGACTTAGGGCTCGAATTAAAGGACACTAAGCTTGACCAACTAGGTCAAGCTCGCCGGATTACTGTAACTAAGGACTCAACTACTATTGTTGATGGTTCAGGTTCAGATGAAGCAATTAAAGACCGTGAGGACTCAATTAGAAAGCAAATTGCAGAAACTACTTCTGACTTTGACAAGAAGAAATTACAAGAGCGTCTGGCTAAATTAACTGGTGGCGTTGCTGTTATTCATGTTGGTGCTGCTACGGAAACTGAATTAAAAGAGCGCAGATACCGCATTGAAGATGCTTTGAACTCCACTCGTGCAGCCGTTGATGAAGGCTATGTTGCTGGTGGTGGTACTGCTTTAGTAGATGTCAAGGACGCTGTTAAGGACCTTAAAGGTGACAATGCTGATGAACAAACAGGTATTAACATTGTCTTAGAAGCTTTGACTGCTCCAGTTCGTCAAATTGCTGAAAATGCTGGTGAAGATGGTTCAGTTATCTTGAATAAGCTTGAAGGTCAAGAAAATGAAGTTGGTTACAATGCAGCCAACGGTAAATGGGAAAACATGGTTGAAGCCGGAATTATTGACCCAACTAAGGTAACCCGTACTGCTTTACAAAATGCTGCGTCTATTGCTGCCTTGTTATTGACTACTGAAGCCGTTGTTGCCGAAATACCAGAAGATAAACCTGCCGCTGATCCAAATGCAGGTGCTGGCAATCCAGGTGTGATGTAATTTAGTTTTTATTAGTTAATTAATAAATCCTACTAGCAATCCTGTGGGGCTTGCTGGTAGGATTTTTTGCTTTGAAATTTTGCTTACAGAATTTGATAAGTAATTGCTGCCTTTACAATAGGAAGGAATATTAGTGGAATATTTAAGTTTACTAGGTATTGTAGTTATAGTGATTGGCTTTACACTGGGACTTGATACCATAGCCGTTGTTATTATTGCTGCTTTAATTACAGCCTTAGTTTCAGGAATTGATTTTGTCTCTTTTTTGACAATTTTGGGTAAAGGATTTATGGATAATCGCATGGTTTCCCTGTTTTTTCTGACTTTACCGACAATTGGCATTTTAGAAAGACATGGCTTAAAGCAAGCTTCTGTTAATTTGATTAAAAAAATGAAAAAATTGACGCCAGGTCGTATTTTCGATATTTACCAAGCCATTCGAGAGATTGCTGGTGCTTTCGGCATTTCATTACAAGGACACGTCCAATTTATTGCGCCACTAATTAATCCAATGGCACAAGCTGCAGGTAAGGTTAACAGCGAATTGACCTCTTTAGAAATTGACCAAATTAAGGGTAGAGCGGCTGCAACAGAAAATTTTGGTAATTTCTTTGCCCAAAATTTATTCGTAGCTTCTTCAAGCGTTCTACTTATTGCAAGTACTATGAAATCACTGGGTCACCCAGTTGATCCTAGTGGCATAGTTCTATACACTTTTCCAGTTGCAATCATCAGTTATATTTTATGTGTGGGTTACAATCATGTGTTTGACAAAAAATTACTCAAACAGCAAGAGAAGTAGGAGAAATAATGGATACTTTAATCAATAATATTTTATTAGCGTTCTATATCTTAATCGGGCTGTTTTTCTTGGCTGCAGCAATTGAGTCTTGGCGTGATCAATCAAATCCTGTGCGTTGGGGTACCGGGCTTTTCTGGTTTTTGTTTGCAATACTATTCTGTTGTGGGCAATGGCTTTCGAATGCAATTAACGGTGCAATTATAATAATTATTGCTTTATTATCTCTGTTTAAACAGGTTCGCGTAGGTCACATAAAAGATTTGGATGAAAAAGTTGCTCAACAAACGGTTAAACGTATTGGCAACTGGATTTTCTTACCAAGTATCTTGCTGGCAGTTTTAGCTTTGCTAATAGCCCAATTTACTAATCTAGGTGGCCAAGTAGGTATAGGTGTGGCAGCAATTATTTCACTTGTTATTGCACAAATTTTGACAAAAGCAAATGTGAAAGTTGTGTATGAGGATACTCAGAGAATGGTGCGTTCGGTAGGGTCAGCGGGAATCTTACCACAGCTGCTTGCTACTCTGGGTGTGGTGTTTACAGCTTCCGGTGTTGGGCAAGTGACTGCTAAAGCTATTTCTGGACTTTTTCCTATTGGAAACCATTTATTGGGAGTTACACTCTATTGTGTTGCCATGGCTTTGTTTACAGCCATCATGGGTAATGCGTTTGCGGCCTTTGCAGTTATTACTGCTGGGATTGGCATCCCTTTTGTTGTGGCACAAGGAGGTTCACCGGTTGTAGTTGCAGCTTTAGGGATGACTTCGGGTTATTGCGGTACGCTGTTAACACCAATGGCAGCAAACTTTAATACCCTGCCCGTTGCTCTTATGGAAATGAAAGATCAACTAGGCGTAATTAAACAACAATTTCCGATCGCAATCAGCATGTTGCTTATTCAAATTATGCTAATGTATTTTTTGGCATTTTAAGATAGTAAGGAGAAAAGATAATGAAAATTCTTGTAACAGGTTTTGATCCATTTGGTGAAGATAAAATTAATCCTGCGATCGAAGCAGTTAAACGGCTGGATGATGAAATCGCCGGAGCACAAATCGTAAAGCTTGAAATACCAACAGTTTTCGGTGATTGTGCCGATGTGGTTCATGAAGCTATTCTGAAGGAAAAACCTGATTATGTTTTAAATGTTGGACAAGCTGGTGGTCGCTATGGTCTAACTCCCGAACGAGTGGCAATTAATTTTGATGATGGTCGCATTGCCGATAATAAAGGATACCAACCACTTGCTACACCTATTCAGGCAGACGGTCAAAATGCATATTTCACGCAACTGCCTGTCAAGGCAATGGCACGGGCAATTAGGGAAGCTGGGCTTCCAAGTTCAGTTTCTACGACGGCAGGTACATTTGTCTGCAACCACATTATGTATCAAGTGCAGTATATGATTGATAAAGAATTTCATGACTTAAAAGCTGGCTTTATGCACATTCCGTATTTACCAGAACAAGTTGTTGCTAAACCAGAAACTCCTTGTCTGAGCTTAGCAGATGATGTAAAAGGTATTACGGCTGCCATTAGTGCAATTGTGAAGATGGATGGCAAGAAAGATTTGGCAAGTATTGAAGGACATATTGCCTAATTTTTTTAATTATTTATATGTGTTGTGAGAAGAGATCGTTTTACTTGCGGTCTTTTTTCTTTTAATGAATAGTTTAGCGTATAATAATAACAGTAATGCAGAAAAGAAGGAGAATAATGGCGCAAACAAACCTGACTCCGATGATGGAGCAATATCACCAAATTAAAAAGCAATATCCCGATGCCTTTCTTTTTTATCGGGTGGGGGATTTTTACGAATTATTTGAAGACGATGCAATCAAGGGTGCCCAAATTTTGGAATTAACCTTGACTCACAGGTCCAACAAAGCCGAAAACCCTGTTCCTATGGCAGGAGTACCTCACGTGGCAGTGCAATCTTATGTAGATACACTGGTTGAAAAGGGTTATAAAGTAGCTTTATGCGAACAACTTGAAGATCCGAAAAAGGCCAAAGGAATGGTTAAACGTGGTATTATCCAACTTGTGACTCCCGGAACCTTGATGAATGACAAACCCAGTGAAGCCAAGGAATCGAATTATCTTACCTCTGTTGTAACTACCAAAAGTTGTTTTGGATTGGCATACAGCGATTTATCGACTGGTGAAATTTATGCCACTCATTTGAAGAGCTTTGCAGCTGTTTCAAATGAATTATTATCATTACGCACACGGGAAGTTGTTTTCAATGGTCATTTAAATGATCAGGATAATGACTTTTTTCATAAAGCAAATATTACTGTATCAGAGCCGGTAGAGTTAACTGGCAAACATGCGGAGATTTCCTTTGCTGAACAGGATCTGACAAACTCTGCTGAAAAAGCTGCTGTAAAACAGCTGGTAGGATATTTATTACAAACTCAGCGTCGTAGTTTAGCGCATTTACAAGTCGCTAAAAGCTATGAAGTCAATCAATATTTACAAATGTCGCATACTGTGCGGGATAATTTAGAATTGATCGCATCTGCAAAAACAGGTAAGAAGATGGGTTCACTTTTTTGGGTGCTTGATAAAACACATACCGCAATGGGTGGACGCTTGTTAAAACAATGGCTTGCTCGGCCATTATTATCCGTTGAACAGTTAAACAGGCGCCAAGAGATGGTACAGGCGTTAATTGATGAGTACTTTACGCGGGAAAATATTAATGATGCTCTCAAGGGTGTTTATGACTTAGAACGCTTAACGGGGCGAATTGCTTTTGGTAATGTCAATGCCAGAGAGTTATTACAGTTGGCTCATTCTCTTAATGCCGTACCAACAATTTTGACAGCAATGCAAAAGGCTGAAAATAAAAATTTGCAAAATTTTGCCAGTCAAATTGATCCTTTAAAAGGAATTGCTAAATTGATTACGGATACTATTGTTGATCAGCCTCCAGTTCTGACTACCGAAGGAGGATTAATCAAGGATGGTGTTGATAGTCAATTAGATCGTTATCGGGATGCTATGAATAATGGTAAAAAGTGGCTGACTGGAATGGAGCAGAATGAACGTGCTCAAACGGGTATTGATAATTTAAAAGTTGGTTATAACAAGGTCTTTGGTTACTATATTCAAGTTACAAATTCAAATAAGAGTAAGGTTCCTTTAGACCGGTATACGCGTAAGCAAACTTTGACCAATGCAGAGCGTTATATTACCCCAGAACTTAAAGAACATGAAAATCTTATTTTAGAAGCACAAACCAAATCAACAGATTTAGAATACGATTTGTTTGTTAAATTAAGAGAAGAAGTCAAAAAATATATTCCAGCATTACAAAAGTTGGCTGGACAAGTAGCTCAACTTGATGTCTTTTGCTCTTTTGCTCAGGTGGCTGAAGACAATAATTATTGCAGACCTCATTTTCATACCGATAATCAAGATGTCAAGGTAGTATTAGGACGTCACCCAGTAGTTGAACAAGTGATGAAAGCTGGTTCCTTTATTCCAAACGATGTTAAGTTAACAGAAGATACTGATATCTTTCTGATAACAGGTCCTAATATGTCAGGTAAAAGTACATACATGAGGCAGCTGGCTCTTATTGCGGTAATGGCTCAAATAGGATCATTTGTACCAGCCGATAGTGCAGATTTGCCGATTTTTGACCAAATTTTTACCAGAATTGGTGCAGCTGATGATCTGATTTCTGGTCAAAGCACGTTTATGGTCGAAATGACTGAAGCAAATGATGCTTTACAACATGCCACTAAACGCAGCTTAGTTTTATTTGATGAAATCGGTCGGGGAACAGCCACTTACGATGGTATGGCACTGGCTGGTGCTATTGTGCAGTATTTACATGATGAAGTTGAAGCCAAAGTTTTATTTGCTACACACTTTCACGAGTTAACAGCCTTGGAACAGACCTTACCTCATTTGAAAAATATTCATGTAGGAGCAACTGAAGAAAACGGCAAGCTGATTTTTCTCCATAAAATTTTACCAGGACCTGCAGATCAAAGTTATGGCATCCATGTTGCGCAACTTGCTGGTTTACCGAGAAAGGTTTTACGCCAAGCTACTAAGCTGCTTAAAAGACTTGAAGCTCAAGGTAGTAATTTGGGACCGGCTTCAACACAACTTGATTTATTTAGCTCAAGTAATGAGCCGGCCGAGGAACTACCAGTTGGTGCAGAGTCAGATTCTGCCAGTGAATTGACTGACAAAGAAAAAGATATCCTAGATGAAATTTCTAATCTTTATTTGGCAGATCAAACACCGTTGCAAGTGATGCAACTGGTGGAAAATTGGCAAGAAGATTTAAAGGATGAAAACTAATCATGGCACAAATACATGAGCTTTCAGTTAATCTGTCTAATCAGATTGCAGCTGGGGAGGTAATTGAAAGACCGGCAAGTGTGGTCAAAGAGTTGGTCGAGAATGCGATTGATGCTGGCAGTAGCAGAATTAGAATAGATTTTATTGATGCTGGTTTAAAACAGATTGTAGTTCAAGATAACGGCTCGGGGATCCCTAGTAATCAAATTGATCTTGCTTTTACTAGACATGCTACCAGCAAAATAAAAAGTGAACATGATTTGTTTAATGTCAGTACTTTAGGCTTTAGAGGAGAAGCTTTAGCTTCGATTGCTGCAGTTAGTCATGTTGAAATTTTAACTAATTCTTCTGGAGCAATAGGAACGCGTGCTGAATTTTCTGCTGGTGTTAAAAAAATGCAGGAAGATGCTGCAGCAAGACAAGGTACTCAGATAACGGTCAAAGATTTATTCTATAATACCCCGGCACGATTAAAATATTTGCGCAGTCCCAGGACTGAGATTATGAAAACAGTAGATATTGTTAATCGCCTTGCATTAGGATACCCAGAAATTGCCTTCACTCTAATGAACGAAGGAAGGATTCTGCTTAGAACTGCTGGTAATAATAATTTACGCCAAACGGTATCAAGTGTTTATGGCCGCAATATTGCCGAACGAATGTTGCCTTTTAAAGGTAGTGATAATGATTTTGAAGTGAGTGGTTTAATATCCAAGCCAGAACTCACGCGGTCTACTCGTAATTTTATTTCTATTTTGCTTAATGGCCGTTACATTAGAAATTTTAAGTTGGCAAGTGCAGTGATGGCTGGTTATGGTAATAATCTTACTGACAAACATTACCCTATTGCAGTTATTAAAATCAAGACGGACCCCTTATTGGTTGATGTCAACGTTCACCCCACAAAGCGAGAGGTTCGCTTATCTAAAGAAACAGAATTGAGTCGCTTGATTACCAGTGCTATTAGTAGTGTGCTTCTGAAAAATGACGTGAAATCTGATGCATTGAGTAATTTACATTCAAGTAAAGAAGATACACTGGTTGATCAACTTAAGTTTAATTTAAACAAAAATGTGGTAGAAACGAAAAGGCCAAATGCAGGAATTGCGGAAATTAATGAACAGCCTCCAGCAGAAATCAAACACATTCAGCATTCACAGTATGTGAATTTGGATATTCCGCGAGACGATGAACATTATCTCATAACTGCGACATGGGATGATAATGTTGTCAAGCAATGCAGTTTAACACCCTTTACTAGTAAAAATACTAATAATGAGATTATTTCAAGCGGTGATGAAGTGTTAGCAGCAAGCTTACCCGAGTTAAGTTTTGTTGGTCAAACTCCAATGTTTATTATTGCTGCTAATAATGATGATTTATACTTAATCGATCAGGTTGCAGCCAGAAGACTGCTTTCTTTTCAAAAAATCATGCGTGAACTTTCAAGCTCTAAAATCAACCAGCAGGGATTGCTGAGTCCTTTAATTTTAGAATTTGGCAACCTGGATTTTTTGCAAATAAAAGAAAAGATGGCGGATATCAAAAAAATTGGGATTTTTTTAGAAGATTTTGGTCAAGATACCTTTATTTTAAGATCATATCCCACCTGGTTGAAACAAAATATTGAGCATTCTATTCGCAAGATTTTAGACTTGTTTTTAAATGTTGATCAAAGTAATTCTCAAAATTTAATTAAAAGAATAGCGGCCGATCAAGCTCAACGAGAAGTTTCGGGACGTAAAAAATTGACGGCTGCTGATTGTGGTGCAATTTTGACCAATCTGCGGCAAATTGCTGATCCTTATCATGACGCTAAGGGCAATTTGGTGATTGTGCGCATCAGACAAAGTGATTTACGCAAAATGTTTAAGAGGAATAAATAAGATATGTATGAATACTTTCAGGGTGTTATTGTCACAATCAAACCTGATTTTGTAGTAGTTGATGTAAATGGAATTGGTTATAAAGTTTTTAGTCCCACACCTTATGCTTATCAAGAAGGACAAAAGGCGCGCGTTTTTATTGAACAAATTGTGCGGGATACCGGTATCACTTTATATGGCTTTCAAACTGAGGATGACAAGGGACTGTTTTTAAAGCTCCTAAGTGTAAGCGGTATTGGTCCCAAGTCTGCTTTAGCCATCATGGCGGCCGAAGACAGTAACTCATTAGCAGAAGCCATCGAACAGGGTGAAGTAAAATATTTAACCCGCTTTCCAGGCGTTGGTAAAAAGACTGCTTCACAAATTGTATTGGATTTAAAAGGTAAATTAGGAAGCTTTGTTAAGAACGCAAATAAGGCGGCTTCGGCAGAAGTATCTCCTGAATTAAATGACGCATTATTAGCATTATTAGCGTTAGGATATACCAAAAAAGAAGTAGATAGAATTACACCAGCTTTAATTGCAGAGGAAAAAACAACTGCGGATCAATACATTAAAAAGGGATTGGCACTTCTCTTAAAGAAGTAAATCTTGTTATAATGAAAATGACATTTTAAAGGGAAGTGAAACAGGTGACAGAAGATAAAAATAATATTGTTTCTGGAAAGGTTCAAGGCCAAGAAGAAGAAAAAGCTGAGTTTTCTTTGCGCCCCCAGACTTTAAGTGAGTACCTGGGTCAAAAACGCGTTAAAAAAGAAATGGCAGTTTATATTAAGGCTGCCCAAAAAAGGGATGAGGCTCTAGACCATGTGTTATTGTATGGCCCTCCTGGACTGGGTAAAACGACATTAGCTTTTGTGATAGCTAACGAACTTGGGGTGCATTTAAAAAGTACAAGTGGCCCGGCGATAGAAAAAGCGGGCGATTTGGTTGCCCTTTTAACTGATCTCGATCCTGGAGATATTTTATTTATAGATGAAATTCATCGTCTTGCCAAGCCTATTGAAGAAGTCCTGTATTCAGCGATGGAAGATTATTATGTTGATATTGTAATTGGAGAAGGACAAACTACTCACGCCGTTCACGTTCCTTTGCCCCCATTCACGCTTGTTGGTGCTACTACTTTGGCTGGCCAGCTGTCAGCTCCCTTACGTGACCGCTTTGGTATAGTTGAGCATTTGCAATATTATACGGTTGAAGAACTTGAAAAAATAATTTCTCGTTCCAGCAAAGTTTTCAATATTGAAATTGAACCCCAGGCAGCACACGAATTAGCTCGCAGATCACGGGGAACTCCCAGAGTAGCTAATCGGCTATTAAGACGAGTAAGGGATTTTGCCCAGGTGAAAGGAGAAAAAGTAATTTCTTTTGCAACCACAGCAAGTTCTCTTCAACAATTGCAGGTTGATGAAGAAGGACTAAATCAAACAGATCGCAAAATTTTACGGGTAATTATTGAAAATTACCATGGTGGACCAGTAGGTATTAGAACTTTAGCTGCTAATACTGGCGAGGACGTGGAGACAATTGAATCCCTTTATGAACCGTATTTAATGCAAAACGGGTTTTTATTAATGACACCCAGAGGCAGAATGGTGACAGAGAAGGCTTATGTTCATTTAGGTCTGCCGCTGCCAAACAAGTAATGCAATTGTTCGTTATTTTCTGTATAATAAATATTTAGACAATAATTAATTTTAATTTGAGGAGTGTAAAAGTGAATAATTTATTTTTAGCACAAGCAAATGGTGCAGGTAGTAGTATGTGGACAATCATAGTTTTTGTAGTTTTGATTGCTTTTATGTACTTTATCATGATTAAGCCACAAAAAAAGCAACAACAAAAGAAAATGGAAATGATGAACCAATTGAAAAAAGGTGACAATGTCATTATGATTGACGGTCTTCACGGCAAAATCGATTCAGTAAATACTAAGGATAAAACGGTTGTGCTGGATGCTGATGGCATTTACTTAACATTTAGTCGAATGGCTGTACAACAAATTTTACCAGCTAATACGGCAAGTGCTGAGCCTGCACCAACACCATCACCTTCTGATGACGCTGAAAAGCCAGCAGAAAGTGAATCTGCTCAAGCTTCAAAAGAAGAGCAAAAACCTGCTGCTCCTGCAGAAAAACCAGCTGCAGCCAAACCAACTGATGCAGCTGATGAAACTCCAGATGATGGATCAAAAGAAAATTAAAACAATCTTAAGTGCCTTAGGGGCACTTTTTTGTTAGTAAAATTTATTTAGCTTAAAAAGTAAATATTGCTCAGGGCGCGAGTTTAACGGCAAAATAGTATAAAATGATGTTAGTGTAAAAAGGTATGAGAAAGGATTTTTTCATGAATAACATTCCAGTAATTATGATTATCTTTGGTGGTAGTGGTGATTTAGCGCATAGAAAGCTGTATCCTGCACTTTTTAATTTATATGAACAGGGCCTAATTCACGATAATTTTGCCGTAATTGCAACGGCTCGGCGACCATGGTCACATGATTTTTTACGCCAGCAAATATGCGATGCTGTGCACGAAACGCATGCTGAAGTAAACGAAAATGATTTAGTTGCTTTTGCTAGTCATTTTTATTATCAGTCACACGATGTAACCAACATTGAACACTATGAAACTCTGAAGAATTTGGCACAAGAATTAGATGATCGTTATAGTGCGCAGGGAAATCGTATCTTTTATATGGCAATGGCTCCCAAGTTCTTTGGCACAATCGCTGAACATATTAAAGATCAACATTTAACTAGTACCGGCTTTAAACGTATTGTTGTTGAAAAACCCTTTGGAAGAGATCTGGCAAGTGCAGAAGAATTAAACAAGCAGATTACTGCTTCCTTTGCTGAAGATGATATTTTTAGAATTGATCATTATTTAGGTAAGGAAATGATTCAAAACATTCTGCCTATGAGGTTAACTAATCCTCTAATTAAAAATATATGGAATAATCAGAATATCAAAAATGTTCAGGTCACTTTAGCAGAACAGCTGGGAGTCGAGGCTCGTGGCGGCTATTATGAAACTTCAGGCGCTTTACGTGATATGGTGCAAAATCATATTTTTCAGATTATTACCCTTCTGGCAATGCCGGAGCCAAAGGATTTGACCTCGCAAAGTATTCACGAGGCTAAGCAAAAACTTTTAGACAGTATGGTAATTCCGACAGAAGACGAGATTGCGCGACATTTTGTGCGGGGGCAATATTTGGGTAGTGATGTTACCTTTGGGTATCGGCAAGAACCAAACGTTGCTGCCGATTCAAATACAGAAACTTTCGTTGCTGGAGAAGTTAAATTTAAAAAGGGTCCTCTTGCTGATTTGCCAATTTATTTTAGAACCGGCAAAGAAATGCGGGAAAAGAAAAACAGGATTGATATTGTTTTAAAACACATGTCTAATCAATACGGTAAAGCTCATTCAAACAACATATCAATTATAATAGATCCACAGATGCAAATTTTTATTACTATTAATGGTAAAAAAATTAATGAACCCGGAATTCGCAGAGAAAATCTAAGCTACGGCTTTACAAGTGAAGACCAAAAACAGGTACCAGATGGCTATGAGCGTTTACTGCATGATGTTTTTGTTAATGATTCAACCAACTTTACTCATTGGAGTGAATTAAAGAATTATTGGAAATTTATTGACCATGTAGAAGAAACATGGCAAAAAGAAAATGAAAATGGTCAAGAGCCAGAACAATACTTGCCGTACAGAATGGGTCCAAAATCAGCAAATAAAATTTTCGAATCAGCTACCGAGCGCTGGATTTATGAGTAACTTTG
Source organism: uncultured Lactobacillus sp. (assembly GCA_946479925.1). Lineage (GTDB taxonomy): Bacteria > Bacillota > Bacilli > Lactobacillales > Lactobacillaceae > Lactobacillus. The sequence continues at coordinate 4,325 of CAMLHK010000007.1, read as the reverse complement.
ATGACGGTCTTTTACCACAAAATGACACTCACAGAAAGATTATTCACCTTGATATGGATGCTTTCTATGCTGCAGTTGAAACACGTGATCATCCTGAACTAAAAGATAAGGCGCTGGTAATTGGTCAAGATCCCAGAAATCATCATGGCCACGGCGTTGTTGCCACGGCAAATTATATTGCACGTCAGTATGGCGTCCATTCAGCTATGCCATCAATTAAGGCTTTAAAGCTCATACCGCCGGATAAACTGGTATTTAAGAGCCCTGATTTTAAAAAGTATCATAGTGTTTCTGCTGAAATTCATCAGTTGATGCATGAAATTACTGACAATGTTCAGTCTATTGCACTGGATGAAGCATATTTAGATGTTACTGAAAATAAGCTGGGATTAACTTCTGCTTTGCAAATCGCGATTGATCTGCAGGTAAAAATAAAAAAAGAAATAGGTTTAAATTGTTCTTTCGGTGTGACCTATAACAAATTTTTAGCAAAAATGGGTTCCGAATATTCGAAGCCTTTTGGTCGAACTATTATTTTGCCCCAAGAAGCTAAAGAATTTTTAGCCATACAAAAAATTGCTCAGTTTCATGGTATTGGGCCTAAGACGCAAGCTAAGTTAGCTGAAATGGGTGTCTACACGGGACGTGGGTTGCAAAAAATGCACGTTCGTGATTTAATAAAACATTTCAACCGCATGGGTTATTTAATGGCGGAACATGCAAATGGCATTGATTTGTCGCGGGTAATTCCTGATGATGAGCGTAATCGCAAGTCTATTGGGATTGAACGCTCGTATGAACCCAGTGTATACAATGAACAGACCGCTCTTACCAATTTGCGCAACTATGTTAATGATTTAGCTGACAAGTTAATTGAACGCAATTTTTATGCCAATACGGTTGTCTTAAAAATTCGCAATAGTAATTTTAAGACTGTTACGAAAAGGCGCAAGCTTGAACATGCTACTAATAATCCATTAGAATTATATGACGCAGCTAAAGATCTTTTTGAGCCCATTTCTAGCTCGTTTTTAAATGATAGTATCAGGCTTTTGGGGGTAACAGCTACAGATTTTACAGAGGCTGATTATGAAAATATGGATTTAGAATTATTTTCTCAATAAGAAAAAATTTTGTTAAAGTAAAACGGCTAAAATTAAGAAGGAGAATAGATATGAGTACTTTTACAGAGATATACCAAAAAATTACGCAATATGACACGATTATATTGCATCGTCATACCAGTCCTGACCCTGATGCTCTAGGCTCTCAGGCTGGACTTGCACGTTCTTTAAAACTGCAGTTTCCAAGTAAGAAGATCCTATGTGCCGGAGAAAATGATGAGGGTGATCTCGCTTGGATCAATCGTATGGATCAGGTGACTGAAAAGGATTATCAAGGAGCCTTGGTAATCACCACCGATACAGGAAATACTGCCCGCATTTCTAACAAATTATATAATAAGGGTGATTTTCTGATTAAAATTGACCATCATCCGGATGTTGAACCATATGCAGATATGAGTTATGTTGATGATCATGCACCTGCTGCGTCACAAATCATTGCTGATTTCATTATTACTGAAAAAATGCCGCTGACTGCAGAAGTGGCCTACCCTCTTTATGCTGGTATTGTTGGTGATACAGGTAGATTTATGTATCCTGAAACAACTGACCATACTTTTAAAATAGTTGCTAAACTGGCAGCAACTGGAATTAATATTAATGAAATTGCTCGCAACATTAGTGACGTTACCTTTGAACAGGCAAAATTACAGGCCGTCGTTTTGGAATATATGAAAGTTGATTCCTGTGGTGCAGCCTATGCGATTTTAGCCCAAGATACTCTGCATAAATTAGGTGTAAATTCGGAACAAGCTTCATGCACGGTTTCTACTCCTGGAAGAATTAAGGATATCATTGCCTGGAATGTTTTTGTGGAAAAGCCTGACGGCACTTATAGGGTTCATTATCGTTCAAAGGGCCCAGTAATCAATGAACTGGCAGCCAAACATGATGGTGGTGGCCACACATTGGCAAGTGGGGCTAATGCTAAAGATATAGCTGAAGTGAAGCAAATATTTGCGGAGCTAGTTCAAGTAACCAAGGAATATCAAGAGGAACATGAATAATATTTTTGAAAATGAGAAATTAAGTCCAGCACTAAGACAAGGTCTGAAAAAAATAAACTTTGTTAAACCGACTGAGGTGCAGGAAAAAGTAATACCTGTTTTACTAGCACACAAAAATGCTGTAGTACAGGCAGTTACGGGATCGGGTAAAACTCATGCTTTCTTAATCCCTGTAATGAATGAAATCAATGAAAAACTACCGTATCCACAAGCAATTTTGACTACTCCTAGCAGAGAACTTGCTCAGCAATTATATCAAGTGACTCGTCAATTAAGGGATGCTGCCGGATTAAATATTTCGGTTGCCCAATTGGCAGGAGGCACTGATCGGGAACGCCAACTTGAAAAAATAGGTAGGCACAAACCACAAATTATCATAGCTACTCCTGGTAGGCTTCATGATTTTGTTGCCAAAAAGATTTTACCATTAGACTATGTCACAAATTTTGTCATTGATGAAGCTGACATGACTTTAGATATGGGTTTCTTGGGTGAAATTGACTTTATTGCGCAGAGATTGCCTCAAAATTTTGTTTTAACAGCTTTTTCTGCCACAATTCCTGTTAAATTAGCTAACTTTTTACGCAAGTATATGGCTAAACCAGAAACCATTATTGTAGATAATCCTACAGTTATTTCGCCAACAGTAAAAAATGATTTACTTGATATCGGATCTAAAAATCGAAAGAAAATACTATATCAGTTACTAACAATTGGTCAGCCTTATTTAGCACTTATTTTTGCTAATACCAAGCAAACGGTAGATGAATTAACTGAGTTTCTTATTAAACAAGGGTTAAGAGTTGCTAAAATTCATGGCGGCATTACTGAACGTGAACGAAAAAGAACCATGAGAGAAGTAGAAGCTGGACAATTTCAATATGTCGTGGCGACTGACTTGGCCGCGCGGGGGATTGATATTGCAGGCGTCAGTCTAGTCATTAACTATGAAATTCCGCGTGAATTAGAATTCGTAATTCATCGTATTGGCCGAACTGGTCGCAATGGCATGAGTGGCCATGCTATTACTCTAATTCGTGAAGAAGAAATGGATCAGATTTTTAAGTTAGAAAATATGGGAGTCCATTTCGATTTTGTGGAAATAAAAAATGGGGCTCTAGTACCACGTAAACATTACCATAGCCGTAAAACAAGGCAGTCGTCTTCTCAAAGTCTTGATAATAAGATGCGTGGCTTGGTTAAGAAAGCTCAAAAGAAGCGTAAACCTGGTTATAAGAAAAAGATTAAGCGTGCTATCCAACTAGATAAGGCGCAAAAGAATAAAATTGAGCAACGTAGTAAAATTCGTAAGGCAAAGCGCCAAAGAAAAATGAAGCGTAACAATTAATCTTAATTTTAAAAATAAACTACATTTAGTTTGATTCAAATGATTGATGCAAACGACTAATTTCTGGTTTTAATCCAAATTAGTCGTTTTATTTTGCTTTGCAAAATACAAAGAATGGATTTTGTTTTAATAATACTGTTAGTCTTTAAAAATAACGCCATTATTTTTAAAGAAAGTATTGCTTGTCATAACCATTATTGCTATACTTATGGCACCATAAGTAGGAGCGATGAAAATGAAATTGACAAAAACTGAGGAAGTTCTTGTTTTTGAGCTATCAAGATACAGCGTGGAAAAGTATACTGTTACTAAATTTTGTCAGAAATTAGACATTAACCGTGGCGCTTTTTATAGAAGATACAGTAATATTTGTGATTTATTTACTTCAGTCTTAACTTTGCAAACCAGACGAGCCTTACGCAGTGTGGGAAATGAATCAATGGATCGAATGTTTTATCGCATGTTGAAAAAAATTAAAGAAAATAAGACTTTTTATGGCAATTTGCATAGAATTGCCAAGGATCCGCCATTATTTTATCGCGTGTTAAGAAAAGAATATGCTTTAGCCATAGAGAATTATATGCGACCTAGAGGACCATTTTCGGTGCGTAAAGTTGAACTGGTAGCAAACGGAATATACGCTATTATATTCAATTGGGTTGTTGACGAATGCAGGCATGATATCAGGGATGTTTATCAAAGTATTCATTTGTTACTAACACATATAGAGCAAACAATAAGAAGGACTGAATAAGCCCCTTTTGCTAGTGTTTTACTGGTAATAATAATTTTTTGCAAAAAAGACTTGCAAAAAAGAAAAATACTTGCTAGTATTAATAACTGTCG
>CAMLHK010000006.1 GCA_946479925.1 uncultured Lactobacillus sp. | reverse complement strand
GCTTTTTTTCCACTAGATTTTTCATTGCGTTGGCAATATCAGTTTCAGTTTCATAAATTTCTTGCAGCGCTGCATTTTCACCCATTACCACCACTTTTCCTTGATGCTGGAGATTATTAACGCAATCAGCTATAACATCAAATTGCTCAACTTGAAGCAATTTACTAGCCTCTGTTAGCAACTGTTCCAGTTTGATGTAGGTATTACCTTCTTTAGCAACTTCATCAAGTAAAATTTGAAAAATAGCGCCATTAACTCTTTTAGGATCTGCGGAACTAATTCCTAGTTTACTACCGATTCGATCGGCACTTTTAAACGCATAGCCCGTAACTTCAGCAATAGAAGCATATGGATCTTCTTCCAATTTGGTTAGAGTGTCACCATGATAAAGTTGGTAAAGTCTACCAGCTACTTTTTTATTTAAGCCAAATTGCGCTAATTTTAGTACAGTTTCAGAATAAGAATCCATTAAGCTGACACCATTTAGCAGACTATCTTTTTGTTTTTTGGTTAATGACAAAGTCGCTACTTTTTCAGGTTTTTCTTTTAAAATTGTTAGTGCATCCATTCCTAAGTCTGAAATTATTGCACTGGCTGCCTTTTTACCGATTCCCGGAAATTTACTTGAACTCAAGTAGCTGATTAAACTGCCTTTTTCATGAGGTAAAGCCAGTTTATAGTTATCTGAGCGAAATTGGAGGCCAAACTTATTATGAACAATTAGCCTGCCAGAAAAGCTATAAGTTGCACCAACTTGGACATCACCAAAATTACCGGTAACTTTAATTTCATCACGATCGTATTTTTCTAGTTTGCCAATTATGGTGACATCAAGTATCTTATATAGTTCCTGGTCATTTTCAAAAACTATTCTGTTAATTTTTCCGGTAAAAGTTGTCATTTTTTCTTTCTCGCATTAGTTATTAATTTTAGTGCAGAAGCATACTTTTGCTCTTCTTGGGCAAAAACTTTGGGATCCTGCGCTTTAGCTTTGGCAAAATACTTTTCTGCTTCTAGACGGTTTTGTGTCAAACTTGTGATTCCCAGCATGAAATTGACTTTTGCCGTCCTTTGCTCTTTCCTGATTTTTTTATAACTTGACTCTGCCTGATTGATTTCCCCAAGACTAAGCCAAATATCTCCTATCAATTCCCGCGTCTTGGCATCTCTTTGTTTAATCGTTAAAGCATAAGCAAGTGCTTTTTGCTTTTGTCCAATTTTGAAAAAAACGAGAGCCTTTTGGTATAAAACTAAATCATCGTTGGGAATCTGGTTAAGTATATTTAAGGCCTTTTTAAATTCACCTTGCAAGTAATAGCACACTGCCAGATCATAATCTAAATCCTGAGGATGAGTAACCAGACTTTTAGCCTTTTCTAATAACTCCGTAGCCTGATCGCTGCTACCCTCTTTTATTAAAAAGGTTGCCAATTTTAAATAGTTTTCACTGCTATCTGGCTTTTCATCAATGTGAGTAATTAATTCGTGTATCTTTTTTTGGACAATATCGGAATTATCTGTTGATTTTCTTTTCTCTATCATAATGAATCTGAATCCACCATTTTTCTACCTAAAAATCCTGTTTCGTTCCAAACTAAAGTATCAAAAGTTTTGCCTTTATCTTTTGTTTCTAAAATCGTCAGACTGGTATTGCTTAAGCCGCCGTTGCGCCTGATATCTGACAGCGGATAGCCTAATAATCCTCCCATAATTGCCCCTAAGGCCGCACCGTGACTTACAGCAATTACTTTATCATCCGCCTTAAACTTCAGCGCAATATCATGACCAAAACTTTTACCGCGAGCAATGACTTCAGAATAATTTTCTCCACCTATACTGTGACCGTCATATTTTTCGGGATGATCCCAAATATCAGTTACTTGCTTGGGGTAATTAGTTTGAGCTTCAGCGAAAGTGAGACCTTCCATTGCTCCTAAATCGAATTCGCGCAGACGATCATCTACTTTAATTGCAAGGGGGTAGCTCAAAGTTTTTATTAAACCCTCCGCTGTAGCCTTAGCTCTTTTTAATGGACTAGAATATATTCCGGCAAATTTGGTGCCAGCTAAAAAACCGCCCAATTTTTGAATATCACTTAAGCTTTGAGGCAAAAGTGGAGAGTCACCATGAGCTCCTTGAAATCGTCTTTGTAAATTCCATTCTGTTTTACCATGTCTGACAAAATAAATTTGCATTCATTAATTACTCTTTTCTATAGTTGTTGCTATCTAGTTTATCATTTAATTAGTTTAAAAGAAAAACGAACACAAATAAAAAGGAAAATGCATGGTACATTTTCCTTACTTGTTTGTATTAGACTAATTGTAATTGCTGCTCATTCTGGTAGGCGCAGTCGATATTACCGCCGCCTAAACACTCTTCACCTTGATAAAGAACGAGAGCTTGTCCAGGAGTGACAGCGCGAGCCGGCTCATCAAAGTAAACTTTTGCCCTGTTTGCTACAGCATCATAAGAAACTGTCACGCCGACATCTGGTTGACGATAACGGAACTTGGCACTGCAATGAATTGTAAAATCATGCTTTGGTTGCCCAGTAAAAAATGACATGTTACTAGCTTCTAATTCAGTGGCATAAAGTAGCTTGCTGTCATAACCCTGCTCCACAATCAATTGATTTTTTTGCAAGTCTTTGCCGACAACAAACCAAGGAGCCGTAGATTCTTTAGTTGAACCTAAGCCTAAACCGGATCTCTGACCGATTGTATAATACATTAGACCGGCATGATGACCAACTACTCTGCCATCTGGCGTAATCATTTCACCAGACTGGGCAGGTAAAAATTCACTCAAAAACTTGCGAAAGTTTCTTTCACCAATAAAACAAATACCGGTGGAATCCTTCTTTTTGGCTGTAGCTAAACCATTTTCTTTTGCAATTTCCCGGACTTGCGGCTTTGTGAAATTGGCTAATGGAAAAATAACGCGGCTAATTTGCTTTTGATTTAACTGACTTAAAAAATAAGTTTGATCCTTATTACCATCTTTAGGACGCATCATGTGTGTGATGCCATTTTTATCAGTTATAGTTTTTGCATAATGCCCCATTGCAATATAATCTGCGTCCAGATTGAAAGCAAACTCTAAAAAGGATTTGAATTTAATCTGACTATTACACATTACATCAGGATTTGGTGTGCGCCCTTTTTTATATTCATTTAAGAAATACTCAAAAACTCGCTGCCAATACTCCTTTTCAAAATTAATTGAATAATAAGGAATGCCAATTTGATCAGCAACTTTTTTAACATCTTCATAATCGTCAGTAGCTGTACAAATACCAGAATCATCGGTATCATCCCAGTTTTTCATGAAGACACCAATTACGTCATATCCTTGTTTTTTCAAAAGAAGGGCGGAAACTGAAGAGTCTACCCCGCCACTCATTCCTACAACTACTCTTTTATTTTTCTTTTCCAAATTAATCAATCCTTCACAGCGACAATAATTTTACGTTCCTCAAGATCTTTTAAGATATAATTTAAAAGTTCCACTGTGGGAGCCAATTGCTTATTTTTAAAAATATTGACCTTTTGCAAGCCATTTCTATCAGTAACGACCATTGTTAAACGGGTCATTTCCTTGTTAATGGTCATTTTCAACTTTGTTGGGGCGTTATATGGTGAATCATTATAAAGTGGATGCTCATAATTAAAATTACCCTTAACAGTTTTAACAAAACCGGCATCAATCAGTGCATATAATTTCAAGTCGGGACTAAGCGTAAACTTGCGTGTATCACCATTAATCATAACCATATTTGCCATAATATTACCTCACTTACTTATAATAAGCATATCTTTTTAAAAAAGCAATTTTTTTATTTGTTTTGTATTTTACCCACAATTTTAACCAACTGACTTGCAAAAGCAGAAACTTCTTCCTCAGTAGTATAACGTCCAAATGATATGCGAATTGATTCAGATATTCGCGGAGAGTTTTTACCAAAACAAGCCACTAAAACATGGGAAGGCTCAAGTGTTCCTGCGGTACATGCAGAACCCCCTGAAACCGCAAACCCAGCCAAATCTAAGTTTGTTTGCAGAATAGTCGTATTGACATTAGCAAAATGCAAGTTCAAAACATGATGAGAATCAAATTTTCTAGTTCCACCATTAACTTGATACTCAATTTGAGCTTGGTCAAGTTTATTTAAAATAATTTTTTGCAATTTCTGATAATTAGCCTGGAGCTTGTTCTTATCCACAGCTGCAATTTCATTAATTGCTTCTCCAAAACCTGCAATTCCTGGAACATTCTCTGTTCCAGCCCTACGTTTAGTTTCCTGTTCCCCACCATAAACTAAAGGTGGTAGTTTAATAGAATTTTTTTCATATAAAAATCCCAGAAACTTAGGACCATTGATTTTATGAGCAGAAGTGGATAATAAGTCGATATTCATTTTAGCAACATCAAGATTAATGTTTCCTAATCCTTGAACTGCATCTACATGAAAATAGGCATTACTTTGTCTTACCATTGCACCAATTTCAGCCAAAGGATTGATTGTTCCAACCTCATTATTAACTGCCATTACAGATACCAAAATAGTTTGTGGAGTCAATGCGTTTTTTAAGTCAGCCAATGATATACGACCATCTGCATCTACATCAAGGTAGATGACATCATAACCCTCTTTTTCCAGTTGCTGCATTGGCTTTAAAACAGAGGGATGTTCAATTTTTGTTGTGATAATGCGTTTACCAATATTTTGGCGACTACGAGCAGTCCCAAAAATAGCAGTATTATTACTCTCAGATCCACCGGAGGTGAAAATTATCTCATTTTCGCTGGCATTGATTGCTCGGGCAGCTTCTTGCCTGGCAAGATCAATGACATGACGGGCCTTACGTCCTAATTCATAAGTACTGGAAGCATTACCAAAGTCATTTTTCATTTCTTCAGCTATCACATTAATTACTTTGGCAGACATAGGTGTCGTAGCAGCATTATCCAAGTAAATTTCTGTCATTTATGAATTCATCTTCTCTATGTAAGTACAAATAATTTTAGCCGCTTTAGCACCCACTTTTTGTGCAAACTGATCAAAGTCTTCATTTGCATCTTGATTGCCATTGTCAGAAATAGCTCGCAAAGCTATTAAAGGCTTATTAAAATGATAAGCCACCTGTGCAAAAGCAGCCCCTTCCATCTCAACTCCTAAAGCTTGAGCAAAATTATGCTTAATATCATTTTTTTGTGCTTGTGAACCAATGAAAGAATCGCCTGTGACAATAAGTCCCTCTTTATATTCAATGTTCTCATGCTGCAAAAACTGTGCAAATTGTGTTCTAACAGTTGACTTCAAAACAAACTCTGCCGGTTCACCTGGTATTTGTCCTTCAACATAATCCCCTGCTAGAGTATTATGCGCATCGTGATAAGCAAATGAACTGGCTAAAATCAAATCGCCCTTTTGAATATTGGGCTGTAAAGATCCTGCTGTACCAGTCATAAAAACTAAATCAATATTAAGCTGGCATAGCAAACTAGCTAAATTCATAGCAGCTTGGACTTTACCAATTCCACTCAAACCAATATATAAATCATTGTGGTTAACGCAAAAATGCTCGAATGTAGTAGATCCGAACATTTCTTTGTGACCAGAGTGAAAATACTTATGATAATATTCAGCCTCAATTTCCATTGGGACAATAATTGCTATCTTCATTTTTACCCTCGTTTTTATTTATAAGTGAAATAACGCCAATAATACCAAAATAATTAAAATTGAAACGATGAGAATGGCACGATTAAGCTTACCTTTCAGTCTTAACGCTTTGTCTTGACTGGTAGTTGGTTGAGATTGTGACTTATTCTTTTCTCTTCTCGGAGACTGCCCCTGAGTCTTTGCCCTTTTATTTGAAGATTCATTTGGTTGTATAACTTCATCTTCATTACGGGTAAAATCAGGATTAACGTCAACTTCAGCATCATTATCATCAAAAGCAGATTTAATTGTATTTAAAATATTTTTGCTTTTTTTCTTTTTTAATTTTTTACGGTAATCAGATCGCTTTTCTGTCATTTTAATCCCTTGTATTAGCACTGGTAAGCAACATATTCTCCCAAACACTCATTGCATATAATGTCTTGGCATCAACAATTTTACCTTGTGCCGCAAGCTGTTTCAACATTTCCAAACTATACCAGTGACTAGTTAAAAATTCGTCAGGATCAAGCGCCTTTTTATCAGTCAATTTGGTTAATGTATCACAATAAAATAAGTATAGTTTCTCATTAGTAAAGCCAGGCGACGAATAGAATTCTGTTATCTTTTCCCAGTAGTCGGCATGATATCCGCCTTCTTCATTTAATTCCCTTTTCATGGCATCTAATGGACTGGCATCAGTTTCATCTATTAATCCTGCTGGAATTTCCAAAGTCAACTCTTTAATCGGCTCACGCCACTGCTCAACCAGCAACATTTCTTGCTTATCATTTACTGCAATGGCAGCCGAAGCAGGCTGATGTTTTACAACTTCTCTTGTTGCAGTTTCACCATTAGGTAATTTGATCGTTCTAACTGAAAGATCAACTATACGCCCAGTAAAAATTTGTTTTGAAGAGATTTCAGTTTCTGTTAAATCCATTATTCACTTTCCTGTTAATCAGCTAAATATACGTTTACACATTGGAGTCCATTTTTTCCTTGAGCAAGCTGATATTTAACTTTTTGTCCTACTTGTAAGCGGCGATAACCTTCTTCTTTTATTGCTGTATAAAAAACAAAATATGATTTCTGGTTTTCACTATCAGTAATAAAACCAAAACTACTGTTACGATCGAATTGCTTTACAGTTCCGTAGCGCATTATTCTTCTAAGCCTTCCTGCACAGCTTCAGGGTAATCCTCTTTGACAATTTTAGCACATCTACCGCAAAGCATTGGTACTTCACTATCAGCTCCGATATCAGTTCTAATCATGCGACAACGAGGACAAACTTCTCCTTTAGCATGCTCAACTACAAAAGCACCATTTGGTAATTTTTGAGCATTTGCCGGTGCCTCACCCTTAGCAATCGTTAATTTAGAAACAATCAAAATTTGTCTAAAGTTGGCATCAAGATTAGCTAAAACAGTTTTTATCTCATCTGTGGGATAAACTGTAACAGCTGCTTCAAAAGATTTACCAATTAATTTTTGATCACGTGCTTCTTCGAGCACCTTCAAAACATCATCACGTAAATTCATGAATTTCTGCCAATTTTCCAGAAGCTCATCATGATTATCATATTGTTCAACTTCAGGCATGTCAGCAAGCTGGACATAATCTTCTTTTTCTTTTAAGAAGGACCAAACTTCTTCCATTGTGTGAGGCAATATTGGTGTCATGACTTTAGCAAGTTTTACCGCTGCGTCATAGATTACAGTTTGCATTGATCTTCTCGCATGACTATTTTTGCTTTCAATATAAAGAACATCTTTGGCAAAGTCCAGGTAAAATGCTGATAAGTCGTTTGAGATAAAGGCAAATACCTTTTTATATACATTATTAAAGTCGTAACGTTCATAACTGTCAAGGCAAGTTTTAACTAAATCGTTAAGTTTAACTTCCAGGTATTGATCAATAGAATTGAGATTTTCATAAACCACGCGGTCTTTTTGTGGATCAAAGTCTGAGGTGTTAGCCAGCATGTAACGGAAAGTATTACGAATTTTACGATAACTTTCAGAGGTTTGACGTAAAATATCTTGTGAAACGGCAACGTCAGAAGTCGTGTCAACTGAGGCAACCCATAAACGAATTATTTCCGCACCCATTTGTTTGATGACATCGTTTGGTGAAATTACATTACCTAACGATTTAGACATTTTATGTCCTTTTTCATCTAAAACAAAGCCTTGTGACAAAATGCCACGATAAGGTGCTTTACCTGTGGCAGCTACAGAGGTAATCAGACTTGAATTGAACCACCCACGGTATTGGTCACTACCTTCAAGGTAAAGATCACATGGAAATCTCAAGTCTGGCCTTTTAGCCATAACAGCCTGATGGGAAGACCCTGAATCAAACCAAACGTCCAAAATATCTGTTTCTTTAGTAAACTTACCATTGGGAGAATGTTCAGAAGTGAAACCTTCGGGCAATAATTCCTTAGCAGTCTTCTTATACCAAGCATTTGAGCCCTCTTTAGCAAAAATCTGGGCAATATGCTCGATAGTTTCTGGCGTCACAATTGCAGTGCCATCTTCTGCGTAAAAGATTGGCAGTGGAACACCCCAAGCACGCTGTCTGGAAATTACCCAGTCACCACGATCTTTAATCATATTGTGTAAGCGTAATTGACCCCAAGAAGGCGTAAATTTAACCTGATCAATTTGGTCAAGAATTTGCTGACGAAACTTAGCAACAGAAGCAAACCATTGTGTGGTAGCACGGTAAATTACGGGCTTCTTGGTGCGCCAATCATGTGGGTAAGAGTGGGTAAAGAAACTTAACTTGAGTAAATTCCCTGACTTCTTTAATTTTTCGCTGACAACTTTATTCGCATCATCATAAAATAAGCCAGCTAAATCAGGATCATTAATATCTGCAGTAAAGCAGCCCTTGTCATCCATAGGACTATATACAGGTAGACCATACTTTTGAGCAACATTATAGTCGTCTTCACCAAAGCCGGAAGCTGTGTGAACTAAGCCAGTACCATCACTAGCAGTAACGTGCATCGCATTCATTAAAATGGCATCACGATCATACAAAGGATGCTTAGCAACCATACGGTCCATTTCACTACCCTTAAGATGTTGCACCACTTCATAGTCATTCCAGCCCAATTCTTCAGCAACGGCTTCTAAACGATCAGTTCCAACCACGTAACGCTTATCGTTAACCTGGACTACTGAGTAATCAAACCCTGGATTGACTGTAATCCCTTGGTTAGTAGGAATAGTCCAAGGTGTAGTTGTCCAAATCAAGAAATATGTCTTCTCAGGATTCAGAATTCCTTTACCGTCTTTTACAGGAAATGAAACATAAATTGAAGGTGATTTAATATCGTGATATTCAACTTCAGCTTCAGCTAATGTTGATTCACTTGAAGGAGACCAATAAACGGGCTTTTTACCTTTATAGATATATCCTTTTTCATACATTTTACCAAAGACGCGAATTTCTTCTGCCTCATATTCTGGCTGATAAGTAATATATGGGTGGTCCCAGTCTCCCATTACGCCTAAACGCTTAAAGTCAGTCATTTGCTTTTTAACTTCTTTACTGGCAAAATCTTGACAAAGTTGACGGTAATCCGCAAGATTCATTTTTTTGCGGTCAACGCCCTGTTTAGTCAATTGCTGTTCAATTGGCAAACCATGAGTATCCCAACCCGGAACATAAGGAGCATAATAGCCGTTCATGTTTTTGAAGCGAACGATTATGTCCTTAGATACTTTATTCATCGCATGACCAATATGAATATTACCATTTGCAAAGGGAGGACCATCATGCAAGTCAAATCTTGGCTTGCCTTTGTTTAATTTTAATCTCTGTTCATATAATTTATTTTCTTCCCATTCTTTTTGCCATTGTGCTTCACGTACTGGCAAATTGCCCCGCATCTTAAATTTAGTTTTACCTAAATTAAGTGTATCTTTCACTCTCATTTTTTAATCCTTCCTATCAAAAAACCTCGTCCTAAAATTAGGGCGAGGTTAATATCGTGGTACCACCTAAATTGAGTTGCTAAACTCCACTTAATGAATTGCGTATCGTGCAACTACCGTGACAAACCATCATTAACAGCTGATCAACTTTTAAGCTCTTATATTAGACTCCCACCCTCACTAATTCGCTGAATTGCTCGCAAGTTTTACTGTCAGTTTGTCATTTATGATTTTTATAGTCATCCGGAAAAATAATAGTAGTTCCACCAGAATTATTATCGGCTGCAGCATCGTCGTTATTAACAGTTTCAATACTAGGACTGTCACCGGTCATTGGTTGAGGACTATTATTTGTTTCTTCAGAGTCTTGTTCAAAGTTTACTTCATCATCCGTATCGTTGTCAACCTCAAAATCCTCATCTTCTTCATCAGTATCATCATCGTCATCGTCTTCATCGACATCCTCGTCCTCATCGGTGAGCATGATTGGTTCTGCACCATCTGGAGGATAAAATCGTTCTGTATCAAAATATTGATCAAGAGCTTTTTGCCACTTTTCGTCATTCAGATTCTCAATTGCTTTTTGCAAAAGTTCTTGTATATACCTGCGATAACCGGAAGTTTCCTTTTTGACCCGTTCATAATCTAACTTAATAGTTTCCAGTTGCTGACGCTGATAATCAGTATCAATTTTAGCCTGCTCAGTTGCATTATTTGCCTGAACCGTAGCGTCATTGATAATTCTTTCTGCTTTGATCTTGGCATTATTTATGGCTTCTTTAGTAGCATTTTCATTCTGCTGATACTGTGCAACTTGCTTTTGCAAATTTGAAACTCGATCTTGTAATTGTATTATTTTATTTTTATAATCAACATTTTGATCTAATACATCACCATAATCGTTAATAATTTGATCTAAAAAACTATCAACTTCATGCCTGTCATATCCACTTAATCCTCTTTTTTTAAATTCTTTATTGTGAATTTTTATCGGAGTCAGCTTCTGCGTTTCTTTCTTTTCGTTTGCCATAGCTTATATACCACCTTATAATTGCCCTTTTTTGTTGTTGAAATACCCATAATTTTACATCTGCCAAAATGTCTTAGGCTAAGAACATTATCTTCTTCAATTATTATATTAAAATCTTTAATAGTATGCCAATTTAATTTAACTAAATTATTCTTAATATTGTCTTTAATTTGGCTTCTACTTTGTTTAGCTATCGCTGCTAAAACTGCATCCAATCGTAATGAAGAAGCAATTACAGTTAAGTGTTTACTTTCATCTTCAACTGCTAATATTTTTTCACTTGAAATAGGCCTTAATTTAACTTTTGTGTGGCCTATATGAGTAATTTCATATTGGAAAAAATCAGTTAGTTCACTTTTGCCAAAAAATTGCCAGCGCCCATTCCCATCCGTAATAATATCACCAAATGTAGACGTTTCTATTCCAGCATTAGCTATACTTCCTAATACATCACTATGTGTCAAAGAAACAAATTTTTGAGGATATTCAATTTCAAAAAGAGAGATTTGATATGACAGAGATGAACCAGTAGCCCAATCTTCTGTTATAACAACTCTCTTTTTTTCAGCGTTTAAATAGCCACCAAAGCTTTGCAGGCAAACTTCATTTCCAGCCAGCTTTTTTAAAATATCTCTTTCCCCTGGGTCTAAAAATTCAGTTAAAACTTTTTGATGTTTATAAATGACATCATTTATAAGCCCATTCATTCTATCAACTGTTTTTTGGTCAGATAAATTTCCCCTAAAGACCACATTTTTAATATAAAAACTACGTTTTGAGATATTAGATGCTTTCAAGAACTGCCTCCTAATAGTGAAGGTGAAATTACTACTTTGTCACTTCGTAAATTATTATAGCATGAACTGTGACTTTCTTTTATTTTAGGAAATAATTGAGCCAACTGATAAATAAAGAGCTAGTAGCTCTCGTCAAAGTTATAACGAAATTTACCAGCTCTTTATTAGGATTGGAGGTTAAACAAATAAATGAAATAAAATATTTGCAATCCAATTTAAAACATAATCTTGGACAAAATAAAGTAAAAGTAAACCGATTAAAAATGAAATATCTAATCCAGTGGCATTAGACAGTCTGGCAATTAGCCCCTTTCGAAAAATATTCAAATAAGGGTCAATTACGCGATTAATTATGCGACCCACAGCTGAATCGCGTAGAGAAGGAACCCAACTTAAAATTGCATCAATTACCATGACTATACTGTAAATCCATATTACATAGTCAATAATATTAATGCCGTAATATATGATATTTGCTGCCATTAACTTAAAGAATCTTTCTTATCAACTAGATCGCTAATTTTGCCATTCGTGACAAACTTTGGGGGAGTAGCTAAAAAAATTTTATCACCGATACGTTGAATTTCACCGTTTAAAGCATACACTGTACCAGTAATAAAATCAACGATTCTTCTGGCTGATGCATCTTCCATTCTGCTAAAGTTAATAATTACTGCTTTATTATTCAATAAATTCTGTGCAACTTCTTTAGCATCTGAATAAACACGTGGCTCATAAAGCACAATTTTGCTTTTGGCAGCATTCATACCAGATTTAATGGAAACAACTTTATCGCGGTTAACAGCACCAGCAGGAAAACTGTCTTCATCACTTAACTGCTGCTCTTCTGCATATTCGTCATCTAACATTTCATCTTCGTCATTTGCCACGCCGAAAAATTTGCCTATTTTACTAAAAGCCATTTCTCTTGCCTCCTATTAGTTTTCACCACGATGCCTGAAAAATGGAATATCATCAGTATCGTCATCATCAAAAGCATTAGTTTCGATTTGTGAAATGCTACTTTGATCGTCTTCATCAAATGAACTAGATCTATCATCCTGATTTGCTGTAAAAGGAGCTGACCGGCGGTTGCCCTCATCATCATTATCCAAGCCCCAAACACTTGTTGGATCAACCATTGGCTTATGTTTGGGCGCACTTTGAACTGCACCGGAATTTTCGCTTACAGCCGAATTCTGTTCCATAGGTCTTTTAACTGAGTTAATTTTTCTTTCCGGAGAAGTATTAGCTTGACCTGATTGAGATTTAATCTGGTGACTGTGACCCGGGAGCTGCTTTGAGGCTTCCTCCTCTGCTTGAGAGTTGATTCCTGTCGCAATAACAGTAACTACAACCTCATCTCCCAAATTAGGATTAATAGAAGTACCAAAAATTATATTAACATCGTCACCTGCAGCCTTAGAAACGATTTCTGAAGCATCCTGCGCTTCAAACAAAGTTAAGTCAGGACCACCAGTTATATTTAGCAGTACCTGTTTAGCACCATCGATCGATACTTCGAGCAAAGGGGAAGAAATTGCCAGTTTTGTAGCTTCAACAGTGCGATTTTCGCCACTTGCACGGCCAATACCCATTAAAGCAGCGCCTTGATTAGCCATAACAGTTTTAACATCGGCAAAGTCGAGGTTGACATAGTCAGTTGAAGTAATTAGGTCAGAAATACCTTGAACACCTTGTTTTAAGACATTGTCAGCTTCTTTGAAGGCATCCATCATTGGTGTCTTTTTGTCAACCATTTCTAGCAAACGATTATTGGCAATAATTACAAGAGTATCAACGTACTGCTTTAACTGCGCAATACCCTCAGCGGCATTTTTTGATCTTTTTGGTCCTTCAAAAGTAAAAGGACGAGTTACAACGCCAACAGTTAAAGCACCCGTTTCGCGGGCAATCTTAGCTACAATTGGGGCAGCACCAGTTCCAGTACCGCCACCCATTCCAGCAGTAATGAAGATCATGTCAGCGCCCTTTAAAGCATCTTCAATTGTCTGTTCACTTTCTTCTGCAGCCTTTTGGCCAACTTCAGGGTGAGAGCCAGCTCCCAGTCCTCTTGTCAATTTAGGGCCTAACTGAATTTTATTCTCTGCTTTATTGCTATTTAATGCTTGTACATCAGTGTTAGCAGCAACGAAGGAAACTCCCTGCACACCGTCATCAATCATTCGATTAACAGCATTACCACCAGCACCACCGACACCAATAACTTTGATGACAGCATTTTTATTGTCGTCTGAATCGAACGTGAAATCCATCTAATTAACCACCTTTAATCAAAGAACTTTTTGAAGAAGTTCTTAAAGCCTTTATCTTTATTTTGCGTATTATTTTTTGTTTTACTATGCGGAGATTGCTCACGCTTTAGTAACTCATGTCTATTATATTCTTCTTTTCTTTTAGTTTCATTAACAGCAATTGTTCTTTTAGAAGTTTTTGGCTTTTCCTGAGTAGACTGCTCCCCTTGACCGAGAGCACCTCTGCCATAAATAGCACTAATTACTAGGAAATCTATATCGGACATTTTATATGCATAGTTAACTACACCGTAAGCCGCTGAGTAAATTGGATTACGCATCCCAATTTGATCAGGTTGATAAATTCGCGCCTTAACATTCAATTTATTAGCTATAATACTATCAAAGCCTTGCAAAAGACTGCTTCCGCCAGTAATAATAATACCACCAGGTAACTCTAAAGCATCATGCTTAACCAAACCTTTTTCAATTCTAGCAATAGTCTGGATAACCCTGGCGTTAATAATTTCACTTAAATATTTTTCGTCAACCATTTGCTGGCCATTTGAACCAACGCTGTTAACGGCAAATTTATTTTTAGCAGATGCCAAGCTAGGATCAGCATAACCATAATCAAGTTTTATTTGTTCTGCATCCTTGTTAGAAGTACTTAAAACAACCGAAATGTCATTACTAATATCACTGCCGCCTTCAAAATCGATATTAGCATATTTAATTTGATTATTATGAATTACCGTAGCCGTCGTAACTCCTCCACCTAAGTCGAGGATAATTGAACCAAAATGGCGTTCACTTTCATTTAAAGCCACGCTGGCAATAGCAAGTGGAGTTGGAATAAAAAAGTTATTGGAATAGCCAGCACGTTCAATAGCTTTTTTGATATTATGTAAAGGACTAGCAGGAGCCGTTAACATGATGCCTTGTACAGACAGAGAATGTGCAATCATTTTTCGCGGATCATCGACTTCGGTTTTACCATCAATTAGAAAGCGACTTGGCAAAAAAGAAATAGGCTCCCGTTCGTTTTTCACAGCAGACCTGATGGCAGCACGAACTACTCGCCTAACATCATGGTTACCTACTTCTTGACCATTATCGCTGATATTAACTAAATCACTTGCAGTTTCAAGTTGGAGCATACCTACAGGTATACCTGTTACTACTCGATAAATATTTGCATTTGTCTTTTTGGCTATTTCTTTTAGTGCCCTATTAATCGCAGCGGCAGTTTCATCAATATCAACTATATTACCATGTCGCATCCCTTTATTAGGAACTGCAACAGCTCCAATAACTTTGCCAGAATCGGCTACAACCGCTTTCACACTTGTGGTACCAATATCTAAGCCCACTAATAAATTCGAATTGTCCAAAATTTTCCCCCCGTCAGTGCTACCTAAAAAAATTTTACCATAAAACCAGCTTAAAATCAGTTTATATTAAACCGTATGCACGCTTTTCATTTGGTGTAAGCGGCCTGCTAAATGCCCCTACTTCCAAATCAATCAGCGTATTTTTTCCCACTTTAGTTTTTATTTTATTATAGTACTTTATTTTACTTTTTAGGGTTGAAATGTTGCCAATAACTACATTCCCGTTTTTCATTAGAAAAATCACTTGTGATTTTCTTCGGGTATTACCACTTAATAATTTAATTTGATCCTGAAAATCAGGCGGTAAACTATTGAATAAATGAAGAATTTTTTTGAGAGATACTTCATGATTGTAGCCTACAAAAACTGGTTTATCTGGATACACTTTTGACCAAGGAATAAACTGAGACCCCAATTTTCCCTGTGTAAGTATTTTACGATATCCTTTAGAAGTTTTTATGTAGCCTTTTGTGGGATATTCATCAATTTCAATTATTAAATGATTAAAGTCTTTAACTTGAACTTTGATGTTTTTTATTTCTGAGTATTTGGCAGAAAGTTTACGGGACACGCCATTTTTATTAAGAAGATAATCGACTACTTTATCACTAGCTTTAATATCTGTTGCTCTTACAACTTCTTTTACTGGTAAATCATTTTCCCCGCTAATTTGAATACTTTGAACATTTGCCAGTGGCGAAATATAATAGCCAAGTCCTAAAAGCACTATTACTGAAACACCTATTATAAGTCCCAGTCTCTTTAATAGTGCAGATTTACGTTCATTATGTAATTTAGAAAGAGAGGCAGAAATTTTTGTATTAGTCCTGAAATTTTTCTTTTTCTTACTTGATTGATGACTTAAATATGGCGATAGCTTTTCTTTAGGGTCAATTTTAGTTACTCGCTTTTTTGTCAACTGCCTCACCTTCTTTTTACTTAGCTAAATCTTGCATTACTCTAATTACTTCATCAGAAGCATCAGAAACTCCTAGTTTTTTAGACGCCTTACTCATTTCTGTATAGTATTTACGATCCAACACGATATGATCAATTGAAGAAATAAAGTTATTAATATTGAGTTCACTTTCTGCAATCACTGTTGCTGCGCCTGCTTTTTCAAGATCAAGAGCATTTTTCATTTGGTGATTATTAGTTACATTTGGACTAGGAATCAAAATAGCTGGAACACCTAAAGCGGTAAATTCCGCAATACTAGTGGCTCCTGAACGCGAAACCACACAAATCATTTTTGGTAAAAGTGCTGGCATATCCTTAACATACGGTAAGATTTTGATACTTTCACCATAATTAACATTGGTTAGTTTTTCTGCAATTTTTTGATAATAATAAGTTCCTGTCACCCAAATGACTTGGTATGGCTTAGTTTCAAGCCGAGTCAGTGATTTTAACATTATCCGATTGATAGCCAAAGCACCACGAGAGCCGCCAAAAACTAATACTGTAGGTATTTGAGGATTAAGACCCCATTTGCTTTGCAAATCAATCTTGGTTGATGACAGATTTAGTACTTGCTGAGAACGTGGATTTCCAGTTTTTACCAACTTTTTCTTTTCCGAAAATTGCTTGGCAGCATCATCAAACGTATAACAAATTTTGTTTACATAGTGTCCTAAAAACTTATTAGCAACGCCAACTACTGAATTAGATTCATGAATCATAGTTGGAATCTTCATTTTTGCTGCTTCGTACACTAGGGCACCACTGACATAGCCACCAGTTCCCATCACAATATCAGGCTTAAAATCATTAATAATTTTTTGAGCTTTTTTTGTGGCCTTAAGAAACAGACTAATTGTAGCAAAATTACTTATTATATGTTTACGAGAAAACCCGCGCATTTCAATCGTTTTAAAATTTACTCCTGCTGCTGGAACTATTTTGGCTTCGAGACCATTTTTGGTGCCGACAAACAGTATTTCATCATTTGTCGCCAAGTTGCGCTCTTTTAATCGTTCAATAATTGCCATAATAGGATAAATATGGCCGCCAGTTCCTCCACCTGTAAATATTATTCTCATTTTATTTAGTCTTCAATTCCTTTATAAAATTAACAAAATAGTCTCCACGTTCTTCAAAGGTTCGAAATTGATCCCATGACGCACAAGCTGGTGAAAATAACAATACATCACCAGGATTTGTCAATTCATATGCTCTTGGTACTGCTTCCTGTAAGGTATTTTCAATGACAATATTTTTAATGCCAGCTTTGCGCGCGGCATCAGCCAATAAATAACGGGTTTCGCCATATAAAACCACGGCTTTAACATGTTTTTTTAAAAGTGGAACCAAGGAATCAAAAGTAAAACCGCGATCTAGCCCACCAGCGATCCAAACTTCAGGATCTTCAAAAGAGGGAATAGCTACTGAAGCCGCCTCTATATTCGTGGATTTGGAGTCATTATAGATTTTGCGGCCTTCCAAGGTCATAACATATTGTAAGCGGTGCTTTGCCCCGGCAAAACTAGTTAACACTGCCTGGATATCGCTGATAGTCGCTCCCATAATTTGTGCAATTGCGCTAGCAACTAAAGCATTCTGCTGGTTATGGATACCGGGTAATTTCATGTCGGCGGTCTTAATGATTTTTTCATGTTGATTCTGTAAATAGCCATCAGCAATAAAATAGTCGGCAGTTCGATCATTTTCGGAAAAAGTTATTAGTTTTGCTTTTGTAACTTTCTTTTCTTCTTCAAAAATATTTTTTTGATCTAAGTTAGCTAAAAAATAATGATCTGAAGTTTGCGTCCTGGTAACGTTTAGCTTGGCATTAACATAATTAGCAAAAGTCTTGTGATAATCTAAATGGACATTGTGATAAATATCAATAATCGCAGCTACTTTAGGATCAATATCTGTTACGCCAAGCAGTTGAAAACTAGAAGTTTCGCAAACCAAGATATCATCTTTGATAGCTTTTTTCACTACTTCAGAAATTGGAACACCAATGTTACCAACTGCATAGGCATGATGGCCATTTTTAGCCAGATGATGATCCAGAATTTTCTGTGCTAGCATTACCGTAGTAGTTTTGCCATTTGAGCCTGTAACACAAATATATGGAGCTTCACTAACACTCAGTGCAATTTCAGGTTCGGTAATAATTGGCAAATTTAATTTTCTTGCTTCCTGCACCATTGAATTTTCATAGGGAATCCCTGGATTTTTTACTAAGTAAGCAAAAGATTCTTGGTGTAATAATTCTACTGGATGTCTGCCACCTATTATTCGCACGCCCAGTTTTTCTAATTCCTGTGCTTTTTGATTTTTACTTAAATCAGCCTTGTCGTTTAAAGTTAGCTTTGCACCAAGTTCAAGCAGTAATTTACTTACTGCAAAACCACTTTTGCCGAGGCCTAAAACTAAAATATTTTTACCTTGATAAGTCTTAACTTGCCTCATTGAACTATTTTATCCCCATATTACTAAATACAAGATACTTCCCAGTAAGCCAACAATCCAGAAAATAATGTCTACTTTCCATTCAGAGTAGCCCAGCATTTCAAAATGATGATGTATTGGTGTCATTTTGAAAATCCGTTTACCAGTTGTTTGAAAAGAGATAACCTGCAAAATTACGCTTGCTGTTTCACATACAAATACGATTCCCACTAACAAAAGTGACCAAGGCCTATTTAGAAAGATACTAACAGCAGCCAGTCCTCCTCCTAAAGCTAGAGACCCAGCATCACCCATAAAAATTTTAGCAGGCTTATGATTAAAAATAAAAAATGAAATCAACCCTCCTATGACACTCATACAAAAAATTAAAACGGCAAAGTTTTTTTGTTTAAGTGCGATATAAGAGTATGTGGCATAAGCAATAATTGACAGTCCAGTTGCCAAACCATCTAAACCGTCTGACAGATTAACTGCGTTGGAATAACCTACCAACCAGAAAATTACAAAAATTGTGAATAAAACAACACTGTTAACTACACCAAAAAACGGTATGAAAAGTTTGAATTGAAAATGGTCCGTTGCTGCGATGATAATAATCAGAACAGCAACTAAAATTTGTAAAGAAAATTTTTGCCATGCACGAAGACCCAAATTACGCTTATAAAACAATTTTATACTATCATCTAAGAAGCCTATAATACCGTACCCCAGCAAACTGATTAATAAAATCCAGATCATTTTCGTTACTTCGTGTTGCCATACACAAATCCAGATTGTAGAAACTGTGGCTGCTAAAACAAAAACCACACCACCCATTGTAGGTGTACCAGACTTCTTTTCATGCCATTTAGGACCTTCATCACGAATTTCCTGTCCTTCATGGTGTGACCTCATGAAAATAATCATCCAGGGTAAAATAATCCCAGTTAACGCCAACGAACTTACTAATGCAATAATGCTTATGATCAGCATAAAATGCTACTCCTTTAATTGTATTTTTATTTTTGTCCCGGATTTGACAGTTTCACCAACAGTTACACTTTGCTTAGATACTGCACCTGTACCCTTAATGCTTAATTTAGCTCCAGTCAAATCTGCAAACTGCTGCAGCTCATCATTTGTCCAGCCTTTCATATTAGGACACTTTATAATCCCAGCAGTCCGCACCAGCATTAATTTACCAGACTGCTTTTTTTGACCTACCTGATAAGACTGCTTGGTTATTTTATCACCTGAACCAATCCTGACAAGTCTGAAACCAACCTGTTGAGCAATTGCTTCAGCTTCCTTATAATTTTGCCCTGCTAAATCAGGTATTTTAATCATGGTTGAACTGCTTAAGCCATTTTTAGACATAAGAATTGTTCTATTCATTACAGGTTTAAAAATTGAAGAAAGAATTACTTCAGCCGGTTTACTCATTCTTTGAGGCTGCTTGACAGTGATATAAATGCAATAACGTGGATGCTTAGCCGGTGTAACGCCAACTACGGAAAAGATGTAATTATTGTTACCCTTAAGATAGCCACCACCTTTAAGATTAGCAATTTGAGCTGTTCCCGTTTTAACAGCAATACTTTGATTTTTCATCTGGTATGCAGCTCCCGTACCAATTCTTTTATTTAAAACTTGTCGCATGTTTCCAAGAACTATGTTTGCTGTTTCTTTACTATAAACTGGTCTACCAACATTTTTTATTTGATAACCCGTTATTGTGTGATCATCTGCATCCGTAATTTTTTCAACAAATTGGGGTTTTACCATTTGACCATTATTCGCCAAGCTGCTAAAAGCTTGCATCATTTGCATGACGTTCACATCAACGCCCTGTCCAAAACTAGTGACAGCCTGATCAATAGGTGAATTAAACGCGATCAATCCTGGTTGTTCACCTGGGAGCGTTACGCCAGTTTTCTGACCAATGTGGAATTTTTTTAAATACTTTTTCCAAGTCTTAGCACCCATCTGCTGCTCAATATGAACAAATCCGGTATTGCTTGACCGTGGAAATGCTTGTGAAAAAGGGATGCTTCCCCAGCCACGCGGCTTCCAATCGTGAATTACTGAGCCATTCACAGAAACTGATCCTGAATTATAATATTGATTTGGATGGTAGTTTCCGCTATTAACAGCGGAGGATAATGTCAGGACTTTAAAAACAGATCCGGGTTCATATGTATCTTGCACCAAAATATTGCGATAGGAATTTTTTAGTCCCTTTTTGGTCTGCGGATTGAAACTTGGTCTTTGCGATGCAGCTAATACTTTTCCCGTCTTCATATCTTCAACTACGGCTGTCATAGAAACGGGATTAAAGGTATCCTGAACATAAGATAACCTACTTTCAAGGCATTCCTGCAACTGCGAGTCAATAGTTAGATATATATTATTACCATCTACAGGGGCTTTATAAGTATGGGTACTATTTGGCGTCTGAAAATTTGAGGCATCAACAGCTGAAACCTGATAGCCGTTTTTTCCGGTAAGAACGTCGTCATACCAAGCTTCCAGTCCCATGGTACCCTCTAAATCTTGTTGCCTGGTTTTTTTATCATAAACTGGTGTAGCCAGACCAATTATGTGAGCTGCAAAATTACCATTTGGGTATAACCGTGACTGAGTTTCAAAAAATTTAATTCCCGGCAAATTCATTTTTTCAATTCGGTCTTTTTGCTTTTTGGTCAAATTAGAACCTGCAGTACCAAATTGTACCTGAAAAACCGGCTGCGAAGGATTAAGATACTTTAAAATTTTATTTGCTTTAAGAGGTAAAACTTGTGCTAACTTTTCAGCAGTTTTACTTTTGTTAACAACATATTCTGGCTTATTTTTATAATTAATGGATGATTTATCTAGAATGGCATAAATTGTATACAAATGGGAATCCTGCGCTACAGCTAAACCGTTACGGTCATAAATATTTCCCCGATTGGCCTTTAATACTTGATTACGCATATACAATTGCTCGGTCTTAGCGGTTAAATCTTGTCCATTAACGGTTTTTGAAATTCCCAGATATAAAAATCTGCCTATAAATACAAGAAAAACCAAAGCAACAGCTACCTCGAGAAATCTCCCGACTGTAAAACGGTATCCGTGGGCTTTGGAATTTAAGTTATATTTTTTACTAATGTGCTTATTCATTAGCGTATAGTCCTAATATTTTTTTCATTCAAAGCCAACCCCTTGCTGCGAGCAATTTTATTCATTCTTGAGCTTGAGGTCAACTCACCTAATTCTTGATGCAAATCTCCAACTTGACTTTGCTCTTTTGCAACCGAGCGCTGCAAACTAGTAAGTTCATGTTGAGCTGAAGTAGCAGAAATACTAGAAGAAACGAGCATTGTCATTAAGCCAATTGTGATCATTGTTCCCAATATAAGCAAGGACTTTTCGAAGCCGGTCCAAGCAACGTTGTGATGATTGAGAACTTGACGTTGTCTCTTCTCTGGATCTCTTTGCTCATTAGGATTAAACTCTATTTTTCTTGCTAAATTATCAGCCATTGTTTTTCCTCTTTACAATTTTTCTGCAACCCGCAACTTGGCACTGTGTGAGCGATTATTATTTTTAAGCTCTTCAGCCGAAGCAACAATGGGCTTACGATTTACTAATCGAAGCGTTGGCTTCAAGTCATCGGGAATAGCAGGCATTCCCCTAGGTACCTCAACGTCGGAGTATTTTTTAAAAATATTTTTTACTATTTTGTCTTCATCAGACTGAAAAGTAATCACACTAATGCGACCGCCTGGTTTGAGTAATTTGATCGCTTCCTCAAGTGATGTACTTAAAGCATCAAGCTCGTGGTTTACAGCAACACGCAAAGCCTGAAAAGTCTTTTTTGCTGGATGCCCTCCAGTCCTTCTTGCAAACGCAGGAATTGCTTCCTTAATAACATCAACCAGTTCAAAGGTTGTCGCAATTGGCTTTTTTTGTCTTTTAAGGACAATTTTATGAGCAATCTGGCGAGAATACTTTTCTCCACCAAATTTATACAAAATATTAGCCAATTCTTTTTGACTTGAGTCATTAACCAATTGATACGCATCAAAACTTTGATCCTGATCCATTCTCATATCCAATCTGGCATCGAAGCGGTAAGAAAAGCCTCTTTTTGCCTGATCAAATTGGGGGGAGGAAACGCCTAAATCATAATAGATACCGTCAATGCCATCTTGATAACCCAGCTTAACCAAGTTAATTTTTAAATGACTAAAGTTGTCGTGTACTAATTGTAATTTAGGATCAGCCTCAGATTTAAGTAAATCGGCAAAGTTTAACTTAGCCGAATTTATTGCATATTCATCCTGATCAAAACCAATCACGGTACCACTAGCAAGTTTGCTCAGTAAATATTTTGCATGACCGCCGCCGCCAAAAGTTGCGTCTACATAAAGACCACCATTTTTGGGTTTTAAATTATCGATTGTTTGGTGTAAGAGTACACTGGTGTGTTTGAATTCCATGTTTATAGTTCCAAATCATCTAAATTTTCTGCGATATCATCATAGTTTTCGTTGGCTTCATCACTAAAGCTTTCCCAACGCTCTTTCGACCAAATCTCAATTCGATCAGAAACTCCTATAATGACACATTCTTTAACAAGACAAGCGTGCTTCTTCAACGTTGTGGTCAGATTCACACGTCCCTGCTTATCAAATTCGCATTCCATTGCACCAGAGTAAAATAAACGCGTAAAACTGCGTGCATTCCTCTTAGTCAAAGGAAGGTGGGCTAGCTTGGCTTCAATTTTCTGCCATGCCTCTGTAGTATAGCCAAAAATACAACCTTCCATTCCACGAGTAAATATCATTTTTTCGCCAATCTGACTACGCAAACGAGCAGGTATAATTAAACGCCCTTTGCTGTCGAGATTGTGATGATATTCACCCATGAACATGGCATTACCCCCTTCCACTAATTAATTTACCACAATTCACCACTTCCTACCACTTTTTAGTTATAAAGTTTAACATTTATTTTTTATAAGCCAAAAAGTAAAAAACGCAGACCATTGCAGGTTTGCGTTTAACTTGAAAAATAAATTTTTTTACTCAAAAAGTTTGACTATATCATTAAAAATAATAACCCTAAATACCAAAAAATAGTATTAACAGTTAAATAGTCCCATATTTTGCGGAAAGTTTTACTTATGGACAAGTTCTTATTTTTAATTGCTTCCGTTATAGCTATTATTATAACTAAAATGAAGAAGACAAAAAACCCATATGGCAAAAACTCAGGCCTTTTCTGATTCAGGGTAATCAGGTGGCATGCATATATAAAAAAGAATGGTAATAAATCATATCCGCGAAATTGCGCCTTGGGAAACATCTTATTAATAAGAAAAGCTAAAACAAGACCAACAATAGGTATCAAAAAAATTAAAAACATTGGCTATATTCCTCTATTATCTAATCTCTATTTTATCTTACTCTCTAATTGAAAAAAACTTTTAAGTAGCATAAAATATTGTTCAAATAGGGAGGTCTATCAATGACGAGAAGACATAAGAAAAAGAGATCTAAATTTCAAAAGCTAACAATTGCTATGGCCTGGCTAATGGCAATAATAACTTTAGCTGCTGTAGTAATGCAAGTTGTTGGTGCATTATCCAGCTTTGGCTTTTTCGAATAAAAAAGCGTGAGATCATTGTCTCACGTTTTTTATTGTTGATAATTATCTAAATTTACCATAAAAGGATAGTTAACGGCTAAATTCCACCATAATTTATAAGTAACGCAAGCAAAAATAAATGCCCAACATAAGGTTGGCAAAATACTTTTTATCAATTCAATTGAACTAATACTCGTCAGGCCTGTCATATTCATAATAAGCCAAGTATAGCCCTCAACCAGAATAGAAGAGATTAAAATCGCTAAAATTCGGGCCCAAAAAACTTCTGGTAAAAATCTGGCAGCTTTTTGCAACAGCCAGCAAATTATAGGTAAACTAATGGCATAAACACCAATAATACCAAAAAAATAAATATCACTTACTATACCAGTACCAAAAGCTAACCAAATCTCTTTATGATTAGTGTCATCAAAAAGTGCTATTAACATCATGCTAACGGGTACCAATAAGTTTGTAGCATTACCTATTAAAAAAAACCGGTGAAAGAATAAAGACAAACTGCCGCTGATAGCTAAAACTATATATAAAGCTAAAACAAGACTAAATTTTCGCAGAGACTTCATTAGTCGTTCACTTTCCTTTTAATAACTGAAACTACAGAAGGATCATTTAAGTCACCTGCTGGATTAATTTTAATTAAATCAGATAAGCCAAATGTATCATGGGTTGTAGTAGAAACTGTTCCTACCAATAATCCTTTGGGTGAATTACCACCTAATCCGCTAGTGTAAATTTTTGCACCACGCTTTAGTTTTTTACTGTCGACCGCCTGAGTAAATGCTAGTGTCTTGTTACCTATTACCGTAATAATTCCATGAACTTTTTTTCCGTTTACGGCTTGTGCTTCAACTGCGAAACGATTGGCTGATTTATCACTAGTTGTTATTAATTCAACTTTTGCAGTAGCGGCATTGACTTCTATTAGGCGACCAATAATACCACCGCCGGACATTACCGCCATATTTTTACGCAAGCCAGATGTAGATCCTTTATTAATAACCAACAGGTCTGTCCAACTGTCCGGTGAACGAGAAATGACAGACGCTTGAATAATATTATAGTCAGTAAGCGTATTTTTTACTTTTAATGCTGATTTAAGTTGTTTGTTTTCAGCTTCCAAGCTAGCATTACGAGCTTTTGTTTGTTCTAAGTCAGTAACTTTGCTTTTGAGGTAGTTATTTTCATCTTGAGTATTCAACAAATCGTGAACATTATTTAAACTGCCAGAAACAAAACTTAATGGAAAATCAATTATTCTTGATCCCACTGCGACCACATCATTGCCAAAACTCTGAATAATCAGGGGGGTATCACGTCTATTACGTAAGCTGACACTGCCTCCTATAACAGTAAAAGCCAAAATAACTGCTATACATGCCGATAATAATTTTTTGTTTTGTAGAAATTTCTTCATTTGGAAACAGTCCCTAAAGAAAAGCCGGCGAAAACAGCCGACTTTTAGTATTATCTGCGATTTTTGCGCATTACTTCAATATTTTTCAGAGACTCACCTGTACCAACTGCAACACAATCTAGTGGATCTTGGGCTATAAATACTGGCACTTTAGTAGCTTCGGAAATAATCTCAGGTAAGTTTTTTAGTAAAGCTCCACCGCCTGTCAATACAATTCCGTGATCAATGACGTCTGCTGCTATTTCAGGGGAGGTCTGTTCAAGCGTTTCCTTAATTGCAACGATAATGTCCTGAACAACATCTTGAATAGCATGAGCTACATCGACTGCTTTTACATCAACTGATTTTGGTAAACCAGTAACTAAATCACGGCCACG
This sequence comes from uncultured Lactobacillus sp., assembly GCA_946479925.1. Classification (GTDB taxonomy): domain Bacteria; phylum Bacillota; class Bacilli; order Lactobacillales; family Lactobacillaceae; genus Lactobacillus. Next base: position 38,964 of record CAMLHK010000006.1, on the reverse strand, counting down.
AATATTGACTGCTTCAATATCTTTAGCCTTTTCAACTGAAGCAGAACCAATTTGAATTTTAATATCTTCAGCAGTTCTCTCACCAATTAGCAAATTAAAATTAGAGTGAACATAATTCACAATTGCCGTATTGAACTTATCACCGGCTTGGCGGATTGAGGTAGAAGAAACTATTCCCCCTAAAGAAATAGTCGCAACATCGGTAGTTCCCCCACCAATATCTACAACCATTGAGCCAGTGGGATCCATTACTGGCAATCCTGCCCCAATAGCAGCTGCAAATGGTTCTTCTATTACAAAAGCTTCACGTGCTCCAGCTACACGAGCAGCATCAATCACTGCCCGCTTTTCAACCTCAGTAACACCAGAAGGTACACAAATCATAGCTGAAGGTTTGGAATTGCCAACAGTCTTTTCGATAAAATACTTAAGCATTGAGGCAGTTGTATCATAATCAGCAATTACGCCATCTTTCATTGGCCTAATAGCCACTATACTTTCTGGTGTTCTGCCGATCATTTCTCTTGCTTCTGACCCTACCGCAATTACCTTGCCGGTATGGGTGTTTTTTGCCACCACAGAAGGCTCTCTTAAAACAATCCCTTTACCTTCCATATAAACAAGAGTATTGGCAGTTCCTAAGTCAATGCCAATATTTTTTGCTCCTAATCCAAACACGTAAATCTCTCCTTATTATTGCAGTCTCTAAATCTTGAATAATTATAGCATAAAGTGCAACTTAAAAAAGAAAATGGAACGTAACTTTAAGATGATTTTAAAATAATTGCCGTTCACAGAAACTAAAGTAATTTCCTTTGCCCACAATAAAATGATCAAGAAATTCAATCCGAAATAGTTTTGCTGCCTCATGAAGCATCTCAGTGAGTTCAATATCACTTTTTGAAGGTAACAAATTACCGCTGGGATGATTATGCACTACAAAGAAGCCGGCACAGGCATAAATAACTGCCCAACGAAAAACCTCTCGTGGATGCGCTATTGACTTATCCAAAGTACCTTGAAACAACTTCTTTTCAGCAATTATATGATTACTGTTATCTATGTAGATTGCCCATAGTTCTTCTTGTTTATGTCCTGCAAATTTATCTAATAAATAAGTACCGACTTCATCGCTTGAAGTCATAATAAGTTCCCGGTCTGATACCGCGGAGCGCAATCTTTCAAGTAATCCCTCACCTAAAATTGCTAAACTGTCACAGCATTGGTCACCAGATACATATTTAAGCAGATCATTGGCATTTCTTATCTTTAATTCTTCCAACTTAACAAGAAGTTCATCAAAATTTTCAATTCCATGTTCTTTCAGTTCATCAAAAAAACTGTTCAGCATTTCCCAGTCAGTTTTAATTAAATAGTGATGAGACCTTATTAATTCCATAAAATCATTCCTTTCACTATTTATATACGCCAAAACTAACTAACTTTTTGTAAAAATTCAAAGAAATCTTGACAAACAAAAGCCGCATTCTGATGATCTTCGGCGGTAGCTGGAATTAAATCCGGCACCATTACACATTTTAAGCCGGCATTAACAGCAGCTAGCAAGCCAGGAGAAGAATCTTCGAATGCTAAAATATTATTTTTGGCAACATGTAATTTTTGGGCTGCCAAAAGATAAATATCTGGTGCAGGCTTAGGCTTGACATTATTATTTTTTACATCGTCATAATTTAAGTGAAATTGAAAATAGTTACGCGTTCCTGTGGCCCATAAATTATGCTCCACCACATTTTCAGAATTACTGGTTACCACAGCCATAGGCAATCCGGCAGCCTGAAACCGATCAAGAGCTTTTTGCACTCCCGGCCTTAACTTTAATTTACCTTGTTCAGTCCACTGCCATACTAGTTCATCAGTACGTTTAATAAATTGGTCACGTTGTTCTTTATTCTTAAAGTATTGCTGGTAAAAATCGTTCATATCAGTTGTTGTCGAGCCAACTAATTTGAGATAAATATCATCTGGCGTACCAAGATTTGCCTCCTTAGCAGCCTGAATATTGGCTTCCCAATATAAATTTTCGGAATTAACCAGCAAGCCATCCATATCAAACAAAATGCCTTTGATATCATCCTTAATGCCTTGAACACGCATCTTTTATCTCCATTTGTAAAATATTCCCAACTAAGTAAAATGATCCTGTTACTAGCAGTATATCATTTGTTTGACTCTTCTGCTTTAATTCTTGATAAGAAGTTCGCCAGTCAACGTGATAATGATATTTTTTTTGAATCCAAACCGGATAGTCTTCTTTTTTAGCTGCACGCGGATAATCAATTGTAGTTAAGTGAACTTCATCTGCCGGTTTAAACAGTTTAAAAACTTGCTCAATATCCTTATCTTTCATCATCATAATCAATACTCTAATTTTGCCTTGCTTTTTTTTCCGCTTAAAATGAGCAAAATTTAGCAGGTTTTGCATTGCCTGAATATTGTGCGCTCCATCAAGGATAATTAAAGGATTATTTTGCAAGATTTGATAACGTCCAGGTACAGTTGTTTGGTTTATTGCATCTTCTATCTCTGAAGCAGAAAGTGATAGATTTAATAAGCTAAAGGCTTGAATTGCAATACCAATATCATAGCCTTCAACTAGTGGCCTGGGTATAAAAGCAAGCTTTTGAAATTGATCTTGATACTCCAAGTTTTCTTGAAGTAAAACATTAAAGTCAGAACCAAGTTTTTTAACCAGAGCATTTTCTTTTTGAGCCTTTTGCTGAATAATAGGTAGCACTTCCTTTGGAATATTACCTAAAACAACTGGCCGATTTTTCTTTATTATGCCACTTTTTTCACGGGCAATATCTGCTAGCGTTGGTCCGATAACTTGCTCATGATCTAGTCCAACTGTAGTAATCACGCTGACTTGCGGTGTAATGACATTAGTTTTGTCATGCTCACCACCTATGCCAACTTCTATCACAGCATAATCACATTTTTCTTGTGCAAAATAAAGAAATGCCAATACTACTTCATATTCAAACGTCACTAATGAAAAAGCAGGATTGTTTTTACGAATTTTTGTCAAAACCGACTCTATTTTATTGGCTATTCCAATCAAACTTTGGTTACTGATATTTTGACCATTCAACTGAATTCGCTCGTTAAATTCAAAAACATAGGGCGAAACAAAAAGGCCAGTCTTTTGACCAGCCTTTTGCAACAAATTACTTAAATAGTAAGAAGTTGAGCCTTTACCATTCGTGCCCGTAACATGGATTGTTTTTATCTGATCTTGCGGATTACCTAACATAGCCAAAATTGTCTTAATATATGTTAAATCTGCTTTTTCATGTAATTTAGGAAGTGAGTATAAATAATTAATCACATCTTGAGCTTTGGTAAAAGTCACGTTATTCACTCTTCTTTAATTCTTGAATTCTTTCCTGAACGCTTTGAAGTTGACTTTCATAATCAGCTTTTTTCGCCTTTTCTTTATTTACCACAGCTTCCGGAGCATGTGCGACAAAGCCTTGATTATTTAGTTTCTTAGTTGAGCGTTCAACTTCAGCTTGCAAATCTTTTTCTTCTTTGGTCATGCGCTTGATTTCGTCGGCAATATTGACTAAATCAGCTAACGGCACAAAGATCTGAGCTCCTGAAATTACAGCAGTTTTAGCAAGTTTTGGTGCAGCAATTTGAGTTGAAATGGTTAATTCCTTTGGATGCAAGAAGTTCTTAACGTAATCTTCATTGTCAGTTAAAATTCTTTCATTCTTTGCGTCTTCTAACTGAATCATGATGTCTATTGAAGAAGATAACGGAGCATTTACTTCCATGCGAATGTTACGTACCGCCTTAATAATTTCAATTAAGAAAGCCATGTCATGACAAGCTGGTTCATTTTCAAATTCAGCATGTACTTCAGGATACTTAGCCACCATAATTGACTCACCATCGTGTGGCATTGAGAGCCAAAGCTTTTCAGTTACAAATGGCATAATTGGATGTAATAAACGCAAGATTTGGTCAAGAATCCAAATTAAATTATCTTGTTTTCTTGCTTTTAATTCTTGATCATTACCATTCAAAGCTACTTTGGCCATTTCGATGTACCAGTCACAGAAGTCGTTCCAAATGAAGTTGTATAATTCACGACCAGCTTCTCCAAATTGATAGTCATCAAATAACCGAATAACTTCACTCACAGTATGATTTAAACGATCAAAAATCCAACCATCTGCTAAGTCGAATTTAGCTGTATCTGGCATATGAGCAGGTTGTGCATCTTCTGGTAAATTCATAATGACAAATCTGGCGGCATTCCAAATCTTATTGATAAAGTTCCATGCAGATGCCAATTGTTTAGGATTATAACGAGTATCTTGACCTGGAGCTGTACCGTTAAGCAAGAACCAGCGTAAAGCATCGGCACCATACTGGTCAATAACATCCATTGGATCGACCCCGTTACCCAAAGATTTACTCATTTTACGTCCTTGTTCATCACGAATCAAGCCATGAAGTACCACGTCATTAAACGGTTTTTCATGTGTAAAATGCAAGCTCTGGAATATCATCCGTGAAACCCAGAAAAAGATAATATCATAGCCAGTAACTAAGGCATTGGTTGGGAAATAACGCTTAAAATCAGCAGAATTTTCATCAGGCCAGCCTAAAGTTGAGAATGGCCATAAAGCACTGGAGAACCAGGTATCTAGTACATCTGGATCTTGTTTCCAGTTTTCAATGTCCTTTGGCGCTTTTTCGCCAACATACATTTCACCGGTCTTTTTATTGTACCAAGCAGGAATTCGGTGTCCCCACCATAATTGGCGTGAAATTACCCAGTCATGAACATCCTCCATCCAGTGATCTAAAGTTTGTTCAAATCTTTTTGGTACAAAATTAACCTTACCCGCAGTTTTTTGATTTTCTAAAACTTTATCAGCTAATGGTTTCATCTTAACAAACCATTGAGTGGAAAGACGAGGTTCAACTTGAACGCCAGAACGCTCTGAGTGTCCAACTGAGTGCACAATCGGCTTAACTTTAATCAGATAGCCCTGTTCCTTCAGGTCCTTAACTAATGCTTCACGGCACTCAAAACGATCCATCCCTTCATACTTACCGGCATTTTCGTTCATAGTGCCATCGTCGTTCATGACGTTAATCCGTTTTAAGTGATGACGATTGCCGACTAAAAAGTCGTTAGGGTCATGAGCAGGTGTAATCTTTACTAAACCTGTACCAAATTCAGGATCAACGTGTTGATCTTCAATAATTGGAATATGGCGTCCCACTAGCGGTAAAACTAATTCTTTGCCGATAAGATCTTTATATCGTTCATCCCCTGGTGCCACGGCAACAGCAGTATCACCGAACATGGTTTCAGGACGTGTAGTTGCAATTTCAACAAATCCGGAACCATCCGCAAACGGATATTTAATATGATAAAAAGCGCCTTTATCGTCTTGGTGAATAACTTCGATATCGCTTAGAGCTGTTTGCAACTCAGGATCCCAATTGATAATGTATTCCCCGCGATAAATTAATCCTTCATTGTAAAGTTGGACAAAGACGCGGCGAACAGCTTTAGACAAACCCTTATCTAATGTAAATCTTTCACGTGAATAATCTAGTGACAGGCCCAATTTTGCCCACTGGCTCTTGATAATAGCAGCGTACTCATCTTTCCAGTCCCAAACTTGTTTAACAAAAGCTTCACGTCCCATTTCATGACGGTCTTTACCCTGTTTGCGTAATTTAGCCTCAACTTTTGCCTGAGTTGCAATTCCGGCATGATCCATTCCCGGAAGATACAAGGTATCATAACCCTGCATTCTTTTAAATCTAATTAATGTATCCTGAATTGCTGTATCCCAAGCATGACCTAAATGAAGCTTACCAGTAACATTTGGTGGCGGAATAACAATTGCATAGGGATGTGCCTTTTTATCTCCAGATGGCTTAAATAAATCTTGATCAAGCCACTTTTGATATCTACCCTGTTCAACCTCGCGTGGGTCATATTTTGGTGCTAAATCTGTCATAGTTCTCCTCCCAATAAAAAAGTCCTAGACAACATGTCTAGGACGATGTGATTAACCGCGGTACCACCTAAAATTAAGCAGAATAAATTCTGCCTCTCTTAATAATGATAACGGCGAATTTGCCGGATCAGCCTACTGTTAGTTCAGCCAATCAGTCCAATTGAGCTACCAATTAACCTTCATTCGGCCTTTCACCACTATCAGCCTTTCTCTATCTATAAGGTTAATACCTCTCAATTATTGCTTTGGGCGTATTATAACACGTTTTTTACAGTAGTGCAGCATCTTCTGCCGCTTTATCTGCCAAAAACTTATCATTAGGATAAATTGAAGTTACTTGTATACCAGCTAGAGCGCGGTCAATTAATCCTTCAACATCCAAACGATTTTCAAATTCCCGTGCTTTATCGATTTTGGGCTTAGTTTTGGGACGAGGCGGTGCGAAGATAGTACAACAATCTTCAAATGGCTGGATAGACAAATCAAAAGTGCCAATCTTTTCAGCTAAACGGATAATCTCGGTTTTGTCCATTGTAGCAACGGGTCTGACAACAGGAGTGGTCGTCACATCATTAATTGCGGCCATTGATTCCAAAGTTTGCGAAGCCACCTGACCAACGGATTCACCGTTAAAAATAGCCAGTCCTCTTCTTTTAGCTCTAATTTTATCTGCTAACTGCAACATGAATCTTCTTTGTACAGTCATTAAATAGCCTTCAGGAATTTTTTCTTTGATAGTTTCTTGAATTTCCGCAAATGGCACCGCAATAAAATTGATCTTGCCAGCATAATTAGCAAGAATTCCAGTTAATTCTTTAGCCTTATTTAGCGCTTTTTCAGTAGTATATGGCGGACTGTAAAAATGAACCATTTCAATATCAACACCACGCTTAAGAGCTAAATATGAAGCTACTGGCGAATCAATTCCGCCAGATAGCATCATAACGGCGCGTCCACCTGTCCCAACTGGCATTCCACCTGCACCGCGAAGTAACTGATTAGAAATATAGACAGCATCCTTGCGCACTTCAATTCTAAGGACAATGTCAGGGTGTTTCATTTCTACCTTTAAATTCTCCATATTGGCAAAGAGATAGTCACCCACCATTTTATTCAACTCATTGGTATCATATAAAAATTGGTGATCACTGCGTTTAGTGTTGACTTTAAAAGTCATGCCCTTTTTAAAAGTTTCTTTCATTAAAGCTAGAGCAGTTTCTTCAATTTTTGCCAAAGTTTTTTCAACTTTGATAGTTGGTGAATAAGTTTGAATACCAAAAACCCTTTTTAAACGTTTATCGACTTCTGCAAAAGGTGCATCATTTAAAACTATGTGCATGCGATCATGCCGCGGGTGTATTTCGACTTGCGGAAAATCGCGCAATACTTTAGTCACGTTACCAGCTAAGCGGCCAATGAAATCTTTACGATTTTTCCCTTTAGTTGACAGCTCACCATAACGTACCATTATTTCAGTATATTTCATAAAAAATTATTCTCCTAAATGATTAATTCTGGCAAAATGATGGTAAATTTTATCAAAGACCTTAATAAATTCATCTGCCTCGGCAAGAGTATTAGTTTCATCAAAACTAAGACGAATCGCACTTGTTGCTACTTTATCATCAACATGCATTGCCACCAATGTGCTTGCTTGATCAGTCTTAGTGGAAGAACAGGCCGAAGTAGTTGAAGTATAAATGTCATACTCTTCGAGTGTATGAACAAGAGTCTCTCCTCGAATACCTTCAAGAGCAAAACATAAAATATGAGGGGCAAAGTTATCATTCAATGGTGAAAATATAGTGATTCCTGGCTTATCTTGGAGATACTCTTCTATTTTGGCTTTAATAGCAATCTCACGTTGAGCTTTTTCACGTTCATTTTCTAAAAGCAAGCGCACTGCTTTAGCCATCCCTGCTATTGCCGGTAAGTTTTCAGTACCTGAACGCAAACCTTTTTCCTGACCGCCACCATCATGCAAGGGAGCAAGCATCTTGCCCTCTTTTTTATAAAGGATTCCGGTACCTCGTGGTGCATGAAATTTATGCGCTGACAGACTGGAAAAATCAACACGAGGGGTAAAAACACGAGACCAAATATTTTTACCTAATGCTTGCACATTATCCACATGAAAACTTACAGTCGGGTAATTAGTTAATAAATCACTAATTTCAGCGATTGGCTGGATAGTACCAATTTCATTATTAACGCCCATTATTGAAACCAAAGTGGTATCAGAATCTAAAGCATTACGTAAATCATTTACGTTAACACGGCCTTCTTTATCAACGGGTAAACGGGTTACACGAAAGCCAATATATTCTAAAGCGTTAAAAGCATTGGCAACAGAAGCATGTTCAACGCTTGAAGTAATCAGATGCTTGCCAAATTCCCGTTTTTGCAAAGCGGTTCCTTTTATTGCCCAGTTATTTGACTCAGTTCCACCAGAGGTAAAGAAAATTTCATCCTGTTTTGTGCCCAAAAGACTGGCAATTTGCTTACGTGAACTTTCTAAAAGTTGAAATGCACGGTCTCCTAATTTATGTAAACTAGATGGATTGCCCCAAATAGTTTGAGCTACTTTATCATATGTGGCTAAAACAGCAGGATCAATCTTAGTCGTGGCACTGTTATCAAAGTAAATCACGGAAGTTCTCCCCCTCCAAAAACACTACATGGTCAGCTATTAACTTATAAATTGTAACTTAAATTCTTGTCAGCTTCAATTATTTATTCATGAGCACTAAAAAAGCTTTAAAATTGTTTTTTTAATTTTAAAGCTAAATATTTTTCTGCAGATTTATGATTCTTATCAGCTATTTTTCTTATCAGAATAGTACAAATTTTCTAAGCGTTGATATGAACCTGGCTCAACTTTTTCAATAGCAGTTGCAATGGTGTCCAAAGCATCTTTATAGTTATAATCCTGTTCATAAAGTTGCATTGCCTTTTTCTGAGCGCTTTTAATGGAACCATTATTGGAGTATTTATTAGAATATTGCAAGGTTAGCTGAACTAGATCTGCAGAATTAATTATGTCATCTGCTTCTCGTTTTAACCTTTCGACATCATCAGAAATTTGGATTAATTCCTGAGAAATCTTTTCCATGTTTAGCCTTACCTGACTCAGTTCTTTTGCCACATGACCAATCTCGTTGACAACCAAAGTATACATTTGCACAAAAGTATCAGGATTACCAGGGATTTTTTTACGTTCCAAACGGCGATAAACTAGAGAAACTTCCTGCTTAAAGCGGTTGATTGAATCATTGGCTACATTTTCAGAATCATAAAGACCATCAACGTCTTGAGACATTTTCTTTTGCTCTGCACTAATTTCACGCAATCGTTCCAGCATACTCAACCACGATGACTTAATTTTGGAATAAACTCCCTTACCATCAGCAACATTCTGGGTATCAACCGTATATTGCCGCTCCATATCATTGACTTCCTGTTCCAACTTCCTACTAGTGGCAAGTTCATTGTGAGTAAGCTCATAACTCTCATCAATATGGCGCAATTTTGCTACTAATTTTTTTGATTCAACTTGTTCGTGAGCAAGCAGACGCTGGATTTTATCTTGATTTTCTTCTACAAATGGTCTCGCTTTGTACTCTTTAGCTAAAATATCATAAAGAGCAGAAATTTCTTTTTGGATTTCCGCATTTTTTGCTTTGAGATCGGACACTTTAAGTTCTTTGAGCAAATTATTTGCATCGGCTACTTGTCCTCTGATTTTTTTAATCTCAGCTAAAACGTCTACCTGAGTTATGTAATATTTAGAAGACATCATCTTCTTATAACTGTCGGACAATTCACTCAACTGATCTTGAAAAACTTTATTGAGTTGGTGACGAGCATTCCTAATTTCGGGCAGGATAGAACTAATGTTAGTCAAAGCAGCTTTAATTTTTGACAAAATACGTTTTGCTTCAACTTGATCTCCTTGAGCAGTCAAACTCTTGGCTTCTGAAAAGTCATTTTCAATATTTGTCAATTCGTTTTCAATCTGATCCTGAGCAGCACCATAATCATATGAATTTGCCAGAATGTCTTTACGCATTTCTTTAAAGCCATTGAACAAGTCATTATATTTTTTTTGATTCTCACGGTTTGATTCAAGTAATTCTGTGAATACTTCCTTAGTGTTCTTGGCATCTTTATAAGTTGGATCCATGATTTCACGGGCTTGTTTAATATTTTTATGAGCTTTAAATAAGTGATAGTGTGTATTTTGCTCAGCAGCCTGTTCAAGAAAGTTCTGCGCTGCAGGAATCTTTTTAGCCAATGCCTGCTCGTAGTTTTTACGCCAAGTAGTTAATGTTGTCAAACTTTCACCGGCTAAATCCATTTTATCCAGATTGACAATATCTGTTTCTAAATGCATTTTATCAATTTTGGTAATCAAATCGTCTAATTCAAGAATTTGCCTTAATTGGCGGCGATTGATTATTAACATAGCGGCTATAATTATAATGATGATTAAAATTGCAATGATTACAACTATGGATTGAGTTGGTGACATAATTTTCCTCCAAAACTACCCCAATTATACCAAACTTCTACATTATTGTGGTCAAGAGTTTTTTCAAGCCAATAAAATTCGTTATTTAAATAAAATCGTGCGATCAGATATTTATAAATATCTCTTTAATTAAAAGCAGTATACTAGTATTAACAAGTTGCTACCACCTTTTTATTTTTTCTAGTTAAATTATTAAATATTAAAGCAATTGCTATTTTCCTTGCTTTAATAAGGTAATACAACTATAATATAGAACGTGTAAAATATTTGCAGCTATAAGTGGCAAGAACGTCAACATCTTAATACGTTTTAGTGAACGAGTAACCGACGCTGCAATAGGCGAAAATGAAAATTAAGATGCACGAATGTTAAACTTATACGTAATTATTTTACTCCAAAAACTGTTATCAGATTTTATTGGAGGATTTTATGTCAAGATATACAGGTCCAAGTTGGAAACGTTCCAGAAGATTAGGAATTTCACTTTCAGGTACTGGCAAGGAGCTTAGTCGTAGAAACTACGCCCCTGGTCAACACGGCCCTAATTCACGTGGTCGTTTATCAGAATATGGCGAACAATTGCATGAAAAGCAAAAGTTACGTTGGATGTACGGTTTAAATGAGCGTCAATTTAGAACTTTGTTCAAACGTGCCGGTAAGATTCGTGAAGGTGAACACGGTACTAACTTTATGGTTCTGCTTGAATGCCGTTTAGACAGTATTGTTTACCGTTTAGGTTTGGCTACTACTAGAGAGCAAGCTAGACAATTAGTTAACCACGGTCACATCACTGTTGACGGCAAGCGTGTTGATATTCCTTCCTATGAAGTCAAGGTTGGTCAAACCATTGGTCTTAAGGAAAAGTCAAAGAACCTGCAACAAGTTAAGGATGCACTTGAAGCAGTTGTATCCCGCCCATCCTTTGTTTCATTCGATGACAACAAGGTAGAAGGTTCACTCGTTCGCCTTCCAGAACGTGATGAAATGGAACCAGAAATTAACGAAGCTCTAGTTGTTGAATACTACAACAAGTTACTTTAATTTCCATGTTTTTACAAACCCCTTTCCTTCTTGGAGAGGGGTTTTTGTTACCCGAAAGGAGTACCAATCAATGACGGAGGATTTAAATACCAGAGTTTCAAATGCTGCTCAAGGCATCACACCCCAAACAAAGCCGGATGAACGCAGAAGATTTTTAGGGTCTCTTCGCGAGCGGGTATTAGTTAGAATGACCAATGCTGAAGTGCAAGATCCTAAATTAACCAACCTATTTTTACGCCATTTTAAAGATTATATTGGTTACAATATCCTGATTAATGGCAATTTACACGATAAGTTTGTTGATCAAGTGGAAACTAGTTGTGGCAAATACGAGATCTCTTTTACTATCGTTAACAATGAAACGGCAAAAACGGGTCCGAATGACTCGGCAATCTTAGTAGTAGCTGCAAATGCAATTAACAAAATGCGCATTGAAATAAGTCAAGTGTATCCGCCCGAGATGCCCCAAGAATTGCTTACTAGTGGCAAAACTAAAAAAGCTGGTTTCTGGCAGCGACTTTTTCATGGAGACAATTAAATGAAACCATTAGCTTACAGAATGAGACCAAAAACCTTAGATGAGGTAGTCGGTCAGGAGCATTTAATTGGCCCTGGAAAAATTATTCGCCGGATGGTTGAAGCCAAAATGTTGTCCTCGATGATTCTTTACGGTCCTCCGGGAATAGGTAAAACAAGTATTGCCAGTGCCATAGCTGGTTCCACCAAATACGCTTTTCGCCAGCTTAACGCTACAACAGACAGTAAAAAACAGCTGGAGCAAGTAGCCGCGGAAGGAAAATTGAGTGGTACGGTGATATTACTCCTAGACGAAATTCACCGCTTGGATAAAACCAAGCAGGACTTTTTATTACCTCTTTTAGAATCCGGACAAATTATTTTGATCGGTGCGACAACTGAAAATCCGTATATAGCAATTTCCCCCGCTATTCGTTCCCGCTGCCAGATTTTTGAATTAAAGCCTTTGGCAAAAAATGATGTCAATAAAGCAATTGACCGGGCGCTTAAAGATTGTGAACTTGGTTTAGGTAAGTACAACGTTAAATTGACTTCAAGCGCCAGAGAATTATTAGTGCAAAAAGGCAACGGTGACTTACGTTCGACACTGAACGGACTCGAACTTGCAGTCCGCTCAACGAAACAGGAAATGATAGCTGCCGGTAAAAATGATGAAACCGAATTAATCATTGATCAAGATGAAATGGCCAATTCTATCCAGATGCGTAATCAAAACTTTGATGCTAAGGGCGATGGGCATTATGATCTGGTTTCTGCTTTTCAAAAATCAATTCGCGGTTCTGATACAGATGCAGCCTTGCATTATTTAGCTCGACTAATTGAGTCTGGTGATTTAATAGCAATTTGTAGGCGTTTAAGTGTAATTGCCTATGAAGACATCGGCCTTGCAAATCCCGCAGCCGTTCAGCATGCTCAAATAGCTATTCAGTCTGCTAAGGGTCTGGGTTTCCCTGAAGCGCGGATACCTTTAGCTAACGCGGTGATTGAACTGGCTTTATCACCTAAAAGTAACAGTGCTATCAGTGCTATTGATCAGGCTTTAGCTGATGTAAAAAATAAGGACTATGGCAATATCCCTGCTACTTTAAAAGATGCACACTATAGTGGTGCAGCAAAATTAGGTCACGGTAATGGTTATATTTATCCTCATTCTTATGTGAATGATTGGGTACCACAGCAATATTTACCAGATAAACTCTTTGGCACGCGATATTTTCAGCCTAAAGGCAATTCTAAAATAGAAAAAGGGTTTAAAAAGCAATACGAAACTTTGCATGAATTGCAAAAACAGGGTCTAAAATAATTAGTTTTGCATAGAAGGAAAATATTTTAGTAGATGCTGGCCGAAGATTTATTTTGCAATCAGCCCTTTTATTTTGGTCATGCACAAAGTAAGCCGGTATATTGATAACCTTAGTTCGTTCAGGAGCTTAAAAGCTATCCTAAAAAGTACCCTCTAATTTTTCTGCCTTGACAAAACTCGTGATGCTTAGTAGTATAATAGTTGATCTGAGTTGATCGACTAGCTCAATTGTATAAGGTTGACCGGTCAAACATAAGACATGCGAGATAGTAAATAACTTTCGAATCGGAAAACTATCTTCAACGATAGGATCCATATTCGTTGCGATACATCTCATTTTTTGAACACTGCGGGTTCAACAAGCATTGTTTTGCTATGTTTCGACGACTCGGATTTCTTGAGAAATTTAGAAAGCGGTCTGCGGACCGTTTTTTGTTTGGAGAATTTATGGCTATTAAAATTGTTATTCTAATTTACCTGGCAGTATTGCTATTGACTGCCTTTTACTTATGGCATAATCGGCACAGTCATTTCCTAATATACAACAGTAAAAATATTTCTAATTTTAGTTCTCTAATGTCTTGGACAGCTATTATTTTAATTATAGAGACCATTTTGGGTTTATTTTTAGTTTTCCAGAAGAATAAATACTTAAATCTTATTACTTTAATTCTCAGCAGCATTACTATCCTAATTTTTAGTCTTTTACTTAATCAAAAGGATGATTAACTGGACTAAAATTTGGTAAAATAATGGTGAGAGAGGTGTTTTAAATGATGAAACAATATCACCGTATTCAAGTCGCAGTTGATGGCTCAAAAGAAGCTGATTTAGCTTTTAAAAAGGCGGTCGCTGCGGCTAAGCGAAATGAAGCTGCTTTGGAAATTTTACATGTCATTGACACCAGATCCTTCCAAAATGTTTCTAGCTTTGATTCAGAAATGGTTGAACAAGTATCAAACGATGCTAAAGAAAAATTGCAAAATTACTACCAACAGGCTACAGAAGCTGGAGTAAGTGAGGTTCACTATTCAATTGAATTTGGGGCTCCTAAAGCAATTATCGCCCACCAATTCCCTAAAAAGCACCAGATTGATTTAATCGTATTAGGAGCTACAGGTCTTAACGCTGTTGAACGCATATTAATCGGCAGTGTTACCGAATATGTTACTAGAACTGCAGATTGTGATGTGCTAGTTTGTCGTTCTAACGAAAATTTGAGTAATTAAAAAAGAGCATTTCAACTGAAATGCTCTTTTTTATGTATAGATAAATTAGAAATCTCCTGCTTGACTGAACATATAATCTTTATTATGAAATTTCATGGACAAAATCATACCAATACCAATCATATTACCAATTAAGGCTGATCCACCTTGAGAAATAAAAGGCAACGGGATACCGGTCAGAGGTAGCAGATCAATACTCATACCAATATTTTCAAATACATGGAAGAGTATCATCATGATAACGCCAGTAGAAACGTAAGAATAAAATGCGTTTTTGGTATCAAAAGTAATCCGTACCATTTGCACTATCAAGTATAAGTAAAGCAAAATGATTGCTACACTTCCAATAAAGCCAAATGATTCTCCTATCACTGAATAAACCATGTCTGACCCTCGGACCGGCACATAAACACTTAGTTTACCAAAGCCGTTGCCGAATATTTGACCAGAACCAATCGCTTGCATACTTTGCCATAATTGATACGCAGCTTTTGACGTGTCATTAGATGGATTCAACCATGACATAATGCGTCTAAATTGATAAGGCTGAAAGAAATGACTTAGAAATGATTGACCACTTGGTGTGGTAACCATATAAATAACTACGACCCCCAGCACAAAGACAGCGACAAACATTGGCGCAATTATTTTCCACGAAATACCAGATACCAGCACTACGCCACCAACAATTGCAATGAAGACCAGCATCGTACCAAAGTCATTTTGCAGTTTTAAAAGCACAGCAATCGGTAGCAGCCAAGCCAGCATTTTACCAATTAAAATCCAGTCGTTTTTAATTGTGTGAGCAAATTTATTGTTATGCTCGCGCACAACCCGGGCCAGCATCAATATAAAAGCAGGTTTCATGACTTCTGATGGCTGAAAAGAAATTGGTCCCAGCTTAAACCAGCTTTTGGCACCAGTATCTACAGCTATACTGCGATTATAAAAGAACAAAACCGCAATTAAAAGCACTATCCCCAGACCATATACATAAGGTGCAATGCGGTAGAGCTGTTCAGCATCAAATTGGATTACAAAAGCAACTGCGGCAATCGAGATAACATACCATAATCCTTGCATTGCCACTGCCCTAATTGGACTTCCCATATGACTGGGATCATCAATTGCGGCAAAATAAATGGAATAAAGGCCCACAGCTGCCAATATGAGCACAGGGACAACAATATTCCAGGCAATTCGATCAAACAGATTGGTTTTATTTTGTACTTTGACCATTAATTAATCACAACCTATTATTTTTCATGCAAAGCGAAGTATGAAAGCAAATCATTAATACTACTTTCCAAACTTTTTGCATACAAGACGCTGTTGGTTTTGCCGGTTGTAGCCCGATAACGGCCAGCAATTTTTTCAATCACGCCAATAGATTTTTTCTGGGGAATTACTACTTCCCAGGTTGGGTTTTGCTTACCCTTAATTTCATTAATTTCCACATTAATATTTTCTGGTTTTTTTGACATAAATACTCCTATTTCGTATTAGGATGGAATTTCTTTGCAATAATCTCATCTTCATATCGTTCTGGATGAGGATTACGAAAAATTGTAAATTTATCTGGTACCGGATCAACACCACCACGCACAAAAGGATTGCAGCGTAATATACGTGATATTCCCATAATAAGTCCTAAAAGAGGACCAAATTTGGTTAATGCGTCAACCATATAGGTCGAACATGTTGGATAATAACGGCATGATTTTGGTAAAGCAGGAGAAATAAACTTCTGGTAGATTTTAACCAAATAAATCAAAATTTTACGCAAATCTAGCCTCCCAAGATTAGTGACGCTGATGTTTTTCAATATTCTTAAGTAAAATTCCCGTCCCAAGTGCCACAGCTTCAAGTGGATGATCGGCCGTTAATACTGGTACCTTAAGGTAATAAGAAATTAGCTTATCAATATTCTTAAGCAATGCTCCACCACCTGTCAGCATAATTCCACGGTCAATAATATCCGCAGAAAGCTCCGGTGGCGTTTTTTCCAAAACCTCTTTAGTAGCAGCAATAATAGTCATCAAGCCATCATGAAGAGCTTCTTGAATTTCAGGCGCAGTAACAGTAGCCTGTTTTGGCAGACCGTCAACCACATCGCGACCGCGAACAGTGATAGTTTCGTTCTTATCAGGTTCAAAAGCACTACCAATTTCGATTTTAATCTGTTCCGCAGTGCGTGAACCAATTAGCAAGTTATGTTTATTCTTAATGTAAGAAACAACAGCTTGGTTCATATGATCCCCAGCATAACGCAATGATTGACTTGTAACAATTTCACCCATTGATAAAACGGCAATATCAGTAGTACCACCACCAATATCAATTACGATGTTGCCTTGAGGTTTGAAAATATCAAGCCCTGCACCTACAGCAGCAACTTTAGGCTCAAAATCAAGGTAAACTTTGCCTCCACCCGATTTTTCCGCAGCCTGAATAATTGCCTTCTGTTCAATTGATGTTACTCCTGTCGGAGCACAAATTAAAATATTTGGCTTGGACATAAAGCCCTTAACGTTTAATTTTTCAATAAAGTAAGACAGCATTGCTTCTGTGATATCAAAATCAGCGATAACACCATTTTTTAAAGGACGGATTACACGGATGTTCCCCGGAGTCCTTCCTACCATCTTGTAGGCTTCTGTACCAACTGCTACTACTTTATTTGTACTTGTATTGACAGCAACAACAGAAGGCTCATTTAAAACAATTCCTTTACCAGAAACATTAATGAGCACATTTGCTGTTCCTAAATCTATTCCTATATCTCGTGCCACGATAATCCTCCATCATATTCAATGTATATTTTACCATAAAGATTTTAAGTTTGTCGGCGACTTTATCCGCTTTACCAAGTCTTAAAAGAAATTACTTAACTGCAATGAAGTATCAATTAATGTAATAAAGAAATTACCCACTAGAAAGCCTAAAGCAATTGCAGCAAAGATAAGTAGCAGTTGTGCTTCAAATATCCTGTTTTTACGAATTATCTTTTCAATACGAACACTTTTCATAATCTGAAAGGACAAACCAATCGTAATTAAATAAATTACTATACTAATTAAAGCATGAACGCCAAGTTGAAACATATTCTTTTCCACTTTTCCTAAGTTACAATAAAAGCGGACACACAAAAGCAGTGCATCCGCTTAAAACTTTAAATCTATTTAACTGAATTGTAAACACTTATTCGGTTAACGGCTCTTCTAAGTGCAACCTGTGCCCGCTCAAGTGATCGTTGATCATGGGCAGCCTGAGCCTTTTTCAGTGCATTTTGAGCACGTTCTCTAGCTGCTTTAGCCCGGGAAACGTCAATATTATTTGCCCGCTCAGCGCTGTCAGCAATAATGGTAGCCACATTATTTGAAAATTCAAAATAGCCACCGCTAACAGCAATATGGTTGACAATATTGTTCATTTCCCTGCTTCTTTTAACCTTAATCTCACCTATTGCTAACGGAGTCAAAATCGGTAAGTGATTATACATCACTGAACGTTGACCATCAATTGCACGCATTTCAACAATACTAGAATGATGAGAAAATATTAGACCATCGGGAGTTACAACATTTACCATAAAAAGTTTTTCTGGATCTGCCATTTGACATCACCTTACTTTTCTAATAATGCTTTAGCTTCAGGATCACTCGGAGTTACACCCATTTGCTTTGCTTTTTTCAAAACATCTTCAATTGGGCCTACACTACGGAATGCATCTTCTGGAAGATCATCTAAATGACCATCTAAAATCATCTTAAAGCCCTTAATAGTTTCTTTAATTGGAACATAAGAACCAGGCACACCAGTAAACTGTTCAGCCACAAAGAAGTTTTGCGATAAGAAGAATTGAACTTTACGAGCACGGCTAACTATCACCTTTTCCTCGTCAGATAATTCATCCATTCCCAAAACAGAAATGATGTCTTGCAATTCATGGTATCTTTGCAATATATGCTGGACGCCAGTAGCGACTTCATAGTGCTCTTGGCCCACAATTTCAGGATCCAAAGCACTTGAAGTAGATTGCAGCGGGTCAACAGCCGGGTATATACCTTGCTCAACTAAACTACGTTCCAAATTGGTAGTAGCATCAAGGTGAGCAAAAGTAGTAGCTGGAGCCGGGTCAGTATAGTCATCAGCAGGAACATAGACCGCTTGAATTGAGGTAATAGAACCCTTCTTGGTAGAAGTAATTCTTTCCTGCAATTGGCCCATTTCTGTTGCCAAGGTTGGCTGATAACCAACGGCACTGGGCATGCGTCCCAGCAAAGCTGAAACTTCCGAACCAGCTTGAGTAAATCGGAAAATGTTGTCGATAAAGAGCAGAACGTCTTGACCTTCAACATCTCTGAAATACTCTGCCAGCGTTAATCCTGTCAGTGCTACCCGCATTCTGGCACCAGGCGGCTCATTCATTTGACCAAAGACCATGGCAGTTTTGCTTAAAACTCCAGATGCTTTCATCTCAAAGTAAAGGTCATTACCTTCACGTGTTCTTTCACCAACACCAGTAAAGACTGAAATACCACCATGCTCTTGGGCGATATTATGGATAAGTTCCTGAATAATAGTGGTTTTACCAACACCGGCACCACCAAACAGGCCGACTTTTCCTCCACGGACATAAGGTTCAAGTAAATCAATTACCTTAATACCGGTTTCAAGAATCTCCTGACTCGTTGTTAATTCATCATATTTAGGAGCATTCTTATGAATACTGTCACGAGCATGATCTTTTGCAAATTTAGGGCCGTTGTCAATAGGCTCACCTAAAACATTAAAAACACGTCCTAAAGTATCATTACCAACCGGTACTGAAATAGGGCCACCTGTGTCTTCAACCTTCATTCCGCGTCTAAGACCATTGGTAGATTCCATCGCAATTGTTCTTAAAACACCATCGCCAAGCTCTAGTGTAACCTCGAGAACAACAGATTCATCGTCCGACTTAACGACGCGCAAAGCATTGTCAATATCAGGCAGATTTTTGTCAAGCGGGAATTTGACATCGACAACTGGGCCGATTACTTGAACAACTTCACCTTCACTCAAAACATCTACCTCCTTTTCTTAATTATTTCAAAGCATTAGCACCACTGACAATTTCAGTAATTTCAGTAGTGATTTCTGCTTGTCTTGCACGGTTTAATTTAGTAGTTAAACTCAAAACCAAATCGTCAACGTTGTCCGTAGCACTCTGCATGGCAGTCATTGAACTGGCATGTTCAGCAGTTTTGGCATCCAGAATAGCACCGTAAATAGTAGAACGGGCATATTGGGGAATTAGTGTGGTTAAAACAGCATTAACATCAGGTTCGATATCGTATTCCAAATCTTGATGGGCTTTAGCTTCTTTGACACCAATATCAATATCAACGATTGGCAACATTTTTTCAACCCGAAATGCAGATGAAAGTGAGTTGATGTGGTGAGTATAACATACATATAATTCATCATAAACTCCGTTCAAATACATTTTGATTGCAGTTGAAACAATTGGTAAAACTTCATCAAAAGTAGGTACGTCACTAATACTGTCATTTTCATAAACAACGTTCAGCTTGTTTTTCTTAAAGAAATCAGCACCGACTGAGCCAACAGCCAAAACCTTAATATCTTTGTGTTCAGCCTTCGAATCCTCAAACAATCCCATCATGTTTTTGATGACAGCACTATTATAAGAACCAACAAGACCACGGTCACCGGTAATAACCAAATAACCAGTGGAATTGACCTTTTTGCGTGCTTGAACCATATCGGAAACAACACCCAAACCAAAGACATTTTCATAATCGATTTTGCTTATGCTGTCTTCATCAATTGCAACATGTGCCTTACGCAAATGGCTGACGACTTCAGCACTCATCAAGCGCGATAAAGTTTGCCGTATGTGATCATTGTAGATCGTGTAACCCTTATCCCGCTTTTCAGTTTGGTTTAACTTTGATGCCGAAACCATTCTCATGGCCTCAGTAATTTTACCAGTTTGCTTAACCGAAGCTATTTTCTTCTTCAACGCAAGTAACGATGCAGGCATATAACTACCTCCTATTTATTACTTGGTGAAAAACTATCCGCAAATTTAGAAATTGCTTCTTGTAATTTCTTCTCATCCGGCAATTCACCAGTCTTACGAATGTGCTCTAGCAAATCTGCATGATTAGTATCGAAATTGTCATATAATTCTTTTTCAAATCTGGCAATATCATCAACTGGAACGGAATCAAGATAACCGTGAGTCAAGGCGTAAAGAATAATAACCTGTTTTTCAACTGGAATTGGTGTATGAAGTGGCTGTTTTAACACTTCAACAACCCTGCGTCCACGATTTAACTTTGCCTGAGTTGCTTGATCCAGATCACTACCAAATTGAGCAAAACTTTCAAGTTCATGGTAAGCTGCCAGGTCGGTACGAAGCGTACCAGCAACTTTTTTCATTGCCTTAATCTGGGCACTACCACCAACACGGGAAACTGAGTTACCGGCATCAATGGCAGGACGGGTTCCTGCAAAGAACAAGTCGCTTTGCAAGAAAATTTGTCCATCAGTAATTGAAATCACGTTAGTTGGAATATAAGCTGAAATATCTCCCGCTTCAGTTTGAATAAATGGAATGGCCGTCATTGAACCGCCACCAAGTTTATCACTCAACTTCGCACTACGTTCAAGTAAACGTGAATGCAAATAGAAGACATCACCAGGATATGCTTCACGACCAGGCGGACGACGGAGAAGTAAAGAAAGTTCACGATAAGCAACAGCTTGCTTTGATAGATCATCAAAGACTACCAAAACATCTTTGCCGTTATACATGAATTCTTCACCCATTGCCGTTCCGGCATATGGCGCTATGTACAGCATTGGTGCGGGTTCACTTGGCCCAGCTTCGACAACAATTGTATAGTCCATTGCGCCAAAACGCTTTAAAGTTTCTACTTGTGCTCTGACAGTTGATTCCTTCTGACCAATAAAGACATAAATGCAAATTACGTCTTGTCCCTTTTGGCTCAAAATAGTATCAATTGCCAAACTAGTTTTTCCAGTCTTACGGTCACCAATAATTAACTCACGCTGACCGCGACCGATTGGCACTAAGGCATCAATAGCTTTGATACCAGTTTGCAGCGGTTGATTAACTGACTGGCGTTCCATAACACCCGGTGCCGAAGCCTCGATTGGACGAGTCTTTGACGTTTTTATTTCGCCAAGTCCATCAACTGGCTGCCCCAATGGGTTTACCACGCGACCAATTAGTGCATCACCAACCGGCACACGCATAATCTCACCGGTTCTTTTGACTTGGTCACCTTCACGAATATCATCAAAATTGCCTAGAATAATGATACCAACATCATTTGATTCAAGGTTTTGTGCAATACCATAAGAACCATTGTCAAATTCCAATAGTTCGTTGGCCAAAACATTGTTCAATCCGTGAGCCCGGGCGATACCATCACCTATGTATGTTACAACTCCAACTTCATTAATGTCGAGTTTATCATCATAGTGTTCAAGCTGCTGCTTGATTAAAGAGCTAATCTCTTCTGCTTTTATGCTCAATGGTTTCACCTCTTTTAATTTTTATTAATTAACTGCGCACGAATCTTATTCAGTTTGTTCTTGACTGACCCATCGATTACGCAATCACCAACTTTTAAAATCACGCCGCCAATTATACTTTGATCAACCTCATTAGTGAGAATGACTTTTCGCAAATTAAATTTTCGAGCGTAACTAGTACCTAATTCCTGCAATTGTCTTTGATCAAGCGCTACTGCTGAAACAGCAACTCCCGTTTCAATTTTTTGACTTTTATTATACAAATCATTGAAACAGTTTATAATGTCCGGCAATTCCATAAAATGATCATAATCCAGTAATAGGTTCAAAAAATTCTGAACTTCTTCTGACAGACCTTGCTCAATCACAGAAAGCGATTTCGCTTTTTCGGCACTATTAAAAATTGGGTCGCTAAAAACTTGCAAAATTTGCGGATAATTGGAAATAGCCTCAGCTAGTTCCTGCATATCTGCATGAACAGTATCCAAAGCAGCCATATCTTCGGCATAATCAAATAGTGCAGTACCATAACGTGCAGCAATTTCCGCTTTACTTAAGGCCATTATTTATTCAGCCCCTTAATAAATTGATCAACCAAATCTTTTTGGTC
The DNA here is from genome assembly GCA_946479925.1 of uncultured Lactobacillus sp. Classification (GTDB taxonomy): domain Bacteria; phylum Bacillota; class Bacilli; order Lactobacillales; family Lactobacillaceae; genus Lactobacillus. The sequence goes on along the minus strand of CAMLHK010000006.1, from coordinate 16,124 downwards.
ATCAGCAGATAAGTTCTTCGCAATTACTTTTTCTGCAATCGTGACAGAAATATCTGCAACTTGTGCACGAGCTTCATCTAAGGCATCCGCTTTAGCCTGAGCAGCATCGGCCTTTGCCTTCTCATGAATCGAAGCCGCGTTATCATTAGCTTCTGCAACAATCTGGGTGCTGGTTTTTTCAGCATTCGCTTTTGCATCGGTAAGAATTTGCGTTGCTTCTTGTCTTGAGTTCTTCAAGGCAGCTTCACGCTCATTAGCCAAAACTTCGGCCTTTTTGCGATTGTCTGCAGCCGAATCAAGATCATTGATTACCTTTTGGCGTCTTTTTTCCATCATGTCGGAAACAGGTCCCCATGCATAATGTTTAACCAAAATAAGTAAAATTGCGAAAACAATTAAATACCAGATAGTATTACCCAGATAAATATGACCTGCCGAGGCTGCAAATAAAATTTGAAATGTCATTTACTGCCCTTCTCTCTTTTATCTAAATTGTTTTAAATAAAAAAATTAAACGAAGAGAATCAGGAAAGCAACAACAATCGCCAAAATAGGAACGGCTTCAATCAGACCAACACCGATAAACATTGTTGATCTTAAGTTACCAGCACTTTCAGGTTGACGAGCCATGCTCTCAACTGTCTTAGTGATAACTTTACCATTACCCCAAGAAGCTGCCAATGCAGCAATACCAGCTACAATCGCTGCTGAGATATATTTAAAAGCTTGTGACATATTTAAACCTCCAATAAATTATTCTTTTGTAACTTTTTTCCCAACATAAACCATGGATAAAGTTACGAAAACATATGCCTGGATAGAGCCAATGAAGACAGAGAATCCTTGCCAGATCATAGCAAGCGGTGCTGCTAACACCAAAGTGATAACACCAAAGCTAGGAGCAAAGCTATTACCTATTAAAGTTAATAACACTTCGCCAGCGTAAATATTACCATATAAACGCAAAGATAATGTCAAAAAGTTAGTGATTTCTTCAATCATATTGATTGGGAAAAGAAAACTAACAGGTTCGGCATAATTACGCCAGTAGCCACCAGTACCGAATTTCTGCATACCGAATGTGAATGAAAGAAGCAAGGTCATCATTGCAAACGACATTGTCGTTACCGGATCTGCTGTGGGAGATTTTACAAAAATGTTGTCTCCCGCCTTAACCTCTAAGAAGAGGCCCAACTGGTTCATAAACCAAATGTAAATAAAAAGGACAAAAGCATAAAGTGAAAGGTGCTTTCGTGCATCAACATCACTGACATTGTCTTTAACAATTCCATCAGTAAAGTCAATCAAATATTCCATGATATTTTGCTTTTTATTTGGTTTCATCTCAACTTTTCTTGATAACCAGATGCAGACAAACAATACGACAGCTGCCATTAAAGTTGAGCCAATGATCCCAGAAAGATCAAATGTCAAACCCAGAAATTTAAAAACAAATGATTGCTCCAATTCTTCGTGACCTCCCTTCTCGTGCCCAAATTATCGAACACTCATACAATATTAACACCATTCAATAATTTTGTGAAAAATGTAAGCGTATTTTGCAATTAATTTACATAAAAAAGATTATTTGGTACCAAATAATCTATCGCCTGCATCACCTAAACCAGGTGTAATATAGCCGTTTGGCAACAATTTTTCATCTTCGGCGGCAGCATAAATATCGACATCCGGATTCTCTTCTTGAATAGCTTTGACACCCTCAGGAGCGGCTACAAGAACAGCCAGCTTAATTACTTTAACGCCCCGCTTTTTAAGCGCACCAATTGCCATATTAGCAGAACCGCCAGTGGCAAGCATTGGGTCAACCACAAGACATTCACGCTCTGCAACGTCTTTAGGCATTTTGCAGAAATATTCGTGAGGCATAAGAGTTTCTTCATCCCGATACATACCAATTACTCCTACCTTGGCTGACGGAATCATTTCCATAACACCATTAAGCATACCGATACCTGCACGTAAAATTGGCACAATAGTCAATTTCTTGCCGGCAATCTCTTTTTGGGTTGTCTTGCCAATTGGTGTTTCAATTTCAACATCTTTCAGCGGCAAATCTCTGGTAATCTCGTAAGTCATCAGTCCCCCGATTTCACCAACTATTCTCCGAAACTCGTTAGAACTTGTCTCCTTACGCCTGATAATTGTTAACTTGTGTTGAATTAACGGATGATTCAAAACCGTAAATTTGCCCATCTTTTTCCTCCTATAAACATAATTACGTTTACGTGTATTTTAATAAAAAAAGCAGAGGGTTTAAAGTCCCTTGCTACTAAAATTTTTACTCTTTGACATAATGATGACCAGCGGCAGCTTTATTTAGCCTGTTCATATATGCCAAAGTATTCTCGCTGCCACTAAATCCCTGCACAAAAATTTGTTTGATCTCTGGTTTATCATCGAAGTAACGTAAACCACCAAATAAATTATGGTCGGCCTCTAACAAGTTTTTACCTAAATTAAATTTATTTGCGGCTGGCAGCTTAATTTTTTCAAGCACATCTGTTAATGCCATTACTCCTGTTGCATTGGTTAAATCAATGTTTGCAAAGTTTTCTGGATCATCAACCACGACTACGGGTGCACTCGGAGCATAATGACGATATTTCATTCCTGGAGCTTTCGGAACATCTTTATCAGCAACTTTACCACTGTTAATTAAAACTTTTTCACCCAAAACCTGACTTAACTCTGCGGGAGTAACTGCACCAGGACGTAAAACAATGGGCGTAGCTACAGACAAGTCAATAATCGTTGATTCCAATCCAACTTCTGTAGGTCCACCATCAATAATTCCCGCAATTTTTCCCTTTAAATCATGATAGACATGCGCAGCTGTCGTTGGACTAGGCTTAGTCGAAGTGTTGGCGGAAGGTCCAACAATTGGGTAACCCAATTTACTGATCAACTGATGAGTTAAGTCATCATTAGGACAGCGAAAAGCCACAGTATCAAGACCACCAGTTACAGCTTTAGGCAGACTGTGAGGTTTAACATAAAGCAAAAGGGTTAAAGGACCTGGCCAAAATTTTTTAATTAACTTTTGAGCACGCTCTGGCACCTCTTTTGCATAATGAGACATCATTTGAGCATCAGAAACTGTTACGATTAACGGATTGTCACTAGGACGTCCCTTAGCCTTATAAACATTTTTTACAGCTTTTTCATTTGTGGCAATGGCACCCAAGCCATAGACAGTTTCTGTCGGAAAAGCAACCAATTCTCCCTGAGCGAGTAATTTTACTGCATCATCTATTTGATCCTGTGAAAAAATTTTAGTTTCCATTATTTATTCCACTTTCCTTTAACCATGCGTGGCTTTCCAGCTAAATCATTTTTGAATTCAATGGTAAAATCCGGCAGCTCCCGTCCAAATAAATCAACCAGCTGCTCTTTTTCACTGAAGCCAAATTCCAAGAAAAACTCTCCTCTGCTGTTTAAGTGATCACGCACTTGTTTGACAAACTTCTGGTAAAATTCTATACCATTTTTTCCACCAAAAAGTGCCTCCTGGGGTTCATTTTGCAATACGTTTTGGTCCATCACATCTTTTTCCGTTTCCTTTATATAGGGAGGATTAGAAATGATTTTATCGAACTTTTCAAGACCAATTAAAATGTTTGCTTTTCGAACGGTAACATCAACTTTATGAATCAAAAAATTTTCTTCGCTAGTTCTTAGTGCAGCATCAGTGACGTCAGAAGCATATAAATCAAGATCGGTAATCTGCTTTTTAGCAGCTTCTTTAGCTAGAGCTACTGTAATGCAGCCGGAGCCTGTTCCTAAATCAAGCACTTTATCACCACTGGTCAGATTTGCTAAAGCCCATTCCACTAACTCTTCAGTTTCAAAACGGGGAATTAAAACTCCGCGCTGCACTAAAATTTTATAACCAAAAAACCAGGAGTAACCCAAAATATACTGAGGCGATATCCCTTTAGCCAGCTTGCGCACATCCTTTTGTGCTTGCTTAATTTGGTCTGGTGATAATTCCATGTCCTGTTTTAATTGAAACTCACTAGGACTCAGCTGCAGTCTTTCAGCTAGCAAAAAAGCGATATCTTCTGGTCTTTGTTCTGGTGCAGTTTCAGCAGCCCAAATTCTCAAGCTTTTTAAAGTGTCAATTTTAGACATTCTGTTCGGCCAGCTCCTCCAATTGCTTTGTTTGATTATATAAAATCAAAGCATCAATAATTTCATCAAGTTCCCCATTCATTACCCGGTCAAGCTTATTAAGAGTCAAACCGATACGATGGTCAGTTACCCGGTTTTGCGGGTAATTATAAGTTCTGATGCGCTCAGACCTGTCACCTGTACCAACAGCATTTTTTCTCTTAGCATCATACTTATCACGGTTTTGACTTTCATAGTAATCGTAAACACGGGATTTTAAAATCTGCATGGCTTTTTCCCGGTTTTGCTGTTGACTACGCTGATCTTGCATTGCCACTACAATACCAGTAGGTAAGTGCGTCATGCGCACAGCACTGGAGGTTTTGTTAATATGCTGACCGCCCGCACCACTTGAGCGATAAACATCAACTCTAATGTCTTTGGGATCCAAATCAAGGTCAACTTGCTCATATTCAGGCATGACTGCCACTGTAGCAGTTGAGGTATGAACACGGCCTTGAGATTCAGTTACAGGAACGCGTTGCACGCGGTGCGCTCCGTTTTCATATTTAAGTTTTGAATAAACCTTGTTGCCAGTGATCATAATGGCAACTCGTTTATAACCACCTACTTCAGTTGGCTCACTGTCGACGATAGAAACCTGCCAGTTTTGTCTTTCAGCGTATTTTTCATACATTCTGAGCAAGTCTCCGGCAAACAAGGAAGCTTCATCACCACCAGCTGCTCCTCTAATTTCCATAATAATGTCTTTATCATCATTAGGATCTTTGGGCAACATTAATATTTTGATTTCATCTTCAAGCTTAGCAATATCCTGCTCTAAATCGTTATTTTCATCTTTGGCCATCTCAACCAAATCTGAATCGCTTTCGTTTGCAATAATATCCTTATTGTCTGAAATTTCTTTTTTATCAGCCTTATATTTGCGATATTTTTCAACTACATCGCGTAAATCTGCTTCTTCCTTAGAAACTTCCATGTACCTTTTGGTATCATTGATAACTTCCGGGTCAGCCATCATTTCCTGTAATTCGTCATAATGAGCAACAAGACTTTCAAGCTGTGCCATAATTTTATCCATGTTGTTCTAATCCCTTCCTATCTTGTTTGATGCGGATGAAAATAATGAAACCGACAAACCGGGTAATAACTTTCATCCCCACCTATTTGAACCTGTTCACCCTCGTAAACTGGTTTACCATTGTGTATCCGTTGATTCATTGTAGCCTTTCTACCGCAGTAGTGGCAAATTGTTTTGATCTCTTTTATTTTATCAGCAAAAATCAACAAATTCTTGGTTCCTTCAAATAAATTATTTTGAAAGTCGTTTTTTAAGCCGAAAGTCATGACGGGAATGCATAAGTCATCAACAATTTTGGCACATTCTACCACATGATGACGTTCCAAAAACTGAGCTTCATCGACAAAAACGCAGGCGATTGCGCCATCACCTTGTGCCTTTTCCTGTTCGTTCAACTTTTTTATATAAGCAAAAATATCAAAATCATGGTCGATCGGAACTGCCTTTCGGTGGAGCCCAATTCTTGAAGCCACAGTGCCTACACCACTACGATTATCAATTTTACTGGTTAACAAAGCAATCTTGCGCCCCTGAGCCTCATAGTTATGAGCATCCTTCAGTATTTCTAAAGTTTTGCCACTGCTCATCGTGCCGTACTCAAAAAATAATTGTGCCATTTTTGCTCCTTTGTTTCATTTAAATTCATCTAACTTATCTAGTATAATGTAAAAATAAAATATGTGTAGTTAAATGGTTATAAAAACTCGTTTTCGGTTTATGGCTATGCTATAGTTGATAATGATTTTAAAGCGAGGGAAAAATATGAGTTTTAAATCTGTAATAGCAAAAAGCGCGGGTAAATCAAGCTACTGGTTTTTACATAACGTTTTAAAAGGTGGCACTAGTTTTCCCGGCAAACTGGCAATGAATCTTGATCCGGAGATTTTAAAGACACTGGCTGACGGCTATGAAACGGTCATTGTTACAGGAACAAACGGTAAAACCATGACTACCGCATTGATTGTGGCGGCATTAAGAGAAAAATACGGTGACGTCTTAACCAATCCATCAGGTTCCAATATGCAACAAGGAATCGTGACGGCTTTTTTAGCCCATAAAAAGAAAAAATCATCCAGACCGATTGCAGTGTTAGAGGTTGACGAAGCTAATGTCAAAATGGTAACGGAACTGCTTAATCCTAGTGTGTTTGTTCTTACCAACATCTTTCGCGACCAAATGGATCGCTACGGGGAAATCTACACCACTTACGAAAAAATTGTAGATGGCATTAAATTAGCACCTGAAGCTACTATTATAGCCAATGGTGATGCTAGCATCTTTTCTTCAGTCGACTTGACTAATCCGAAAATTTTTTATGGCTTTAAACTGCCAAATGATAATCCGCAAAATGATACCAAGGCTCCAGTTAATACTGATGGCATCTTATGTCCTGATTGTGATCATATCTTACATTATCATGAAAGGATTTACGCCAATCTGGGAGATTTTTTCTGCCCCAACTGCAACTATCGCAGACCTGAGTTAACCTATTCTGTGAACAAAATTATTGAGCAATCGCCGAATAACCTTGAGTTTCAAATGGGCAGTAAAAACTATACTATCAACATTGGCGGCACTTACAATATTTATAATGCTCTAGCTGCCTATTCAGTGGCGCGCTATTTTGACCTCAGTGAAGAAGAAATTGCTCAGGCTTTTGCTAAAAACAAGCGGATTTTTGGCAGACAAGAATTAATTAAATATGAAGGAAAAGAAATTGACCTGATTTTAGTTAAAAATCCGGTTGGTCTAGATGAAGTGCTGCACATGCTTAACACTGAAAAAGATGATTATTCCTTAGTTACATTGCTTAATGCTAACCATGCTGACGGCATCGACACTTCCTGGATTTGGGACGGTCAGTTTGAAGACTTAAACCACGATCAAATTAAAAAAATTTTGGTTGGCGGCGAGCGCTGGCACGACATGGGCTTTCGACTGGAAGTCGCCGGTTTTGATCCGGGTAAAATGGTTACATGCACAGATAATGAAGAAGTAATCGCCAATATTGCTAATTTGCCCACTAAAAAAGTTTATATTTTATCTACCTATACTGCAATGCTCTCTTTACGTAAAACCATGGCTGATAAGAAAATAATTAAGGCTGGGATGTAAAAAATAGTCAAATAATTATTGATTTGAATAATGGCAATTAACAACCCGCAAAATGTTTATTTGTACATTTTGCGGGTTGTTTTTATTTTGCATTTTGCGCTAAGTTAAAAATCTTAACGTTATTTTCTTGCGCAATTTTTTCATTATAATTGTGCGCCACTTCAATAACAATTGAAGGCAATTGGTAAATTAAGCGGTGAACTTCATCCGCATTTTGATGATCCAGGCTAGATGTAATTTCATCTAGTAAAAAGATCTTCTTATGACGTAAAAGTCCTCTGGCAATAGCCAGTCTTTGTGCTTGCCCACCCGAAAGATTGCTGCCTTGCTCTTTAATTTCAAATTCCAATGCTTTGCTACCGAGCTCTTTGTCTAAACCTACCTTATTTAAAGCAGCAACTAATTCTTGGTCTGTGAAATTTTGCAAAAGAGAAAGATTTTCCCGAATTGTTCCTGCAAATAGCCAAATATTCTGTGAAATAAAAACAAAATCTGAATACTTCAATTTGTGTCCGCCAAATTCTACTTCACCTTTTTCAATTGGAATATATCCTGCTATGGCATTTAGCAAAGTTGATTTACCAACACCTGAAGGTCCAGTAATGAGCATTTTGTCGTTTTCATCTAGGCTTAATGACAAATTTTTAAAAATTTCTCGATCGCCACGTTTAACTGACAAATTGTCAACAACTAATCTATTATTGCTTTCTGGTAGAACAGTCTCTTGATCCGTTTTTGTTTCGGTCCAAGAGATCTTTCTGATACCTTCTGTGCTTTGTATTTGAGTTTCAAAATTGGTTAACTGCCTAAAACCACCGACTACGTGATCCGCAGTCAGAGTCAAAGTTAAAATTGTACTTACGGTAACACTTAAGATGTTATTTTTGGCCATCCATAACCCTATGAAAATTGGAGATAGAGTTATTATAATTGCAAATAACCAAGAAATAAACTGCAGAACATATTGGAAAGCATTCAATTGGTAATATTTCTGTTCCTCATTATGCAAAGAATGATCAAATTTCTGCATAAATAATTTTTTAACACCAAAATTCGTAATTTCAAAGCGTCCTGCAAATAAGTCACGTGTGATCGCTAAAAAATTTGAATTCGAGTGACTCCAAACTTCGGTTTTAATCTTCATTTTTTCTTTACCCATATAACTAGGAAGAAGTGACAGGAAAGAAAGAGCTAGATAAACAAGACCTAAAACTGGATTAGTCATTAATACTACGACTGTAGAAGATATGACTGTCATCAAACTTTGAAAAAGCAATAAAAGCGGTTCAAAATACTTTTCCTCTATCTGTTTGGAAAGACTAGTCATGTTGTTCAAAACATCAGATGAATCTAAATTCGGATTGTTAAATGAACTGGCAAAATTTGCTCTGAAATATATAGCCTTTATCCTTTCATTTAAAATTTGAATTGCTTTTTGCATTAACAGGCAAAATAAGAAAAGAGAAATATAAACGGTTAGATATGATAAAACTGCGGCAATTCCAAATACGATTAAACTGCGACCATCCTTGACATTAAGCCTGGGAATATAACCTAAAATGTAACCATTTAATACTCCTTCAAAAGAACTAGTAACGCCAAAGATAAATAAACCAAATATCATCCATGGCTTGAGATTGCTCAAGACCCACCTTACTGTAACATTTACTTCTTTTTTATACATGGTTTTACCCCACCCTTCAAGATATTCTTTGTTGTTGTGCATTATTAAAACAAAATTAAAATGAGTTAACAATATGTTTTGAGTAAGAGGTCGAAATTTGTAACTAAGTGGGCTAAATAATAAATGGACGTAGCATAAAAGTAATTGCTAAATGCAGATGTTTTTAAACAAAGTACTTAGCAAGAAAGATTATGCTATTGGCAAATTAAGCAACTAATCAAAAACAAGTGGCAAAAAAAGAGCTTATTGACCTACTTCTTGCAACTTAGTTTTTAAAATTTAAAAAAGCGCTTGCATAATTGTAAAATATTTGCTATATTAGTGTTATTGATGATAGCGTATGTAACTGGTGATGCAGGCAAGACTACATTGATGACTAAAATTTAGTTTTAAATCTTAGTTATTATTGTTGTTTTTGTCTGCTTTTTTAGTGGCAAAAAATGAATAAAATAAAGAAGATACTTAACGTTAATGTCGTGGTTATTGAGCAAAATGGTACAGAGTATATTGCTTTTGGAAAAGGAATAGGATATCATGCAAAAATCAATCAAGTTATACCTGATGAAAAAATAAGCCGTATTTACACTTCAGTAGACAATAGTAAGCAAAATGAGCTAATTCAATCTTTGAAAAAAATACCTGCAAATATTATTAAAACAACAGAAGAAATTGTTGAATTTGCGGAAAAATTCTTAAATGAAAAACTAGACGCAAGTATTTTCTACTCACTTTCAGATCATTTATATTTTGCTACCCAACGATTAAAGCAAAATTTAACTTTGGGAAACAGAATATATTTAGAAATGAAAACCTATTTTAAAGATGAGTTTAAAATAGGTATATTTTCACTAAATATTATTGAGAAAAACTTAGGCATCAAAATGCCACAAGAAGAAGCGGCAAATATAGCTTTTCACATCATAAATGCTTCAAGCAAAGAAGAAAATAGTAACGTCTTAGAAATTTCCAGAATGATTGATAATATCTTACAAACTTTACGAGTAATTAGCCATGGAAAGCTAAAATATGAGGGAATAAATTATGATCGCTTTGTAACACACATAAAATTTTTTGCAGAAAGATATATCAATAATCAAATGTTTGCGGATGATCCTACTCTACTCGAAAAAGTGTCTGATTTATATCCTGAAGCAAGTAAAATTGCTTTCAAATTAAAGCAAACAATAGAAGTAATATATACCAAGAGGATTACGAAGGAAGAATTGGCATATCTTATTATTCATATTCACAGAGTAATGATGTACTAAAGGAGAATATATATGAGAAGTAATAAAGAAGTGACTGATTTAATAGTTGAAAATATTGGAGGGGCAAATAATATTACAAGCATGTATCATTGTGCTACCAGAATACGTTTTTACTTGAGAGATAAAACGAAATTCAACTATCAGTTTTTAAGAAAACAGCCGGAAATTTTAGGCGCGGTTCAGTCTGGAGAAGAATCACAAGTTATAATCGGTGCAAAAGTTGATGAATATTTTAGGCAAATTCAAAAAGATTACCATATTTCAAGTGAAAATGATAACTCTAATAAGGCCGAAAAAAATAAAGCTGGCTGGTTTAGACGTTTAATCAACGTTTTAGTGGGAATAATGGCTCCTATCATTACTGCTTTAATAGCTGGTGGTATGTTTAAAGTTATTATTTCTATCTTAACTACATTTAATTTAATTTCTGTAAAATCTCAAAGCTACGCAGTTTTGAGCTTTATGGCCGATGCGGTCTTTTACTTTTTACCTGTGATGCTAGCAGTAAGTGCTGCTGAGTATTTTAAAACCAATAAATTTCTCTCTATTGCAATCGCTGGCGTGTTATTGCACCCTAATTGGGCTGCCATGGTTGCTGCAGGGAAATCCGTTGCGCTTTTTGGCATTCCCGTCACTTTGGCTTCATACAGCAGCACCGTGATTCCAATAATTCTCTGCATTTGGATTCAGTCATATGTTGAAAAATTTGCAGAAAAAGTTTCACCCAATGTTATTAAAACTATGCTAAGGCCATTACTAATTTTCTTAATTATGGCTCCACTTGCTCTTATTCTAATTGGACCAATTGGATCTTGGTTGGGTAATTTATTAGCACTTTTAGTTAACTTACTTAACAAATATGTACCTTGGTTAGTGCCTACACTTATGGGTACCTTCACGCCACTTCTGGTTATGGTAGGTATGCATGTGGCCTTAACACCTTTAGCCTCTCTTGGTTTCGCCAGTGCAGCAAGGAGTGAAAACGTGCAAGGACCTGGTATGCTTGCATCAAATATTGCTCAAGCTGGCTGTTCTTTTGCGATCGCTATAAAAGACAAAACTCCTAGAAATAGACAAATTGCAACGTCGGCAGGAATTACTGCCCTTTCTGGAATCACCGAACCTGCACTTTACGGTGTCACCTTAAAATACAAGCGTGCTCTGTATGCCGTCATGGCAGCAGGTGGAATTGCTGGCTTTTACGCTGGAATTAGCAAAGTTGTTCGTTATTCTTTTGGTTCACCAGGTGTTTTCACTATTGTAAACTTTATTGGCAAACCAGGAAATTTTGTTAATGCAATTATAACTGCGGTTTTAGGCTTTGTATTAGCTTTTATCTTTACTTATTCATTTGTCAAAATCGATCAGCCTGTGGCTAAAAGTAGTAAAGAAAATAACACTAAAAAAACGACAACTAGTAAGAATCCTAGTGATACAGAAGAAGTTGTTAGTGCACCAGTTGATGGTAAGGTCGTCACTCTAGACCAAGTAAATGATGAAGTCTTTTCTTCTGAATCATTAGGCTCTGGAGTTGGAATTGCTCCAATCAGTGATTTGATAGTTTCACCAGTAAACGGAAAGATCACAGTCGCGTATAAAACTGGTCATGCTATTGGGATTACAACCCCTCTTGGTAATGAATATTTAATTCACATTGGCATAAATACTGTTAACCTTAAAGGAAAGCACTTCAAACTTCTTATTAAAGAAGGACAAGAAGTTAAAAAAGGTGATCCTTTGGTTCAAGTTAATTTTGAAGCTATTAAAAAAGATGGCTACGATCCAACTGTAATGGTCATTGCATTAGACAAAAAGAATGACCAATTAACCTTCTTTTCTCAAGATAATGTCACAATTGACAATGAGATTTTCAAAGTCAATTAAAATATAATTTAATGAACTCAGAAAAAGCATAATTCGCTTTGATATGAATTATGCTTTTTGCTTGTCTTAAAAATTTGCTTTTAAACCTATACGGTATTAAAAATATACGATAAAATTAAAATATACTTGATTAGAAATTAATTATAAAAACTAAAAATCGTTATTAATTTTTGCTATCAGGTATTTTTGTCCACCACGCCAGTGACACTAAACCTACGGCAATATCGCTTCAGGAGGAAGTAATGGTTAAATTTAAGAAAGCCCTTTCGATTGGCACCACTGTTTTAGCGGCACTGACAATTGCAGGTTGTTCTAACAATAAGACTAGTAAAGAAAGTCCTAATAAATCTGTTAAAACCACTCATCAACAAAAGAAACCAGAACCTAAAGTGGCAGACTATCCCAATATTAAAGCTGCGGAAGCTGCCCTCAGTAAAGGTAAAAATTTAAAAGGTAAGACCGTACAATTTAAAATTAAGAAATTCGAACCTCAAAGTCCTTTCGGTTACAACATGGAAACCGGTAAACATCTTAATTTCGTTAGTCCAGAAAACCCCAACGCTAAAAAAGGAGATACTGTTTTCCTAAAAATCAAAAAAGTGAAATCGGTACTTGGCTCCTTTATCATCACCTATTCTGATCTATCTAAAGTCAATTAATGATTACAATAAGGGGCAATCTATTTCGTAAAGTATCAAAAAATTTTTAACGACCCAACACATATAGTTTTAAATATAGGAGGAAGTAATGAAAAAGCGTACGAATGTATTGTCAGTAGCTCCTATTTGTTTAGTAGCCTTATCCTTAGTTGGTTGTTCTAAGAATAGCAGTATAGTAATAAGTCTGATAGCAATAAGCCGAAAAGTAAAGAAAACGAATACTTAAAAAACATCTTTTAGAAAATCTTTTAACAAAATTCAAGTCGGTGACATCATGCAACAAGGTAATGGCGGGAGCACTCTTAAAGATGTGAAAAACATTTTGGGTCATCCAAATTCGATTTCATCAACTGAGGTCAAAGGCTTTAAGGTAAAATCATATTCATGGACTAAATATGGGACTACAATAATGGTTCAATTTAGTCATAAAAAGGCTATTACCAAAACGGTATCAGGCTTTAAATGGAGCCGCAACAGCACTATGCTAACGCTTAAAGCATTTAACTCAATAAAAACAGGTAGTTCTTACAGTACACTTGTCAACACTTATGGTGAACCCGACGGATTGAACGAAAATGTCGTTTTAGGAAAGAAAAATGTAACTGCGGTTTACTTCACTGGAATTAAAGGAAAAAATGCAGGAGCAAATGCCAGTTTCATATTTGCCGATGATAAACTAGTGTCTAAAACAGAAACTAATTTAAAATAAAGTAGTTTCTGTTAAAAGAGAAATAAAACTACAAAAGTTGTCTAGCTTTTGAGTCTCAGTACATATGGTTTATATGGATCGTAGTAAAAAGTTTGAAAATAATGGTAAATGAAATGTCAAATGTCCATGCAATTGAATCGCTCCAGCAAAATAGGATACTTGACCTACAGCAAATTTATATAAATATTAAATTTGAGTAAAAATGGTTCAAGATATATAACTTTTTCATTTATAGGTAATATGTAAAAAACACAAGATGTTGTGTAGTCTTCTCTATTTTTAGTGATTTTTGAAGAAAAACTACCAAATATTGTATATTTACTATAAAAATAAATTTGCTATAATACGAATATGGATCAAGTTCGAAGGGCCCGAGGAGTAGGTGTCGAACTAACAATGCCTCATGTTCTGTATTATTACAGATATGGGGCTTTTTGTTTTACCAAAATAATTTTTAAGGAATACAAATGTCAGTAAATGATTTTATTAATAAAAAACCGTTTAAAAGTCATAATCAACAAATGAAAATTCTTCGCGAAAGAGGTCTTACGGTAAAGTCTAGTGATAAACGTGCTTTAGAAGAACATGGTTACTATTCAATAGTTAATGGATACAAGCAATTATTCTTACAGAGGGATTCAAATGGTACCCCTGTATCACCAGAAAAATATTTAAGAATGCTAGTTTTAAAGAAATAAAGAGTTTATACGATTTTGACAAGAACTTGTGCAGAATTCTATATACACCATTAATGGAATATGAAAGCAATTTAGGCTCCGAAATATCTTATAGGTTTTCTAAAGAATACAAAGAACCCCATTCCTATCTAGCAATAGACAATTATTCAAACGATAAAGAAAAAATAGTTTCTATAGTAAAAACGATAAGCAATTTGTCTAACGAAATTAAAAGAAACGCCAATAAGAAGAATGCTATCAGTCATTATGTCAATGAGCATAAGCATGTACCTCTTTGGGTTCTTGTAAACTATTTAACTTTTGGAGAATTAAATTATTTTTACAGTGTTTGTACAGATAAAATCAAAAGAGTTATAGCTAGCGACTTTTCACTAAAATATAAACGCAACTATAAAACTAAAATTAAAATTCAACCCCAATCTATTGAAACTTTAAATATTTTAGTAAATTATTTTAGAAATTCTGTAGCCCATGATGAAATCACCTATAACAAATTAGTTTTAAAAACTAAAAAATTTAGATTGATAAAGCAGGATTTAAAACTCAATAATTTTATTGTTAACAGTCAAAGCGGTGTCTTCGAATTAATAGTTGCCCTAAAATTAGTTTTAAGTAAAAAAGAATACTACGATTTTGTCAAACAACTTTATAAATTATTTGACAAATATGAGCCATGTTTTCAATCTGTAAGTTTTGCTGCAATCCTACACGATATGCATTTTCCAAAAAACTATCGTGCAATCCTGAAGGTAAAGTGAATAATACAAAAAGCGGTTAAGAACTCGCTGGAAACCAAATCTAAAGTTAAATTATGATAAGCAGTAGCGAAGCAACTAATTTACCCTATTTAGCTAGAAATCAAAGGCGAAATAAATATGTTAGCAAAAATCATGGTAAATCATGATCTGCTAGAATTAATTGTCTAGACGCTAATGGTCGGCTTTACTAAATTGAAAACAATGCTTTTAATATACTAAGGCTGAATCTGAACAATATTCTATGGAACAAAAATACTAACATACCCAAGAGTAGATGTTGAGAGAAACCCAGTTTTCGTCGATTATTTCTATGAATAGTGAATCACCTAAAAACATATTGGATATAAAACACTAAAACACCATGAGATAAGGAAAAACGCTAGATGACCAATTCATCTAGCGTTTTGTAACAATTCTGATGGGCAAATGATGGGCAAATTTGTTTTTCAACTCTCATAAACCCAGTTGTTGAGCTATTTTTATTGGGATATCCGGGCTCGAACCGAAACATGCAGGAACCAGAAACCTGTGCCTTACCATTTGGCTATATCCCAGTGTTAAATCACCCGCACGAGAATTGAACTCGTAACTCCACCTTGAGAGGGTGGCGTCTTAACCATTTGACCAGCGGGCAAAATCAACAGTAATTATTATGCTTGAAGATACACGTAATGTCAAGTAGTTTTCACGCTTTAGCGGTAAAAATTATCGAACTATTCTTTTGGCAAACGCATCATTATTTTCAGTTGACTATCAGTAGCCACAATTTCTCAAAATTAATTTGAGAATTGTATATAATAGAGTAAGATACTTTTACTAAAGGATAGTTTTTATGATTGACTACTCAAACACCCAGAACTTAATCGAATCAATGGTCACGGAGCGCATTGTACCGGGTGTGAATTATGCTTTTATTAAAGATGAACAGGTTTTTACTTCAACCGTTGGCTTTGCGAGTACTTACCCCAAGGTGACGCAACTGAGTCCGTTTGCCATTTATGATTTAGCCAGTCTGACCAAAGTGATTATCACTGAAAATATTTTGCTTAAATTATATCAAAATGGACAGCTCAATTTTACTGAACCACTGCATGACTTTATTCCTGAATTTAAAGA